>JAPOQI010000061.1 GCA_026710765.1 Cytophagales bacterium | reverse complement strand
TTCGTGGTTCCGTACTCATTTACAGTTGGGCTCCGTATACCCTTCTTTTTTGGTAGTATGTGTGCGGGTTGGGATGTAGGGTTTTTAGTTTTCGTTAGCGATCACCTGTTTGACCTGTGGGATCATATTTTTGAGTAGGTTTTCCACACCAGCTTTAAGTGTAAGGGATGCGGATGGGCATCCGCTGCATGCGCCTTGTAAGAGAACATGAACGACTCCATTTTTATATGAGGAGAACACGATAGCTCCACCATCTCGTGCGACGGCAGGTTTTATATATGTATCTAAGGCACTTTTAATTTTGAGGGTTATGTCTGAGTTATCGTCTTCTTCGTCTTGGGACCCTTCTTCAGAATTTTCATGTACAGGTTGTTGGATGGTTTCTGTCTTGGGGGGATTAGATTCTTGTACAGCCTCTTGTTGATTTTGGAGAAATTCTCTCATGGTTTCCCTGATTTCGTGCTGTATTTCATACCATTCAATATTTTCATCTTTACTTATTGCAAGGAAGTTTTGCATGACGAATACTCTACGGATGAAGGGAAAATCAAACATGATACTTGCGAGAGGAAAGTTTTCAGCCTGTTCTTTTGATGTGAAGTCGAGGGTTTTATTCTGGGGTACTAGGAATCTATTGACAACGAATTTTCGTGCGTGTGGATTTGGACTCTCTTCCATATATATTTCTACGCCAGGGTTACTCATGTCCTTGATTTATTATTGTTCTGCTATCCACTCTACCCCCACTTCATCTACTCTACCCCCTACTTCGTGATTTTCCTGTATATATTTTTTTTATTGTTTTATATCTTCTTTTTGTAGATCAGGTAGTTTCCACTCTCCTTCGGTTTTGGCTACAAATGTAGCAACAGATGCATCTCCTGTTACATTGACCATGGTTCTGCACATATCTAGGGGTCTATCTAATGCGATGATGAGGGCTAATCCTGCGGGATCTACGCCAATTGCACCCAGGACGATGACTAGCATAATCAGACCGGCACTGGGTACGGCTGCGGATCCGATAGACGATAGTGTAGCCGTTACGACGATGATCAATTGATCTGAGAAGTCCAGGTTTACGCCGAATGCTTGTGCGATGAAGACCGCAGATACGGCTTGGTGTATGCTTGTCCCATCCATGTTAATGGTAGCTCCGAGGGGTAGTACGAAGCTGGATATTCTTTTGGACACGCCCAATCGTTTTTCTACTTGTCTGAGTGTTACGGGTAGTGTTGCCGCACTGGAGCTGGTACTGAAAGCTAGCATTTGTGCGGGCAGTATTCCTTTTAAGAATCGTATGTATCCGACCCCGACGAAAAATCGTAGGAAGAGTGGATATATGACAAATATCATGAGTGCAAGTGATATGAGTACGGAGAAGACATATGTTCCGAGTGCGGCGAAGAGAGATATTATACCTCCATCGGCTGCGAGGTCTACGATCAGGCTTGCCAGTAGTGCAAATACGCCAAAGGGGGCATACGCCATGATGAGTTCTACTATTTTCAGTAGAACCTGGTTGGTTGATGAGAGCAAAGATTTAATGGGCGCAACCTTATCTTTACCCAAGATGACCATTCCCAACCCAAATAGGAAAGCGAAGAAGATGATTTGGAGCATATTTTTATTTGATCTGGCAGCTTCTACGATATTGGGAGGTATGAGGTCTTCTAACATTCTTAGGGGTCCTGATTTTTTGACGTCTTGTGCAGTCTCCACTTTTAGGTCTGCCTTAGAGACGTATTTTTCTTTTAATTCTTGTTGTTTTTCTTGTGGCAGGTATTCTCCGGGTTGTATGGTATTTACGATAATTAGTCCGATGGTGATGGCGATGACGGTAGTTCCTAGGTATAGTCCTATGGTCTTGCTTCCTATTCGCGATAGTTTTGAGAGTTCGTGCAGATTAGAGATTCCATCTATTAGTGATACGAGTACGATGGGCACCGCTATCAATTTGAGCAGGTGTATAAATATTTTCCCAAAGGGTTTGATCCAGTTTATGGTAAACTGGTATGCTTCTACTTCTATTGCTATGAGTCCCCAGATGATTCCGAGTGTCATTCCGACCAGGATTTTTGTATAACGTGGCATCTTTGCGAAGCGACTTAGGAGATTTTTGCTCATTGTATCAATTTTTTAAGGGTTTGAAGTTGGAATTATATTTCAAGCTTGAAGATAGGATTTTTAGGACTTCTTATCTATTTTTTTCGCTTTTTTCAAAGAGACCTCCACTTTTTGAATTCTCTTTTCACTGAGTTTCACGACCGTGAAGATAATATCTTTAAAATAAATTTTCTCTCCTACGGATGGGAGATCTGATTTCAGCTCCAGTATTAATCCACCCAGGGATTTACTTTCACCTTTTTTCTCATCAAAGTATGAATTTTTAATTTCCAAGATTTTAGAGAGGTCGTTGAGTGAGGTTTTTCCTTCAAAGAGGTATGTGGAGGGTCCTATTTTTTTATATGAGAAATCTTTTAGTTCTTCATATTCGTCTTTAATATCACCCACGATCTCCTCCATGATATCTTCTAGGGTTACAATTCCGGTGGTTCCGCCATATTCATCCAGAATGATTCCCATGTGTACCCTCTTACTTTGAAAGTCCTTGAATAAACTATCTATTTTTTTATGTTCTGATATGAAGAAGGCGGGTTTGATGATATCTTGCCATTTGAAGGTATCGTGTTGATTGAGGTATGGGAGTAGGTCTTTGGTGTAGAGTACCCCAACGATTTTATCTAGGGTATTTTGATATATTGGTATTCGTGAAAACTTTCTTTCTCCGATGAATTTCATGAGTTCTTGAAACTTGGTTGTTTTTTCTACACCAGCTATATCCATTCGTGAAACCATGATTTCTTTTACAGATCGTTCGGATAAACAGAATATACTCTTGAGCATATTTTTTTGTTCTTCCACCTTCTTATCTTCACCCAGCGTTAGACTCAGTAGTCTATCTAGATAGGGTAATGTATCCTGGTTTGCTCTTTTTTCTCCTTTCACATTCATAATTTTATTCAGGAATACAAAGGGTTTGGTTAGGGGTATTAGTGATTTGTCTATCCAACTAAGTAAGGGTGCAACCCATCGTGCGTAACTGAGCGGATGTTGGCTGGCATATGTTTTAGGTACGACTTCACCGAAAAACACAATTAAGAAACTGAGGATTAGTGTAAGGAGTGTGAATATCCAAGCCTCTAGTTCCTGACTCTTCATGAGATGCCAAGCCCAAACGACCCCGAGTGTTACGAATCCGACATTTGCAATATTATTAACCACTAGGAGTGTTGCCAGGAGCCTTTGGGGTTGTTTTAGCATAGAGATTATATATTTATCTCCTCGTTTTTTGTTCATATGGCATGCTCTTCTTTCTGTGGCACCCAGTGAAAAGAGTGCGGTTTCTGCTGCTGAGATGAGTGCAGAAAGGCTTAGAAGTGTCATGAGTCCGAGCGGCAAGACTATACTGACAGGACTCAGGGCTTGAAAAAAGGGGGATATATCTAGGTTGTCCGCATCACCCATGGACGAGAATTTAGGTACACTTGATCAAAAGGGAAGATCGTCTTCTTCCTCTTCCGCTTGACCCTTTTCCGATTGATCTTTTTGTATCGGTGTTGAATTTCCTTCTGTTTTTTGATTGAAGTCTTGTTCTTCTTCCTGATTTGTTTCTGTTCTTTTATCAATCATCTGCATTTCTCTGACCTCTATTTCGGTAATATACCTTCTATTTTCGTCTTTATCCAGATAGGATCGTGTAGTTATTCTTCCCTCCACATAGAGTCTGGATCCTTTTTTGACATATTTTTCCACAATGGTTGCCAGGGGTGACCAGAAGACCAATTTATGCCAGTCTGTATTTTCTACCCGTTCTCCCGCCTGATTTTTATATACCCTATTGGTAGCGAGACTAAGATTGGCAACGGATCGTCCATTATCTAGGTGTCGGACCTCGGGTTCGGTCCCCACGTTCCCTAGCAAGATAACTTTATTTACTCCTCCCATGTCTTTATTTGATTATATATGTGTATTCGTACAATATAGGTTATTATTTCGGATTTTCTGAATTTACTTCTCCTGTCTGAGGGGTCTGTACATTTTGGCTTGCAGTATTTTGCTTATCGTCTTCTTCTTTTAGGAGATTTAGTTGTTCCTCTTCTGTTTTTATGATATCGGGTTGTTCCACCTGTATTCTATCTACGTTAGGACTTTTCAATTTACCGACTTCTCCTTGTTGATTGAGTAGGAATAAATTTGCTATCGTCACGAGGGATATTAAGCTTGCAGCGGCGAACCAAGTTATTTTCTCTATCAGGTCAGAACTTCTCTTGACCCCTATAATTTGTGAGGCAGCACCTCCTCGGAATTGGGCAGAAAGTCCCTCCCCTTTGGGACTCTGTACAAGTACAGATAGTATTAGGATCGCCGAAATGAAGATACAAATCACAAGTATGAGCGTGTACATGATTATATATTTTTTTTAGCTTCGGAGGAGTTTTTCAATCTTGGTCACAAAATAATCTTTTTTCTCGGGATACAATATAATAAGCCTTCTATACATGGCTATTGCTTTTTCTTTTTTTCCTTGTTTTTCCAGCAGTTCGGCTAGTGTTTCACTAACAATTTCTGCCGGAAGCCCTTGGGACGCAGCTAGGTCTTCATGGGTTTTAGGAGATTCCTCAGTGTTTGTTGTTGGATTTTTCTCCGGGTCTGCATCCTTCTTCTTCTTTTTTTTCTTTGAAGGTTCTTTTTTGGGATTATCTGGGTTTGTTGGTGGGGGTGTTGAGATTCTGTCGTGTATTTCTTTCAGGGTTCGTTCTATATTTTCTCGTTTTGGGGCGAGTGATTCGTAGTAGGCCCTGGATTTTCTGGCTTGTTCTAGTGATGCTTGCACGCTTCGTATGATTTCGTCTTGTGCTTCTTCCAGGAGTCTTTTTCGGGCATCATTTTGTTGGGCTTCCTTGTCCGCATCTTTATCTCTTTTAGAAATTATTTTATCAGTTTTGTGATGTTGGGTTTTCGTTTTTTGTACAGGTTCTTTTTGTTGTTCCTGTTCTTTTGGTTTGGGATCTCTTGTTATGAGATTACTGAGGGGGTTTTGCTTATATAATAGTTCTTTAAGGAAGGCTCTATTTACAGCAGATAAGGAGGTTTTTTGGAGTCTTTTTTGTATTCCGGGTAGTCCGAGGCAGATAACCCCTTTGGTAGAGAGTATTCGGAAGCTCTGAAAATAGGGATATATGAGGAGCACTTTATCTATTTCCTTCACATCGCTGGATGCTAGCGATGTAGGTTCTCTGACGAAACCTAATATACGTTCTGTTGTGAGTACCTGCACGGAATTATTTTAGTTATGGATATTTGGGATGCTTTGAGCGGCTCACCAATTTGCAATGGTGGCATTAAAGACATCCAGGATAATTTGGTCTGTTATTTCTCTAATAAATCGTTGTTCTTGTGAGGTATAGTCTTCTGTATTGGGATCAAAGTCTTTAAAGAAGGAGAAGTTTCTGCGATCAAAGTTGAATCTATCGTCATGCAGGTTTCTATAACTAACTTGTATGGTTATGCTTAGCCTTGATAGACTTGCAAAATCTATTCCTTGTGGGTGTCCGCTCGATCGTGGGGCTACAGCTGTGAATGTAAAATCTTCTATGGTTCCTTCTATTTCTAGGTCAGCTCCCTCGTTAACGAGGACCAGGGAGGAATTATTTAGGAAATATTCTCTTAATGCTTCGGCAAATGTATTTCCTACATCTCCAGGGCCCAGTGGGGCATTGTTATAAAAGTTTTGTACGGAAATTGTTTTGACCTGTGCAGGTAATGCAGCGCCGGTGAAGCTATATACCCCACAACTTGTGAGTGCAAGTGAGATAAGACAGATTTGCTGTGATAAACGGGTCGGGGAAAAAATTCGGTGAGGGAATTCTTCCCCTCTTAGCTGAAAATCAACCTGTCTTTTAACCTTTATTTTTGTCATATTCTATTTTAGACCGAAGGTTCTTTTTTATCTTCAAATCGTTGCAATTTCCTATATAGTGTTCGCTCGGATATCCCTAGTTCTTGCGCGGCTTCTTTTTTTCTATTCTGGTGTTTGATTAGGACCTTCCGTATGAACTCCTTTTCTATGTTTTCCAATGACGGGGTTGTGATTTTATTTTCTCTATTTTTTGTGGGTTCTTCTATTTTTTCTATTCGGACATTTGTTGTGGGCAGTTCTTTGATGGTGGGTATGTTATGTGTATCTGGCTTATTTTTTTCTTGTTTTTGGAAGAGTTCTTGGTGCTCCCTGATCAATTTAGGATTTTTGTGCTCTTCTAGTATTTTGTAGATCATGGTTTTCAGACCATTGATTTCGTCTTTCATTCCGAACAGTATTCTATACATATACATTAGTTCTTGTTGTGTATGTGTTTCTTGCTTATTTATTGATTGTACTGCGGCGGTTTTTTCGGGTATTGGGAGATACTTTTTGAGTGTTTGTTCATCTATTGTCCGTATTGTCTCTAGTACGGATATTTGTTCCACGATATTTTTTAGTTGCCTTATATTCCCTGGAAATTCGTAATTTTCCAGACGCTCTTGTGCTTTGCCATTTAGGGTAATGGGTTGGGATTTATATTTCTCAGCAGTATCGTGCGCGAATCTTTTAAATAACAGCATAATATCTTCTTTTCGTGTTCTCAGTGGGGGTATGCTAATGGGTACGGTGCTGAGTCGATAGTAGAGGTCTTCTCTGAATTTTTTTTCTTTAATGTGTTCTTGTAAGGGTACGTGTGTAGCTGCCACAACTCTGGCATGGGATTTCAGGACCTGGGAAGATCCTACTTTAAAGAATTCGTGATACTCTAATACCCTGAGTAGTCTTGCCTGCGTAGCGAGTGTCATTTCAGCAATTTCATCCAGAAATAGGGTGCCTTTGTCTGCCACTTCAAAGTACCCTTTTCTACTTTGGTGTGCTCCTGTGAAGGCGCCTTTTTCGTGTCCGAAGAGTTCGGAATCAAGGGTTCCTTCGGGTATGGCTCCACAGTTTAATACGATGAAGGGTTCGTGTTTTCTTTTGCTTAGGTGGTGTATGATTTTGGAGAAGGATTCTTTACCAGTTCCGGATTCTCCTGTGATCAATACATTTAGATCCGTGTGTGCAACTTTTATGGCATTTTCCACGGCACTCACTAATCCGTGGGCGTGTCCCACGATTCCAAATTGTTCTTTAACCTGTTGGAGATTTTTTTCGTTTATTCTTTTTCCACCCATTCTCCCTTGAGAGTTGCCGAGGTACAGTCTGTTATTCGCACTTTTATGATATCACCAGGCTTGAGTTTATGTGTTTTGTCTTTGGGGAAGACGACCATTTTATTCCCCGTATTTCGTCCTTGCCATTCTTGTGCAGATCGCTTTGAATCACCTTCTATAAGGATGTTTTGAATCGTATTTCTTTCCAAGAGATTTCGTTCCTTGGCGTGTTCTTGTTGTAGTTGTATAATTTCTTGGAGTCGTTGTTTTTTAATTTCTTGTGTGATGTCATCTTTATATTTCCGTTGAGCAAGTGTTCCGGGTCGTTCAGAGTACGTGAACATGTATGCGTGATCGTATTTAACCTCTTTCATAATATCTATTGTATCTTGATGTTCTTTTTGTGTTTCCCCACAAAATCCTGTCATGATATCGGATGAGATTGCACAGGAGTCTCCGAGTATTTTTCGTATATCGTATATCTTATCTAGGTATTCTTCTCGGGTATATCCTCGTTTCATTCGGGATAGTACTGTTGTACTTCCACTCTGTACCGGGAGATGTATATGTCGTGCAATATTTGGGTTATATTTCATGGCATATAGAACATCTTGTGTTATATCTTTTGGGTGTGAGGTAGAGAATCGGATTCGCATAGACGGATATTTTTGGGCAATCATGTTTAGAAGTTGTGCAAAGGGGATCCGATCTTGCAGGTCCGTATAGTTGAGAACACGGGATTTATTATTTTCCTTATCTGACCAAAGATAAGAGTCTACATTTTGTCCCAGGAGGGTTACTTCCCTATACCCCTCTTCATACAAGATACTCATTTCTCTAAGAATAGAATATGGGGATCTACTCCGTTCTCTTCCCCTTGTGAAGGGTACGACACAGAATGAACACATATTATCACATCCTCTCATAATGGATATGAAGGCAGAGACGCCATTTGTCTGATACCTGATGGGTAATATATCGTCATATGTTTCTTCCCTAGATAGGAGTGTATTTACGACTTTATTTCCCTGGTCTGCTCTTTCCATCAATTCGGGTAGGCTTTTATATGCATCGGGTCCTACGACGAGGTCTATAATTTTTTCTTCTTCAAGAAATTGTTTTTTGAGTCGTTCTGCCATGCACCCTAATACGCCTATTGAAAGCTTAGATTTTTTTCTTCTTTTGAGGGTTTGATAGTTTAGAATTTTATTTCGTGCGGTTTGTTCAGCTTTATCCCTTATGGAGCATGTATTTAGGAATATCCATTCGGCTTGTTCTGCTTTTTTGACAGGAATCATGCCTTCTTCTTTTAGTAATGCGTGAATAATTTCCGTATCCGAGAAATTCATTTGACACCCAAGTGTTTCTATATAGAAATTTTGTCCTTGTATGAGTTTTTCCTTGGATTCTTGAATCTTGGAAGGCTTAGGGATTATCATATCATGTAGGTCTTCTTAGCTGGTTTAGTTTGAGATTTTCATGTTCTGTGTCATGTATTTTCATTTTTTTCTCCGTGTGTATGCGGGTATCTCCAAGGCTTTTTTGATCTCTTGTTCTGACCATTTTTTTATTTCTTGTACCTC
>JAPOQI010000127.1 GCA_026710765.1 Cytophagales bacterium | reverse complement strand
GTGGGTGAGCTATGTACATTTTTATTGGGCTGAGGCAGAAAATTTTCTTTGGTGGCGAAAAATGATGAATCTTTAAGGCGCTTGATGGAAATAATTAGATAGATATGCATTTGTTGAGCAGCATGCCTGGGGGTTGGACGGAGGAAGAGGGTGTTATTTACATGCAACAGAGTCCGGGGGACTTGGTTTTTCTTTCTTCGGCAGATACGGATTTATGGACCATGCATCAGGCTTATGTGGCTTGGTCGGCTGCGGAAAAAAATCTTCCTGTATTGCGGATGTGTCATTTGAATTATCTGCGTCAGGAGCTCAGTTTAGACAATTATATAGAAGATGTTTTAGGAAAGGCGAAATGTATTCTTCTTCGTGTATTGGGTGGGGAGACCCATTATCCTTATTTGGTTCAGCAGTTGCGTCAGCTCGCTGAGGAGACCGATATACATATTATATGGGTTTCTGCCCATATACCTGATCTTTCTTTAATGAGTCTGTCTTCTGTTTCCTGGGATGAGGTTTATAAGTGTAGGGAGTATTTGGAGGAGGGGGGGGTTGAGAATTACCGATCCCTTTTAAGTTATTTGGGTCTTTGTTATTTTGAGAAGAAGGGGTCTATTAGGGATTTGTTTCGGGTAGAGGATATTTTTTTATACGAAAAAGGAGGAAAGATATGTCCGTATGGGAAGGCGGGTTTAGAGGGAATAGATGCGTTGATATTTGCATACAGAAGTTATTATCTGTCGGGACATACGGCATGGTTAGAGGTTCTTTTGGAATCTTTGGAGACTGAGGATATTGTGGGTCGGGTCCTGTTCGTACATCATCTTCGGGAGAAGACCTCCTTAGATCAGATACGGGGTGTATTGAAGGGGACTCGGGTTCAGGTTTTGATCACTTCAACGGGTTTTGCGACCAAAGCTCTTCAGGATGTTTCAACCCCTTTTTGGCTTGAGTCTCTGGGTTTACCTGTGATTCAAGGAATTGTATCTTCAGCTTCTCAATCGGCTTGGGAGGAGATGAGTATGGGTTTATTTCCTATGGATTTGGCTATGCATATTGCTCTTCCGGAGGTAGATGGTCGGATTATAGGTCCTTCAGTTTCTTTCAAGGAGTCTCGTCCTCGTTCTTCTCTGACGGAGTCTGATTTGGTAGATTATGTTGGATATTTACCCGCAGCCTCTCAGGTAGCCAAGATGGCGAGGGGATGGAAACGTCTTCAAGAAAAACCCAATTCAACAAAGCGAATAGCCGTTCTTTTACCCAATTATCCTAATAAAGAGGGTAGATTAGCCAATGGGGTGGGTTTGGACACCCCTGAAAGTTGTCTTCGGATTCTTCGTGCGATGCATGGGGCAGGTTATTCTGTGGATTTGGAAGGATTAGAGGATGTAGATAAACTGATGCGTTCTTTGACCTCTCGGGTAACGAATGATTTGGATACGCTTTTTTCTCGTCCTTATGAGATTTCTATAAGTTGGGCAGATTTTCAGTCTTCTTATCAGAAATTATCTCTTAGCCTTAGGGAACGTGTGGAGGGGCAGTGGGGTTTGCCTGAGTCTTCTCCTTATTTTTCTTCGGAAGCTGGATTCGTTCTTCCAGGTTTTCTTTCGGGGGATACTTTTATAGGTATTCAGCCGGCCAGGGGTTATCATGAGGATCCGAAGGCGATTTATCATTCTCCGGATTTACCCCCTCCTTATGCATATTTGGCATATTATTTTTGGATTCAAGATGTATATGATGCAGATGCGATTCTTCATGTGGGTAAGCATGGTAATTTAGAGTGGTTGCCGGGTAAGAGTCTTTCTTTGTCGGAGGGGACCTGTTTTCCTGCGGCTATTTGTCCGAACATTCCTCATTTTTATCCATTTATCGTAAATGATCCGGGTGAAGGTACCCAGGCTAAGCGCAGGACGCATGCTGTGATTATAGATCATCTGATTCCGCCCATGACCCGAGCTGAAAGCTATGGAGATCTAGAAAAATTGGAGGGCTTGCTAGAGGAGTATTATGAGGCTTTTCTCTTGGATAAACCTAGAGCTATTCAGTTGAAGCAGGAGATAGAAAAGTTGGCACGTTCTTCCGATTTGGAACACGACTTAGGTAGGATGACAGATCTGGACGATTGGCTATTTAGATTGGATACCTATATCTGTGAATTGAAGGAGGCACAGATACGTGGGGGACTTCATATTTTGGGTCAGGCACCTGAGACTAAGGACGAGGTTGATCTGTGGATTGCCTTGCATCGTCTACCGACTAGGGGAGTTCCGAGCCTGATACAGACTTTGGCTGAGGCCTTGGGTCTGCAAGAGGATGTGCTAAACAGGGATCCGGGAGATATCTTGGATAGGGATATTTTAGGGAAGAGGTGTAGGAAATATGGACAATTACAAGGTCTTTTAGAAGAGGAATTGAAAGAACGTCTGGGGCATCCTGGGGAGTCCCGACCCTATGATACAGAGAAATTAATACGTGTTTTTGAACATGTACGTGTGGAGACAGGGAATAAATTGAAACAGACTTCGCAAGAGATAGATCATTTGTTAGAAGGTTTGGAGGGGAAATATATAGCTTCAGGCCCTTCGGGTGCACCGACTCGGGGTCAGTTGGACACGCTGCCGACGGGTCGGAATTTTTATTCTGTGGACATTAGAACGGTCCCGACTCCAACTGCTTTTCGGTTGGGACAAAAAAGTGCTGAGGGGGTAGTTTCTCGTTATATACAGGAGCATGGGGTCTATCCTGAGACCTTGGGTCTTTCTGTTTGGGGGACTTCTACTATGCGAACGGGGGGTGATGATATTGCACAGGCTTTGGCTTTGGTGGGTGCTGAACCTGTTTGGGATGAGGGTTCACGCAGGGTATTATCTTTTCGGATTTTATCTATTGAGGATTTGGGTCGTCCTAGGGTGGATGTGATGTTGCGGATTTCGGGATTTTTCAGGGATGCTTTTCCGGATTTGATCACGGGTTTTCAGCGATGTGTTGAGGAAATAGCACTTAGGGAGGGGGAGTCTTTGGAGGAGAACCCGCTTAGAAAGCGATATTTAGAGGAGAAGGCCTATTGGGAGTCTCAAAATATTTCAAAGGTTCAGTCACACAAACGGGCTTCATACAGGGTTTTTGGGAGCAAACCGGAGGCTTATGGAACGGGACTTCAAGCCTTAATAGATCAAAAGAATTGGACCACATCTGAGGATTTAGCTCGGGTTTATGTGCAATGGGGCGCTTATGCTTATGGTTCGGAAGATGGGACGGCAGTTTCGGTTCCTGAGTGTTTTCAGACACGGCTCAGGCACATGCAAATAGTTCTACATAATCAGGATAATCGGGAGCATGACATTTTGGATAGTGATGATTATTATCAGTTTCAGGGTGGGATGGCGAATGCGGTACGCCATGAGGCTGGCCAGATGCCGGACATGTATTTTGGAGATCATTCTCGTCCCGAAAGACCCAAGATTAAACTTTTGCAAGAGGAGTTATTGAAGGTATATAGGTCTCGTGTGATCAATCCCAAATGGATTCAAGCGATGCGTAAGCACAGCTATAAGGGAGGATTTGAGATGGCTGCGACCCTAGATTATTTGTTTGCCTATGATGTCACGACCTCTTTGGTTCATGATTTTATGTATGAGGGTTTGTCTCAGGCATATTTACATGATGCTGAAAATCAGTCCTTTCTGCGGAAGCACAACCCGTGGGCTTTGAGGGAGATGTCTGAGCGATTATTGGAGGCTATTCATCGGGGTCTTTGGTCCAAACCTTCTCCGGAACAGGTAGCGGCACTTCAAGAATTGTATTTGGAGATGGAAGCCTACACTCAGGAGGGAGAAACAAATCCTCCGTCATGAGAATTTTGGAAGTTCATTCTGGTTTGAGGGGGCTGAGTAGATCAGTTGGGTCCAATGTTTGGACCTCACCAAATTTTTCCAAGGCATGAAGATTGAGACGTTTGGGATCACCCAGGATAAGCAGGGCATGGTTTTCTTGTACCAAGTGGGTGTGGTGAAAGTCTTCTAGATCTCTCAGTGTACTTTGTTCTACCTCCTGAATTAGTTCTTCCCAAAAGGACTTTTTGAGCCCCCATTTTCTACACTTTTCATGATGTAGGAGGAGAGAGAATCGTAGGATTCGTTGCGTTTTAATTCTCTCCAACAGCGCTTGTTGTGCGATTTTAAACCCGTTGGGACTGTGTGGAAATTCTTGAAGAAGATGTTGTGTTGCACTGAGGGTTTCCTCGAGTTTATCGGCTTGTGTTCCTATATACAGGAAGAATTCTCCAAATTCGGATGTATTTCGGGGAAGGGAATATTTGGCAGCGGTTGCGTAGGCGAGGGCTCGGGATTCCCTGAGTTCTTGAAAAACAGGAGAACTCATACTTCCGCTGAAGTATTCATTGAATAGGTGTACGATAGGAAGTTGTGTGGGGCGGAAGGGGGGTTGACGGCTCAGGAAGAGAATTTCTACCTGAAGCATATCATAGGGTAGGAAGAAGACCTGAGCTTCGGGAAGGGTTCTTTTTTTGAAAGGAGAAGGAAGAGGGGGTTCTTTAACTTTGTTTCTAAATTTTTTCAAAAGGGGATCTAGTTCTTGAATGGAATCAGGTCCATAATGTAGAAGACGTTTGGGTCTTTCCAGAAGATCTTGCAATTGAACCTGTATATCATGTGGGCTCAGGGAATTGAGAAGTTCTTCGGAAGGTATGTTTCGGAGAGGGGATTTTTGTCCGTAAAGAGCATGGGAAACCATAGCCTTAAAGAGTAAGAACCGCTTATCTTTTTTAGCATTCTCTCTACCCTTAAGGATATGCTTGACAATCCCCTTTAAGACCTGTTTGTCTTTGATCGGATCATGCAGGAGTTGGAAGACATCTTCCCACAAATCTGTTTTATACCTATTAAGACCCCAGAAATTCAAGAATGTACTATCTCTGTGGGTATCAAAGCGATGCCCACCACCCCATGTATACCATTTCTTTTTATGGGCTATGGGATCTCTTTTTTCAGGACAGACGTAGTTAAGATATTTCAGGGCGATGGGGAGTATGGGATGGGTATCTGGTCCGATCTGATATAGATGGGCAGTATGGAATCGTTGGTTTTCATGATTGCTGACATGATAAATACCTTCATAATTAGGGTCTTTGCTTTGCTGTATATCCTGATCAAAATTCACAAAACAGGGTCTAAGGGGTTGGACTTTTCGTTCTAAAATGGATTGATGAAAGGAGGAAATAGCTTCTTTGTTCAGCTCCACCTTGGTGATGGGGGGTTTAATTACCTTTTGATAACTAGGTGTCGGACCCGTGATTTTGTGAAGACTCACGGCAGTCTTAAGGTACTTTTTAGCAAAGTTTTGAATATCCTGCGGATTATATTTTTGGAGTCGTTGGGTTCGCTGGGTATAGAAATCGTGTGGGAGTCCGAAGGAGAAGATATTTACCATTTCCATGGTTCGTCCCTGATTAGATTCTAGTCTATTCATTCTATTTATTTCCAGATCATTGATTACGGCGGGAAGAATAGTATGATCCCAATTGTCTGTTTTTAGATGATCAATTTCTTTCCAAAGTAGGTCAATGACCTCATCCAATCCTTGACCCTGATGAGGTCGTCCGTGTAGGACTAGGGTGCTGTAATCATACATTTCATGTAGATAGGATTCGGCATTGAGTAGTTTTTGATGATGATTGAGATTGAGGTCTATCAGACCGGCTTGTCCGTTGGAGAGGATCATATCTATCAGTTTAGCTATTTCAGCTTCGGGTTGATTTTTTCCGGGTACTCGGAAGGCTAAGAAGGCTTCTTCTTGGGAGGGTCCTTGGATCTTTTTCTGGATAGGGGTTATGGGTTTAGCGGAAAGGGAAACGGGGGTTGGGACTTGTGGATTGGCTTTCCAGGTCCCGAAATATTTTTTAATTAGATTTAGACAATGTTCTATATCTAGGTCTCCACCCAGACATATGGCCATGTTATTGGGACAGTAGTATGTGTTGAAAAAGTTTTTGATGGCTGTGATGGAGGGGTTTTTCAGATGTTCCACGGTTCCGATGAGGGTTTTGGTTCCGTATGGATGTTTGGGGAAGAGGGCTTCTTGAAGTGATTCATAGACCCTCCAATCTTCTTCATCTAGGGTTTTATTTTTTTCTTCATATACGGTTTCCAGCTCGGTATGGAAGAGACGTGGGGTCATCTCTTTGAATCGGACAGATTCCACCTCTAACCAATTTTCAATTTGGTGGGCAGGTATTTTGTTGAGATAGACTGTTGTATCATATGTCGTATAGGCATTTGTCATGGTGCAACCCAGTTCGGACATAATTTTATCATATTCATTTGGAATGGCATATTGAGCGGCTTGCTGTGAGAGTTGATCTATTTCTTGATAGCATGCTTTTCGTTGGATTGGATCTTGGATTTTTCGATAGCTATTGAAGAGTTTTTCTATCTGTTCTAAAAGGGGTTTTTCTTTTTCCCAATTCTTAGTTCCTATCCGAGAATTACCCTTGAACATAATGTGTTCCAGATAATGTGCTAGTCCTGTATTATCATCAGGATCTTGCTTCCCACCCGCTCGTACCACTACAGAAGCGTAGATCTGCGGCTTTACAGGATAGGGACTTAGATATATAGAGAGTCCATTTTCAAGCGTGTATATATGAGCTTGATGTTGGTTCTTAGATGAAGGAGGGGAAGAAAAGCTAGGGGTCACTTTTCTTGTAGAAACTCCTGAACCCGGGATGAGAGAACCATGTCCTCTCTGAAGCCGTAGCTATTCGTTTTGGGTTTCCGCACCATACGGATTACCCTAAGGAATGCTTTTTTGGGGTTTTTGGGATCGTCTTTTTTTACTTTTGGAGCAGGCATGTGTTGAGATGGGGATGTACTGAGGCGGTAGATTTAAGACTAAGAGGATTTTAGTTACCTGATCTCTTTATGTAAGGTATGTTTTCTGAGGATGGGATTATATTTTTTGAGTTCCAATCGGGTAGTTGTATTTTTTCTATTCTTGGTTGTGCAATATCTGGAAATTCCTGGGATTCCGGTTTTTCTATGTTCGGTACATTCTAGGATTACCTGGACCCTATTACCCTTTTTAGCCATTTGAGATAGGTTTAAATGTAGACAAGATAGATACTTGGGGTATTTTTGCTCATCATATACGGATTCCCTTGATAAGGGGCTTATTATGTTTTGATCTTTTTTTCCTTGCCTTTTTAAGGACCTCTTCTAGACCATTTTTGTCAATATTTCTGAGCGCTGCACTGGAGACTATGAGGGTAATCCAGATTTTTTCTTTGGGTAGGTAAAAGCGTTTTTTATGAAGGTTGGGCAAGAATCGCCTTTTAGTTTTGTTATGTGCGTGGGAAACGCGATGTCCTGTTAGGGGAGCTTTGCCGGTTAACATACAAATTCTAGACATGTTGAAATAACCTTTTCATAATTTCCAAAATAAGCCATCCCCGCAGCCTCCAACGCCCTTTTAGGACTTGGAATCACAGAGCATCTACAAACTTAGGTTAAAAGAATAATATTCACAAATAAAGGCGCTGGAAATATTGAAGGATTTTTGTGTTTTTATTTTTTAAGAATTTGGAAGGATCTTTTTTTGCGAGAGCTTTTTACAAGGTGTAGCAAATAGGGTCCTGGTGGGAGCTGGGGTAGAATAAGAGGGGGTTCTGTGTTTGACCATTTCATAAGAATCTGTCCGTTAAGATCTTCTAGTATGCCTTCTTGATAGTCTAAGGGTATCCAGACGCGATCTGAGGTGGGGTTGGGATAGGGTAGCTGGGATGTGTTTTTCTTGAGATCGTTAAGATTTTCTTTTTTTCCATCCAAGGATTTTTGACCTAGGGGTGATGGATTTGGAAAGAGTATGTCTTGAAATAGGCTTTGGGAGAGGATTTTTTGCATGTGGTTTTTTTGTTTGAGGGTAAAGAGACTTCGGCAGGGTGCGTATCCCATGAAGTTTTCTACCATGGCTCGGCTGCCGCACTGCATGATTTTGTTTTCCTCACAGGTGAATAGGGGAGAGGTTTGGGATGGGGTATCTGATATAAGGTCGGGATCGGGATCACAGCTTCCACCTTTGCCCCAGGGGTGTTTTAATCCTAAATAATGTCCCATTTCGTGGGAGAGGGAATGGGAAGAGTTTGGATCTGGACGGAGGACAATATGTCCGATATGTTCTGTTGTGGAGAGAACCGAGAGGGCTTTTAGGTTTTGGGGATGGAAGTTTTCTACAAGATAGATGTTGACATATTTTTGATTGTTCCATCCATAGAGTTTGGGAAGGAGGCTTGCTTGATCGGAGGTCCAGCTTATTTGTTCTCTTGGGTGTAGGTTAAGTCCTGTGATCTGGGAAGGGAAGGGGGATCCATTTGGCATGAGGGCTGCCAGACGGAACCTTATATGGGTGTCTTGGGCAGCGATTTTTTGGACAGATACGGGAATGGATGAAGACTTATGTTTTTGGGTTTGACCACTGAAATCGGATTCTAATTCTTCCATGAACTGTTGTATGATTTTTTCGTTCAACTTGTTCAAGAAGTTTTGGGTTCCCACGGCGTGAAAGACAATTCGGAGTTGATAAATTCTTTTCTGGGTCCATGTTTTATTCTGTGGGTAGGGATTGGGTTGGCATAACAGGACTGAAAAAGGGATTAGGGAGAGCATCTGCCAGAGAAAAAGGATGGGGATAATTTTCATGCCACGTTCATAGCAGGTTTTCTTGAAATAGTACATGGTAATATTTTCATGCTTATGGACCTAGGAAAATAATAATAAGCTTCTGAGTTTTATCGTCAATATGGAGGAACTGAAAAGGTACTTGGATTTGTATGGCCATAAAATTGTATGTACATGGAATTGATGAGTCAAAGGCAGGTAAGGAATTTGTATGGATTGGAAAATCCCAGGTACACCATGGGAAAGTGTTTCATTTATGTAGGGGGCGTTGCGGCTTTTGGACGAATTATTTTAGCCAGAAAGGAAAAAGCGAAAAGTCATTATAAGGCTTGTCTGCACCCACATAAAAGGGGCTTATGTCTTCAACTTAGAGAGGGTTTTCTCAGGACACACCAGGTGGCTTTTGGATACGATTCTCTTCGCTACTATACGATTGAACCGCCCAAGAGTATACCGATTCATGAGGTTTCTTATACAGAACGTGCTATGTTGGATAATATGTTTGGTCCACGGGGTGAAGGGGATGTTCAAGTTGGAGAAAACAAGGATTGGATTCAAGAGCGGGAGAATTGGCAAAAGAGGCTCAGATGGATTTTCTTGACATATGTTGTCACATTAGTGGTTGAGTTTTCCAATAAACGACATTTTATTAGACTTTCTGTTCAGGAGAGTAGGGTAGAGGATGTGAAGGGGATATTGAATTATCTTTTTCCACATCAATTTATTTCTCCTCAGCATGTTTATCGCTATCAAATGGGGGATTGGGGTTCAGAATTTTTGCATGGGTCGGCATAATGTAGGGTTCTGTGGAGTTCAGTTTTTGGATATTCGTTGAAATCGAGTTTTTCCGTCCAAGAAGACGATCCAATAAGCGAGATACCCCACCAATAGACCCACGATCGCACCGATCAAAAGATCTCCTGGATAATGAACACCTAGGTAGAGTCGGGAGAAACTGACCAAAATGGCATTTGCAAACAAGATATAACGCAACCATTTATCCTCTCGGAATGAGAAAGATAAGAAAGCCGCCAATGAGAAAGCGGTTGTTGCGTGTGTGGAGGTGAAGCTGAATCCGTCATCACAGGTGGAGATCATACGAAGTAGGGGTGCGATGCTTTCATCCATACAAGGTCGGGATCGTCCGAAAAAGGGTTTCAATAGGCCAGAGCTGACATAGTCCCCGGATGCGAAAGCAAACATACCGCAAAATATTAGGAAGAAAGCACGTGTGGCATTCCATTTAAAGCTGATCATAGATCTTGCGATCAGCCAAATGGCGAGGGGTAGATAGAAGCAGAGTCCCCAACTATGTTTTTGTGTAATGAAGACCATGGGGGCATCCATCCACGAGATATACTCTCCCCATCTATTTACAAAGATTAGGAGTTGTTTATCTAATTCTATGAGCCAGGAGAAGAAAAGGATGACCATGGGATACCTTTTTTAAGTTTTTCCAGGGTTAGATATTCGGGTGAACCTTTAGGGGGTATATAATTATATAACCACTTAGCGGTTGGGGGTAGGCTGCTTAGGATGGATTCAGTACGTCCTTTAGATTGAAAACCGAATTGGGTTCCGCGATCATATATTAGGTTGAATTCTATATATCTTCCTCTGCGTATCTGTTGCCAATGAAGTTCTTGTTTTCCATAGGGTTTATTTAGGTTTCTTGTTAAGAGCTGTGAATATAATGGCATAAAGGATTCGCCTAGGGTTTGGATGAAATTAAGCAATACTTTGAATTCTATTTTTTCTTTTTCAGCACTTAGGTGATCAAAGAAGATCCCCCCTATACCTCTTGTTTCTTGTCTATGGGGCAAGAAAAAATATTCATCGGCTTGATCTTTGAACTGATTATAGGTATGGGGTCCTAGGATTTCGCAATAATTTTGGAGTGCCTGATGGAAGATAATGGCTTCTTCCTCATCTATATAATATGGACTTAGGTCTATTCCTCCTCCGAACCAGTATTTTCCTTCTTGTTCTTTTAGGTATCTCAGATTCATATGGATTATGGGTTGGAATGGATTTTTGGGGTGTAGAATCACGGATATACCTGTGGCGTGAAAATGTTTTGCTTTGCTTGAGAAATGCGATTTTAGGAGTTTTGGGATCTTTCCTCCCACGGCAGAGAAATTCACGGCACCTTTTTCTATGAGTTGTTTTTCCTTTTCCCACACACAACTGAGTCCGCTTCCCAGATTGTTTTTCCAATGATCTTGTACGGATTTAGATCCCTGCAATTTTTCTACCTCTTTCAGGATGCGGGCATGCAGGTTTTTGAAATAGGATTCTATGTTCTTTTCTTCCACGGCTTTTGGGATATATAATTTGGATCAAAAGGGGTATCCTATACCCACATTTAGACGAAGTCGCTGTGTGTTGAATGGGTTTTGCTGTATGAGTTCTTGGATTACCCAGGTACCTGTACTGAGTTGGGTCGTATTATTATAACTGGGATCATATATTTGGGCAGCTAGGTCCAGTCGGAGTAGGATATTTCCTAGGTCGTATCGTATGCCTGTCCCCCCACCCAGGGCAGATTCATAGAACCATCCCCGAAGTGAAAAAGCACCCCCGGGTCTCGAGATACGTTCATGTATGTGCCAGATATTTCCACGATCTAAGAAGATTGCCATATGAAGATCATATCCTAGAAAATGTCTGTATTCCAAATTGCTTTCCGACAATATTTCACCAGGTTGTTCTGTTCGTTGTGGAAAACCGGTAGAGAAACGTCCGGGGCCTAGTCGGCGGGGGGGCCATGCACGTACACTATAACTTCCACCTATGAAAAAATACTCTTCATAGGGCAATGGGGCTCGAGCCTGATAGGGGAAGGCGATACCCAATCGGAGACGCCAAACCAAATATCCTTTGGAATGGGTATAAACATAGCCTCTGTATTCGCCATCCCATTTGGTGAAGGAGAAATGTGCGAGTCCTAATTGATTAAGGAGGGGTCTATAAAGAAAGCCTGCATTTCCACCTGTTTTGATAAAGATTTTGAAATAGGTCCCCTGTTGCTTGTCGTAGCTAAGATAATTCTTATCCCAATAGACTTGTAGGCTTGTTGTATTAATAAAAGAGGGTTGAAAGGATTGTAATAATCCACTCCCATAGGATCGCAAAACTTCTTCAAAGAGTGGGGTTATTTCAGCTCGGGTGAAGGTTAATTCTGTGGGGGAGAAGACGAAACTATAATGTTTTCCATATTCGCCCGAGTAGGACAGACTACTTGTGATACTACGTCTTAGATATTCTTGGCGATTGGCATTTTGTCCGCTGAGAGAGAGTCGGGTTTGGGGATATTGTATATTTTCTTGTGGGAAGGGGGTACTCCAGTTTGGGAGGAGTAGATCGGGGTAGAGGAGGGATGTGACCAATTGATATTCGTAGAGGCTATAGGGGTTAACGGTGGCGGCGGGGGAGTCTAGTCCGCCTAGTCTGAAACTGCTTGAGATCTGAATGGTTTCCCATGTTTTGAAGACATTTCTACCCCCTAGGGTAAGCTTTACAAAGGGACTAGGGTAGGCTTGGTTGACGGAAAATCCGAATTCTGGCGTAAGTCCGTATCTCTTCTTGGGATATAGGTGTACCTGGGTCAAGACCTCATGGGCAAGGGTATCTTCTTGAAATTCTATGAACTGGAATACACCTAGTTGGTTGAGTCGGCGATAGCTGATGAGATGGCTATCTAGGTGATATGGCTGATTGGTTTTAAGGACAGATTTTTTTTGAAGGAGTTTATGATTATGTCCTTTGAAGTGGAATACATCGTGTCCTTGTTGCTTGGATATTTTTTCTTTTTTTTCACCCATCAGATGGTAGTGGACGGGACCTTGATTATATATTTTATAGGCTGCTTTATTTTGGGCTTCTAATGAGATTTGACAAAGTATTCGTCCCTTGCCCAGACTAGTTGTATCTGCGATGAATCGGATATATTTCCTTTTCCACAGAAAATACCCTTTGTTTCTCATCATGTTATGTAAACGTTCCCTTTCTTTTAGGATAAGGGCGTGAGCGTATCGTTTGCCGGGTTTGAGCATAGATTTTTCAGCATAAGATTTCAGTAGGTTTTGGATCTCAGGCTCTGTTGTTTTATAGATGATGGAGTCAATATAGTAGGCTTTTCTGGGATAAACGTGGTAGTTAATTTCCACTAGTTTCCCTTTTTTTCTATTATCTGTGATAATTTTCGGATAGAAAAATCCTTCTAGGGATAGGTATTCTCTGAGTGTATTTTTTCCATTTTCTTCTTGTTCGGGATGGTAGATGCTTATTTTTTCACCTAGTCGGATCAACAAATTTCCTTTTTCCAAATTGTTTTGAATTCTTCGTATTCGTAGTTTGAGCCATTTTTCGGACCATTTTATTTTTTTCTGAGAGAATAGATTTTTCCTACTAAGTTGTGTCGTGTCTATTTGATGTAGTTTTTCTTCTAGTTCTTGTATTTTTCGTGTTGTTTTTTGGGTAGAGAATCCTTGTTTGCCCCAGTGGTATAGGTATACATAGGGTGATAGTGGGAGTCCTAGGAATCGTCGGTTGGGTTGATCGGGTAGGATTTTTTCAAGGGATGATTTTGAAAGGATCTCTTCTTCGTCATCGTGGAGGATAATCTTGTTTTTATATAACAAAGACTCGCGGGGTGACAAAAACCCCACACCTAAGCAGCCCACCAAGCAAAGGGATAAGATTGAACAAATAATGGACCAAATCCAGGTCACAACACGATTTAAGTCATGTCCTTTTCGAGAGCGGAAGATAGGTCTTTTTAGGGTCTCCGCAATAGATTTGACGGGGCCGACCAATGGGTTCGGCATTTTCTCGCATTTCTTTCCATTGGGCTATCCATCCGGGTAATCTTCCTAGGGCAAACATAACGGTAAACATTTCGGTGGGGATACCCAGGGCTCTATATATGATACCGCTATAGAAATCCACATTGGGATAGAGTTTTCTTTTTATAAAATATTCGTCCTTGAGGGCTATTTCTTCCAATTTTTTGGCAATATCCAGCACAGGATCTTGAACACCCAATTGGGAGAGAACCTCATCCGCTTCCTTTCTAATGATTACAGATCTGGGATCAAAATTCTTATAGACTCGATGACCAAATCCCATGAGCCGAAAATGATCCTTTTTATCCTTGGCTCGGGCGATATATTTTTGTATGTCTCCCCCATCCGCCTGGATACTTTCCAACATGTTGATAACAGCTTGATTGGCTCCCCCATGGAGGGGGCCCCAGAGTGCATTGATTCCTGCAGAGATGGAAGAATATAGACTGGCTTGTGCAGACCCTACCAAACGAACCGTGGAGGTGGAGCAATTCTGTTCGTGGTCAGCATGTAGGATCAATAATTTATCCAAGGCACGGACAGCCAATTCATTGACCTGATAGGCTTCCGTAGGCAATCCGAACATCATGCTTAAAAAATTAGCACAATAACTCAATTTATTATCGGGGTACATGACGGGCAATCCTACCTCCTTCTTATAAGCCCAAGCTGCAAAAGTAGGCATCTTAGACAAGATTCGTAAAATGCTTAAATTCACCTTCTCCCAAGCCCGATTGGGATCCAAAGACTCGGGATAAAAAGCGGTCAGGGAACAAACTAAAGAGGATAATACACCCATAGGATGGGCGTTGGAAGGGAATCCATCCAGTATTTTCTTGATATCCTCATGAACCAGGGTGTGTCGGGAGATCTCAGATTGGAAACGGGATAACTCTGAACTTGTAGGCAATGTTCCGTAGATGAGTAAATAAGAGACCTCCAGGAAGGTAGAATGCTTAGTGAGTTCTTCTATAGGATAGCCTCTGTACCGAAGGATACCTTTTTCTCCATCCAGGAATGTGATAGCAGAAAGGGTTCCCGAGGTATTTTTGTAACCTGAATCTACGGTCACCAAACCGGTGTCCGCACGTAAACGCGTGATATCAAGTCCCACCTCGCCCTCGGAACCCCCTACCACAGGTAGGGAATATTCACGATCATCGTACTTCAGAAGGGCTGACTTTTTCATAGTCCGTACCTCAAAGTGCAGGAACCCATCTGAGAAATCATATGTCTTGGGTAGTCATGGGTAGATATATTTCTCCTGGGATCGGGGATTTTTAACGATCGCCCAAAATAATGGGTAAACCATCTTTTCCGGATCCAATGAGTATGACCTTGCTGTTGGGGGAATTGGCAATATCTTGGGTGGCTTCAATACCCCTCATTCTGAGTAGATTGGGTGTCAGACTGCTGTTAACGATCTTATTAGCAACGGCTTCTCCTTCAGCTGCGATACGTTTGCGTTCGGCTTCAGACTTTTCTTTATTCAAACGGAACTGATAGGCAAGGGCTTCTTGTTCTTGTTTGAGCTTTTTTTCTATGGCTAGACGGATCTCTTCGGGGAGCTTAATAGATCGTATTAAGAGGGCCCGCATGACGATATGATTTCCGTCTACCCCCAAAACCTCTTCAGTTTCAGCTCGGATGCTGGTTTCTACCTCAGGTCTTTTGGTGGAGTAAATTTCTTCAGCGGTATAACGACCCATAACTTGCCGAACCGTGGAACGGACCTCGGGAATTACGAGACGATGGACATAATCTTTCTGAAATGTTTCATAGATATAACCTATCTTATCATATTTAGGATGAAAACGGACAGAGATATCTACATTGATAGACAGACCATTTTTATCTAAGACGTCCATGGTTTCTTCCACCTTGTTTTCGGTGACATCATAAACATGGAGTTCATTCCAAGGTGCCTTCACGTGAAAGCCAGGGATGATGATATTTTCTTTATCTAGCCCTATACCAAACCGTCGAAATAAGACGGCTCGCTCACCCGGTTTGATTGTGAAGAACAGGCTGCTTGCGAAGGAAAAAAGGAGGAGCCCACCCCCTGCTATGGCTGTCCATAAAAATCTTCTGTTCATAACTTTTTGCTTATAATTTTAAAAAAAAACTGGATTTTATATTTTAACGTTTAAAAAACTTTTTACTATCAATTATTATTATTCATCTAAAATGTGGTGGATATGCTTGTCGACCAGATCGGTCAATCGCTTGATGTGATAGACGTAGGTAGCTGCATCATTTTCTACGATGAGAGCTCGTCCGTCATAGGACTCCATACCTAGGTCGTTCCTCAGTTTTTTATAATTCTTTTCCAAATATCTCCTTTCCCTGCAATCATCGTTAAGTTTTCGGATAAAGTTCTGGGGTTTATATTTGTTTTCTAATCTGTCTATCTCTTTAATGGTGGTTCTGAGTTCACGGTTAGAGGAAATCCGAGCCTTTTTTTCAAGGGCTTTATAAAGAAGACTATCTAGGTGGTGTATGGTGTCCAGGATGTACATAACATTTTCGCGGTACTCTGCATTGGTGCAATAAAAGCTCAACCCTCTATAATCAGAGATCTCCTCAGCCATGATGTCCCATTCCTTGACCACCCGATCGTATTCTTCAACCAGGGCATGTCCGTCTGCGAGCAGACGTCTATCTTCTTTACTCATCCTTTGCCCCCAGACCGGAAAGATAGATGTAATGTACACCATGGTACAGAAGAAAGGGAAAGACTTATATATCATTCTCATAACTTAATCGTTTTCTTGATTCATGCAGCCTTCGTTTTCAAAGGGGTACTTCCAGAAAGAGTAAGTGCTCTTACAAGTTTAGGAAAAAAAAATAAGAATTACCCTTATCACATGTAAAATTTGATCCGAATGGGTTAAACTTGTCTAAGCTTTGGATTTTCTATGATGAATCCTTCACTTGAATCTTCACTTTTAACGTTTAACTACTTATGAGTTCAATTTGGAAAAAATCTTATCCCAAGGGTATTCCCCATGAGATAGCTAAGCTTGAGTACCCCACGGTTGGGGAGATGTTTCGGTCTTCTTGTCGGAAGTATGCTGATCGGACAGCTTATTTGAATGCGGGTCATCGTCTTAGTTATAGGGATTTAGAACTTCGTGCCTTGGGTTTTGCCCATTTCTTAACGGAATCTTTGAAGTTGAAAAAGGGGGATGCTTTTGCCATTCAAATGCCTAACCTCTTGCAATATCCGATTGTGTTTTTTGGAGCTGTCTTGGCAGGTCTTCGGATTGTGAACATGAATCCTTTATATACGGCTCGGGAGATGAAGCATCAGCTTGTGGATGCAGATGTTAGGGCTATTGTCATTTTGGAAAACTTTGCGGATAAGTTGGAAGAAATTTTACCTGATACCCATATAGACCCGCATCGGGTGGTATTGACTCGGGTAGGTGATATGATGGGTGGCTTTTTGAAGCGGACCTTAGTCAATTGTGTGGTAAAGCGCGTAAAGAAGATGGTTCCCAATTATAGTCTTCCTTCCCATGTTCCTTTTCGCAAAGCCTTGGCAGAGGGAAATCCACACGATTATGTGTTGCCTACTATGGTTCAGGATTCGGATGTAGTTCTCTTGCAGTACACGGGAGGAACAACAGGTTCTGCGAAGGGTGCAGCATTGAGTCATCGCAATTTACTCAGTAACATAGCCCAGATCGCAGCATGGATTGATTGTCTTGAAGAGGCTAATGAGACCGTGGTTACTGCCCTTCCCATGTATCATATTTTTGCCCTTTCCTGCAATGTTCTCTATCCTTTGACCATTGGCGCTAGCAATGTTTTGATAACCAATCCGCGGGATATGAAGTCTTTTATTTCGGACCTGCAAAGATATCCTTTCAGTTTTATTACGGGTGTGAATACCTTGTTTAATGGATTACTTAATCAACCTGCTTTTGCGGATATAGATTTTTCCAAGATTAAGTTAGCGGTAGGTGGGGGTATGACCTTGCAGAAATCTGTGGTTGAGTCTTGGGGGAAGTGGGTCAAAACCCCTTTGATAGAGGGGTATGGTTTGAGTGAGACCTCTCCTGTCCTGACCATCAATCCTGCGGATGGGACGCATAAGGTAGGTAGTATTGGATTACCTGTTCCTTCTACGGAGATCAGGATATTGGGTTCGGATGATAAGGAACTTCCTTTGGGAGAGATCGGCGAGCTTTGTGCTCGGGGTCCTCAGGTTATGTCGGGGTATTGGAATCGCCCTGAGGAGACGAAGAGATCTTTTGTGGAGGGTTTTTTAAAGACGGGTGATCTGGCTCGGATGGATGAAGATGGTTTCTTATACCTTGTGGAGAGGAAAAAAGAAATGATAATTGTATCTGGATTTAATGTCTATCCCAATGAGGTAGAAGGGGTTTTGACATCTCATCCCCAGGTTTTGGAGGCAGGTGTTGTTGGGGTTCCTGCGGATAAGACGGGTGAGCAGGTGATTGCTTTTGTCGTGAAGCGGGAAGATTCTTTGACGGAAGAGGAATTACGATCTCATGCCAAGAAAGATTTAGCAGCTTATAAGTGTCCTGCACAGTATCGTTTTGTGGAGGATTTACCCAAGTCTCCTGTGGGAAAGATTCTGAGGCGGGTATTGCGAGAGACCTGGTTGGCAAAGTGAGTCTTGCTCTGGAAGAGGCTTTCATGCAGCGGGCTATTTGCTTGGCACAATATGGTTTAGGGAAGGTGTCACCGAATCCTTTGGTGGGTTCTGTGTTGGCGTATGATGGTCGGATTTTATCTGAGGGTTGGCATAGGGAATATGGGGGAGCTCATGCGGAGGGGCAGGTATTATCAGATTTGGACCTGAATGTGGCAGAAAAAAGGGATGCCACGCTTTATATTAGTTTGGAGCCGTGTGCGCATACGGGAAAAACGCCTCCTTGTGTGGATTTAATTCTTTCCAAGGGGATTCGTCGGGTTCGGATAGCTTGTTTGGATCCCCATCCTTTAGTTTCGGGTCGGGGTCTGCGGAAGTTGAGGGAGGCGGGTGTGGATACGGAGGTGGGTCTTTGCGCATCGGAGGCCAGGGATATGAATCGCCGTTTTTTCACTTTTCTCGAAAAAAGAAGACCCTATATAATTCTCAAATGGACCCAAACCCATACGGGATACCTGGCACCTTTACCCCTTAAACGTGTCAATTTGAGTCATTCTTATGCGGCCACGTTGACCCATCAATGGCGTGCGGAGGAAGATGCAATTTGGGTAGGCTATCGCACTGCCGTGATAGACTCTTGCCAACTCAGTACACGGCACGTGAAAGGAAAAAATCCTATTCGCATTTTGTGGGACAAAGATAATTCACTTCCCTCTGAGCATCCTCTTCGGGGTTCGGAAGCGAAAACTTATATTTATACAGGGAATCTAAATTTTCCTGAGGATATCTTGAAAGATTTATATGATAAATCTGTTCAGTCGGTGGTGGTAGAGGGCGGGAGGGCTACCCTTTCTGCTTTTTTAGAGAAGGGGTATTGGGATGAAATTAGACGTTTTTGGGTTCCGAAGGATTGGGATAAGGGATTGGAGGCGCCTCTTCCCAAGGGTCGTCTTCGGGAAGAGGTAGATGTGGGGACAGATCGGCTTGAATATTGGGTTCCAAAAGATTAAAAAAATCCTAAGGTCATCGTGATAGACGGATTTTCTTTTCCACCTTCAGGGGTTTCTAAGGATTTGAAATATTCCCATGTGAACGCAGAAATTAGTTCTCTTCTCTCATCGGATTTACCTCAGATATCGGGATTGGCGAATACGGCTTCGGTCCTTAAATATGGTATGGGTTTTTTCTGGGTAGGATTTTATCTTTTAACTGAGGATAGGAGTAGGCTTGTACTGGGTCCTTTTCAAGGGGAGCCGGCGTGTGTATATATTCCGTACGGGAAGGGGGTTTGTGGGTCTGCGTGTTTGGAGAAGAGAACTATAATAGTTCCGGATGTGGATGCCTTTCCTGGACATATTGCTTGCAGCAGTCGTTCTCGTTCTGAGATAGTTGTTCCGATTATCAGGGAAGGAGAAGTCTTGGCTGTGTTGGATGTAGATTCGGAGACTAAGGATGCTTTTGATGAGACAGATCAAAAACATCTGGAAACTCTTGCCCAAAATCTTCGGATTCTTTTTCTCACCTAGGTAGAATTCTTTGTATATGGGCTTGAGATTCCTATCTTTGTAGATACTTGCCTGGGTGGCGGAATAGGTAGACGCGTTGGTCTCAAACACCAATGATGGCAACATCGTGCCGGTTCGAGCCCGGCCCCAGGTACTTTTCTGAGACCAAAACTCCTAGCCACATCGGGTTTGGTTCTATATTGTTTTTACGGAACTGAGGATTTGCTTTTCCGTGTGTAGCTCTGTTTAGGCTTCGGGTTTGCTGTAGCGGTACACATATTTTTTACCCTCAGTAGTCTCAAAGCATATATTTAGGTCTTTTTCAGAGATCACTTCTATAAAGATAACCCCGTCTTTGACGAGATCGGACCCTTTCAGCTTAAGTTTGAAGTGAAGGGTTTTGATGGCTGGAATCTTCGTACCCTGTATCGTATCTCGTTCTTCTACCGCCTTGTATGCACTGATTTCGTCTTCCGATGGATTTTCTTGTTTTATTTTCCCGTCTCTTTCTACAACACCGCCTCCTTCTTTTTTATAATCCCATGTGAAGCCATCGTGGAAGGTATAGGTTTGGGTCTTTTTGACCTCCGTACCCAGGACGGGCTCTGTATATTTTCGTTCCCAAGAACCCTCTATACGAGCATCTATCTTATCAGAGCCTTCTTTTGTGAATTTTTTCCGATGATAATTAGCTTCCGAGAGTCCCTCAATACCCGGAACCTTTGTGAGTAGGATGAGGTATTTTTTGGGTGTATCTTCATCGTCTTGGAATTCGGTATATTCATCACCTAGATGTCCTTCCAGTTTGATTTTGTGTAGGATTTTAATTTCGCCTGAGAAATCGGTATAGTTATCCGAGTTTTCTATATCCTTTTTTTCCTCCTCAGTGGGTTCTGACAATTCCACTTTCCCTTTTTCTATTTTTTCTTCTCCTTCAAAGGAGTAGGTACGTTCAAAGCTTGCGTTCTCTTTGAATTCGTAATCATCTTGGGTTTCTCCTTCTCCGATCCATTTTCCTACATAACGTTCGTCAAGCTTCTCTACAGAACCTTCTTTTTTATCTGTCTCATCGTCGTTTGATGTGGGATTTACCTCTTCCTCATCACAGGAGTTCAGACCAAGGAGGAGCATGGAGATGAATAAAATGAAGAACTTCCGTAGGGCAGAACTTCTTTCCCCTACCCTATATGTATTTGTCATGTTCATGGTGCTTTTTTCTTTGTGTACAATTTATGAGATTTTTCTATCGGTCTGCTACAAGAATAAATAATAAAAGGGAATTATATACCCTATTTGATTTGAAAATTAGGCTTCATGTTAAACATCCAAACACTTTTTATATCCCTGGGTAGGGAAGTAGTCCGTACGGGAATCGAACCCGTGTTTCATCCGTGAAAGGGATGCGTCCTAACCCCTAGACGAACGGACCCTTTAGTTATTATGTTTGCAAAGGTAGGATAATTAATTCCCTTTTCAAAAAAAGGGTCGGGGTGGCAGGATTCGAACCTGCGACCCCCTGGTCCCAAACCAGGTACGCTAACCGGACTGCGCCACACCCCGAATTTTTTTTCTTCCACCTTTCCAAGATTGGTGATCTGCCCAGGGCTCGAACCTGGAACCTATTGCTTAGAAGGCAATCGCTCTATCCAGTTGAGCTAGCAGACCCTCAATTTTTTTATATTAGGATTATATTTTTTTGTTCATAACAGCTGTTTTTTTACAATCAGACATGCGGAGAGAGGGGGATTCGAACCCCCGGTAACGCTTGACGCACTACGGCAGTTTAGCAAACTGCTGGTTTAAGCCACTCACCCACCTCTCCGGGTAATTTGCGAATCTAATCAAATCTTCTTCAAAATAATCTTCTCTATATCTCATATATATTTTAAACAGATTATGTGATATCATAATGGGTTTGATATTGGCTTAGGAATTCTGTTTTATTGAGCCAGTAGACACCGCCTTGTGCGGAGGAATTTCCTTTCCAATCAATTTTTTGCAATCTATTTATGAGCTTTTGGGTTCCGATTTTTGATTTTAGATAATATCCTCGGTTATTGGGTTTAGCTTCTTGGGTAATTTTTTTAGGTGCGGCACCGAAGACAAAAATATCATAGTCTTTGGGGTTTCCGAATACAAAATCTTTTGTTTCCTTGAGGTGGTTTAAGGATGGGGTACGGAGATCGGGTCCTGTAGATCGGTCAAAGACGAAGAAGGAGGAGGGAATATGATATTCTTTCCCATTCAATAGGAAGGCATCCTTATCTAGACTCAGGATCTCTTTGATCCTAAATTCTCCCGGAATAATGGCCTGTCGGGTATGCTTTCTATATACATTGGGTAGAATGAAGGCGAGGGTTTTTAGGTTGAAAAACTGAAGAGCGTGTTCTATGAATCGTCTGGACATGCTGTGATAGCGTCCAAAAGGAGGATTACCCACGACCAACACAGATAGATAGATTTCTGGGATTTTAAAGGAAAACCAATCTTGTTTGATAATACCTTCTGATTCAGGTTCTATATCTATTCCAATTATGTTGGGATGAGAAATTTCGTGGAGGAAATTGCCATTTCCTGCTGCGGGTTCTATGATCAGATCATAGCGATTCATATCTAGGGTATTTAGACAATCTTTGACTACTTTTTTCTTTGTATAGTATTTGTCTAATTTTTCACTTTGGGTACGGGGAGATTTCCTGTATAACTGATGCATAGGTCTCTGGATTCTTTTTATTCCACCGTGACAGATTTTGCTAGATTACGAGGTTGATCCACATCACATCCCCGTAGGATCGCCATGTGATAGGCTAGGAGTTGCAGGGGTACGATGGATAGAATGGGGGATAGGATTTCATGGGTCTTAGGGATTTGGATTACGTGATCGGATAGTGATTCCACATGGGAGTCTTGTTCTGTGATTACCGAAATGACACGACCCTTTCTTGCTTTTACCTCTTCTAAGTTGGAGACAATCTTATCATAAGAGGAGTCTTTGGGGATAAGAAAAATCACGGGCATGGCTTCGTCTATCATGGCGATAGGTCCGTGTTTCATTTCGGCAGCAGGATATCCTTCCGCATGGATATAGGAGATTTCTTTGAGTTTTAGAGCACCTTCCAGGGCTACGGGAAAACCCATTCCTCTGCCTAGGTAGAGAAAATTGCTGGCCTTCTGAAAGCTTTTCGCGAGGGTCTTGACCTTCTCATTTACGTCTAAGGTTTTTTTCAGGAGTTGGGGAAGATGTTGGAGAGCTTGAATCAAGATTTGTTGTTCCCGTACGGGCATGGACCTTCGTTCTTGCGAGATACGGAGTGCCATCATGATTAGGGCAAGGAGTTGGGTTGTGAATGCTTTTGTGCTGGCTACGCCAATTTCAGGTCCTGCGTGGAGGTAGATACCTGCATCTGTGATTCGGGCGATGGAAGACCCTACAGCATTTACGATGCCTATGATATTGGCACCTTTGGCTTTGGCCAGGGATAGGGCAGCCAGCGTATCTGCGGTCTCCCCGGACTGTGAAAGGGCAATCACGACATCTCCTGAATGAATGATGGGATTCCGATAGCGGAATTCGGAAGCATATTCAATCTCTACCGGAATTCTACACAGGTCTTCAAAGATATATTCTCCCAGGAGACATGCATGCCAAGAGGTTCCGCAACCTATCATGGTAATTTTTTGTGTGTGTTTAAATACATCCATATAGTCTCGGATACCGCCTAGGGTTAGGTTTCCACCTATTCCTACGCGGCCTCGCATGGTATCTTTTAAGGCTTGGGGTTGGGCAAATATTTCCTTCTCCATGAAGGTAGAGTAGTTTCCTTTTTCCAGACTATCTAATTCTATGTCTATACGTTCAACTAGGGCAGATCGGGTTTCATGGGATAGGGTCATAAGACGGACAGGCTTATCATAACTGAGAACTGCCATCTGTTCGTCTTCCAAATAGATAACCTCATGTGTGTACTCTGCCAGGGGTCTTACATCCGAAGCCACCAGATAGTCCTTATCCCGAATGCCTACAACTAAAGGACTTCCCCGTTTAACAACTATCAAGCTATCCGGAAAGCGAGGACTTAGAATAGCCAAGGCATAAGCCCCTACTACTTTGGAAAGAGTTAATCCCACTACCTTCTCCATAGATAAAGATTCGTCTGATAGATATATTTGCTCCATGAAATGTGCGAGTACCTCTGTATCGGTATCAGATTCAAAACCATGACCCAATGCTAAAAGCTCTTCTTTCAGGGATTTGTAATTTTCTATAATCCCATTGTGAACCACAAAGAAAAGCCCCCTTTTTGAAGAATGAGGATGGGCATTTACATCATTGGGTTCTCCATGGGTGGCCCATCGGGTATGTGCAATTCCTGTACAGAAGGAGACTTCTTGATTCGGATGGACCTGTTTCTCTAGATCCAATACTTTCCCTTTTCCTTTGAAGGTCTGCACCTTTCCTTCCGGACCCAGGTAGGAAAGTCCTGCACTATCATATCCCCGATATTCCATTCGGAGAAGTCCCTTGAGAAGAAAGGATAACTTCTCTTTTTTTCCCGTATAAGCTATAATTCCACACATGAGCTATAATATCATCTTTAATACCCTGAGTTTAGACCATGAAATCGCAAATATTCATCATAAAGTATCTTCAATTCTCTCTTGAGCAGATTGTGCCATTTCATGCTCAATTTCATAACCAATAAAGTTTCTACCCTCCCGTTTTGCAGCCACACCCGTTGATCCTGAACCTGCAAAGGGGTCAAGCACGAGAGCTTTTGGTGCGGAAAAGATACGAATAAGATGTTGTAGGAGGTAGACGGGTTTTGCTGTCATGTGTCCATATCGTTCGCGCGTTTTCTTCACGGGGATCACGGTGCCGGGAAATTGGTCTGGGTTAACCAAGGGGTTTTGGACATCAATAAGTCCTGTTTTCCACTTATCCCAGTTATCAACGAAAGTACCTTCTCTGGGGGCTTGTGCGAGGACAATCATTTCACCTTGTGGTTTGAGTTGTGGGGTTTTCCGACCCCCTAACTTATGGATAAGTCTTTTTTTTTCTTGTTCTGATATCTTTCGTTTTCGAACAAAGTGTTCTTGTGTAAAGGCTTTGGCTTGTCCTTCGTATCGCCAGACCATGATGTCCCTTATTTCAAATCCAGCATCTTCTAGGGCTATTGCGGTTCTATGTACTAGACGGTTCTGAGAAAAAACAAGACAAAAACCACCTGGACGTAAAACCCGTATCCATTCTTTAGCCATGGGTCTTAGGAATTTATGCAGCTCCTGACCCTGTTGGGTAGAAAATTTCATCCCAACAGGGAGCGAACCAATAACGCCATCTTTTACACGAGATTTTAATTTTTCTGTATCCCAATTTGAATCCATACCATCTAGGAAATAAGGAGGATCTGTTAAGACAAGAGAAATGGCATTATCCTCAATTTTAGGAACCCCTATTCTGCAATCCATACCCTTAACGATTGCTACGAAATTCCTATCTCCTATCAATTATTTTTACTTTTTTTTATCTCTCAGTAGCTATTATAGAGAGAGCCCCCAAGCAGGGGGGATCAACTTTTACAAACGAACAGAGATCCCTCTCCTAAACCCTGCTAGGAGGACTGGTTCTATAGTATTATTCCACCCGAAATTAGGTATAATATCTCCACGGACTACTGAAAATTCAGTATGAAGATTTTCATACCCTAACACATACCCGATCATCCAAATATATCTCCTTGTCTGATCTCTATCCATATTATATAGATTTAGGGTTTTCATAAAAGTATCAGCAAGGTCATAATTGAATTTACCAGGACTGGCAAGGTACATCACTAAAACCGTCCCCACCTCATTCCTTACCTCAGTATCTGTTTGCGAATTGGGATTATAATTAGAACTTAATGAAGTATAGACATAATTACATCGTGCGTGATTAGTATTGACTGGGTATAAATTACCAAACTTCTTCATCACTTCTGTAATAGGTCTCTTTTTCTTATCTATCTGAAGTCTTCGTTTCCTCGCTTGTTCTTCCTGATTATCTACATAATTAGCCCCGTTTTTCCCTTGCTGCTCATTCTCTTCTTCGTCTAAACTACACGTTGAAAATCCCCAAAACATTAAAAACATACCCAACAGCCAAAACAATGCCTTCCAAACTCCATTTAATGCTTTCCAAACCCCATTTAATGCCTTCCAAGCTCCATTTAATGATTTATCATCTTCTATTTCTTTTACCTCTTCGTTTTTTAGAGATTGTAATGCGTCTTTCAGTCCCTCTTGATCTTTTATTTCCATTGTCTTTATTTGTTTACATGTTAATTATACCCAAATCCCTCATCCAACAACAGAAACAATGCTACGAAATTCCTATCTCCTACCCATTCATTCATAGGACTACTTCTCTTAGGTTATCAACGATCTGGCTTGAGAATGTGATTCTTGGGTTGAATAATTCTAAAAAAATCTTTTAGGGTATGTGGTAATAAATATCCACATGCAGCTTGGGAGGAGCTAAAATCGCTTGATCTAGGCGATTATAATGTTCAGGATAGAGTACCCAGTCTAGGTTTTGATTTTCTGTGTCCTCGGGTAATTTATCAAAAAAGGTAGAAAATGTTCCGGAATATGTATGGGGCAGATTTTCGGACTCAGTTGTAAAAAAGAAATCTTGGGGGAGGCGGGACAGATATCCCAGGTCGTTGGGGACTATATTTTTTATTATGGTCTTAACAGATGTCTTTTCAGGACGGGAAGATAAATAACCAATTCGGAGAGCCTTTGGGAAATTTAAATGTAATTGATGTGTATCGGGTGGGATGAGAATGGGTCCTACGGACAGGCTTAGTGTATTGATTTGGGGTTTACCTATGGAATCGTACCAATTTTTCAAGGGGTTCATATTTACTTTCCAAAATAAGCCCACCCCAGCTTGGGTATAGGCGTGTTGGGTGTCTTCTAAGAGTCGAGGAATAGGGACCTCGTCTATTATAAATCGGTTAAAACGGAAGGAGGAAAAAAGGAAAGTTTTACGCTGGGTAGATCGACTGTCGTTAATACCCCTGTAAAATACCTTCATGGTAGAATGTTCCGGAGAAAATCCCAATATGGCATCGTTTTCTTCCCTGGGTAGGATGACAAAGGTTTGGAGGACATCATAAACATTCACCCCTTTTTTCTTAATTCGGTTAAAAAAATCCCGAGCCCAGGCATTTTCATGAGAGACTTGCAAATAGTATAGATCTATTTTTTCATAATCTTTTTGAATCCTTCGGGTGATCTGTCCTATAAAGGTTCGTTGCTCTGTGGAAAGGGAGTCTGAGGAAAAATAATCTTTGTTGGGGTCCTCTCCATCTTGACTCATGGATGTGTTTAATTCGTAGAAATCAAATACCTGATCTTTTTTGTGTCCTTGTCGGTATATCCCTTGCCAGACGAAGCTAATACTGTCCAGGAGATCATTTTCTCCTACCCTGTGAAAAGGACTTTCCTCCTTGGGATGTATAAAAGCGTGGGATTGCAAATTCCCCAACCTGGGATCTTGATAGGCCCCGACCAGGATAACAGAACTCTTGGAGCTAAGCAGACTGTCTCCATGATAACTTGTCTGAACCCCTAAGGAAAAGCTTTTATGCGATAAGGGTTTTCCATGGCTAATCCCATCCAAATCTAATCCCACGTTTGAAACCTCTTGACAAGCTTGCCAAAAACAAGAAAAGCAGAAAAGAAAAGCAGCAAGGACAAATAGTCCGCTGTACCACCTAGGAGACGAGCTCATGGTAGAGATTGTAGTATTCTTCTGTACAATCGTCTTGGGTTACGCAGTCTATTTTTTTCTCTTCGCAACTAAGTTTGTCGGTGAGTTGGTGGAGGGCAAATTCTTCCCCTTTGATACCCATGATGGCGTCGGCATATTCCATACCTAATTGAATGAGACTCCGACTATCATATGCTATATTGTTTTTCTGTTCTGGGGTAGATTTTTGGATACGTTTTGCAAATATCTCTTGGATTAGGAGGTCTTGAAATCTAAAATTATCTAGTTCTTCGTGGAGGGAGAAGACACATTTTGTGTGTTCAAAGATGGGATCTTTTTTATAGATTGTTTTGACATAGACAGGGACCAGACTTGTCATCCAGTCGTTGCAATGGATGATATCGGGTGCCCATCCTAGTTTTCGGATCGTTTCTAGAACACCTCGGCAAAAGAAGATCGTTCGTTCTCCGTTGTCGGGATAGAAGTTTTTTCGTTCATCAAAGAAGGTAGATTTTCTTTTAAAATAATCGGGATTATCCACAAAATAGACCTGCATTCTACTTGCTTTGGGAATAGATGCTACCTTGATAGCAAGAGGTTGTTCTTTGTCCCCAATGGAAATATTCGTACCCGATAGACGAACTACCTCATATAATCTGTTTTTACGCTCGTTGATCAAGCCAAACCGTGGAACCAAAATCCTGATTTCCAGTCCTCTTTCTTGCATGGCTTCCGGAAGATGGCGTACAAATTCTGCCACCTTTGTTCGGCTCAGAAAGGGATGTACTTCACTCGCCACGTATAATATTCTCAATTTGTTCTCTTCCACCTCAGACCATTCAATTCAATGTCTATTCAGACAGATATCTTCATCTTCCCAAATTTAAGGAAAATCATGGAGAGAAGAAAGCCATCTTTCCGAATTGATGTAGTTGGCTCAGGAATTAGGTCCTTTTTAAACCCAAGGTTTTTGGGTCTTGGGAAATATTAGGGAAGAGGAAAGTAGAGGAAGGACACACCGGACCCCGTGTGGTTGTGGATTAGAAACCCACTTAGCTTCTCAAATTGTGTCGTGGTTGAGAATATGCCAACCACTGGGGGCCCGGTTATGATTTCGTGTTTCTTTTCTTTTCTGTATTTACGATATATAAAATAAAGGGTCTATGCTCTTGCAAGGAATTTATATAAAATTGTGCAAGTTAAGAAAAAAAAATAATTTATTTGTAACAATTTCTACTAGGGACATGTTTTTTTC
>JAPOQI010000125.1 GCA_026710765.1 Cytophagales bacterium | reverse complement strand
TAGGCAAACTCCTAGAAGTTTTCTTGAAAGCATATGGCGTGGAAGATATCTATTATGAAAAATACCTCATATCCGCTTGGCCGACCTGGATGCCCAAACATATAGCTGATAGAACACAAAAGCTATATGTCAAAAATAAAATCCTCTGTGTGAAAATTAGTTCCGCACCTCTCAAACAAGAATTGACAATGCAAAAAACAAAGCTCCTAAGACAAATCCGAGACTCCATCCCCCAAGCAGGTATCAAAAACCTGCAAATTCTCTGATCCCATAATAACCCGTTCAAAATACGGGTACTAAAAAGAAGATCCCTCCCGGGGGATTCGCGTCTGATGAGGATCCCGCTTAGGATAACCCATCTTCTTATCCAGTCTCGCCTCCAACTCTGGACTCAATAAATGTTCCATAGACTCCGCATTCTTGTGAACCTGATCAATAGGAAAGTGCATGTACTCAGTCAAATATAACTCCCAAAGTCGGTGACGGCGGACAATACGATAAGCCTGCTCCTTACCCTCAGGAGAAAGGCTCCACAGATCCTTCCCGTTCTCAACAAGCCAACCCCTTAAACATAACTTACAAAGCTCTTTCCGATGAAGTGACCTTCCTTCAAATTCCCCTCTAGTAAAAGAATCCACTAGGGTGTCCCAGTGTCTGGGACTATAAAAATCCTCATTCCTTTCCGCTAAGTGATAAAAAACCTTCAGGAGATTCTCCCAACGCATCCTACGCTTCAACCGTCGATTCGACCATAACCTTGGTAAAATCCCTTTCCGAGGTGCTAAAAAGAAAGAAATAAAGGCTAAAAAACCCGCTGTAACTACAATCCAAGGACCCGTAGGCATACCCCTACCCAAATAAGAAAGCCAAACACCACATAAGGTCGAAAAGCATCCCACAAAGCAAGACAATAATAAAAAAGAACCCATACGATAGGTCCAGAAACGAGCAACACTGGGTGGAATAATCAACATAGCCGAAATCAAAACGATACCCACCGTCTGAATACCGATCACAATAGAAATAAGTAAAAGGGTAGAAAGAATAAAATCCATAACACGAATTGGAAAACCTATGCTCCGACCAAAATTTGGATCAAAAGAGAGTAAAATGAAATCTCTGCGAAATAAAATAATTATCAACAAAGATAATACAGACGTAAACACAAAAATAAGCACATCATCTCCCACCAATGAAGCAGCACTTCCAAATAAAAAACGATGCAAACCACTTTGCAATGACATACCTGAACCCTGAATCCAGGTCAAAAGAAAGGTCCCTATTCCGAAAAAAAATGCTAAAATAAACGCCGTCGCCGTATCCGATTTTAACCGCGAATAACGCAATACAATATGCCATAACCACATGCCTAAGGCACTACTGCAAAAAGCACCCAAAAGGAGTAAACCCATATCCTTCTTAGCCAAGAGTAAAAATGAAATACATACACCTGGTAAGGTCGCATGTGCAAGGGCATCACCCAATAAAGCCTGACCCCTAAGCAAAGCAAAAGATCCCGTCAAAGATGAACTCAGTGAAAGAAGTAAACAGCATATCAAAACATAACGAACCGTCGGATCCGACCAGAATGAAGCTACTGCCGAAAAGAAAAAATCCATAAACCCTATAAGAACCTAAAAAAATAGGGGAGGAGAGGGAAGGTAAAAAATCCCCACACGTACACAACTACGAAGAAAAAAGATATCTATTTGGTAAATCCTGATGCCTAAGCTTGTTCCTCAAATCAGAAAAAATACTAAGTTCTCCACCATAGGTCTCCCTCAAATTAGCCTCTGTAAATACATCCTCCGTACGACCGTAAGCAATTAATCGCTTATTCAGTAAAACAATCCACGGGAAATGCTGAGAAACCGTTTGCAAATTGTGAAAAACGATAACCACCGTCTTACCCTCACTGCGAAGCTTTTTTAAGATCTCAAAAATTAATCTCTCAGTCTGTGCATCTATACCCGAAAAAGGTTCATCCATAAAGTAAAGATCCGCCTCCTGAACCAAAGATCTTGCTAAAAAAACCCGCTGCTGCTGACCACCCGAAAGACGACCAATTTGACGATCTGAATAGTCCGAAAGACCTACAAGACCTAAATATTTCTCAACCTTATCCCGATCTACCTTCTTAGGACGCTTAAGTAAACCCATTTTACCATACCTGCCCATCATCACAACATCCCATACCGAAATCGGAAAATCCCAATCCACTGACTCACGTTGGGGTAAATAACTCAAGCGATTCCGAACCGACTCCAAGGGATGACCCAAAATCTTAAGCTCACCCGAATGACCCTTGACCAAACCCATAAGCGATTTCAGTAAAGTAGACTTGCCCGCACCATTTGGACCTATTATACCGATCAACTCACCCTGAGGAAGGCTAAAATCAATATCCCAAAGAACAGGATTCCTGTCATACAACACGCTAAGATGACGTACCTTAACCGAACTAAGAGAACCAGATGAAGACGAAGCCAATGACATAATATAAAAAATATAATCCCCCCTATGAACCCCTTAAACCCGTAACAATACTTCGTACATTAAACCTAAACATACCTATGTATGTACCCTCAGGCGTGCCTGCCGAACCCATCGCATCCGAATAAAGATGAGCGCCCATACGAAGGACATAACCCCGCTCAGCACAACCCGATATTATCGCACGAGCAGGGCGATCAGATACAGAAGTCTCCATAAAAATAGCACGAACCCGCCTATCTAAAATCTCATCTACCAAACTCGTAATGTCACTTAAACCAAAATCCGACTGAGTGGAAATGCCCTGAATACCCCTAAGTTCTAAACCATAAGAGCGACCCAAATAACCAAAAGCATCATGAGCGGTCAATAAAAGACGCTGAGTAGCCGGAATAGAATCAAGCTGAAGCTGTACCCAAGCATGAAGATCCGATAACTCCCTGAGATAATTCCTCGTGTTTTCCACATAAAACTCCCTGTTACGTCCATCATGATTCTGCAACTGAGCAGATATCTCACGAACAACCTCCTGCCATAAACTCACATCAAACCATACATGAGGATCGTAAAGATCCTTCCCAACAGAAATAAGACGATCTCTAGGAAGTGCCTCCCCAACAGCGATCACTGGGCGAAGTCGAGATTGACTAGCTAAAATATCCCCCATCTTACCCTCTAAATGAAGACCCGTATAAAATATCAGATCCGCACCCTCAAGCTCTTCAAGATCAGCATGAGAGGCCTTGTATAAGTGAGGATCCACACCAGGACCCATTAAAGACCTCGAATTTACCAAGTCACCCGCGACATTCAATACCGCATCATAAATTATACCCGTCGTGCAAACCACTCGCAACTTATCTACATTTGCCCGCTCACGAGATGGACCCTGACAACTCAGACATAAAATCAGACAGAAAAAATAAATGCAAGGAAACCGAAATAATAAACACATAATATAAATTCTATCTCAGGAACTACCCCCAGACTCTACAACCAAACCCCTCTTCTCTAATGAAGAACCCCTCAGAAGCTCCGAATCCGGCGCACGAACCACCCAAAGATTTTTTGCTACCCGATCAGAAATGGATAAGGTACGGTTATTTAAAGTTATTTGAAGAGAGTTATCAAAAGGCTCCTTGTCTAAGATCTCTACATAAGAACCCAATATAAGACCCTGCTTATCCATATACTGTAAAAATAACGGATCTGACTCACAAACCGAAACGATCTGACCCTTCTGACCCGATAGCATATCTGAAAGTAAAACACGATTCAATACAGGCATCTTACCGTGCTCATCCGGAATAGGGTCGCCATGAGGATCCGACCTCGGATAATCTAAATACTCATCCAGCCTATTCGTAAATACCTCATCACAGAGATGCTCCAATTTCTCTGCACGTTCATGAACCTCATCCCAGGAAAATCTTAGCTTATCGTGCAAAAAAACCTCCCAAATTCTGTGCCTACGAACCATATGTAAAGCCACCTTTTCTCCCTTCTGAGATAAACCCACACCCTTATATTTTTGATAAGAAACATAACCTTGACGATGAAGACGTTGAAGGGCATCACTCACCGTTGCAGGACTTACCCCCAACTCATTAGATAGTGCAGAAGTGGATACATGACTCAGCGAAGAGGTACCCCCTGAGGAACCCCCAACCCGACTAAGTTTGTAAATCGCTTTCAAATAATCTTCTTGAATGTTAGAAAGAACCGACATATCACACAATAATAAAAAATAATAAACGTTCAAAATATACCCCATAAAACAGGTCTCATACAAATATATATAATTTAATGCAATCTAAAAATAATTTTTGAATATACTAAACCATTTATTGATATACATTATAAATCAGTCAATTATATCAAAATCTTAAAGTAAAACTATAACTCAAAACATCATAGACCGACAAATTCCATTTCCATTAATAAGATGTATTAACTACCTTTGGTCAGGTACAGAGTAGAGCAGTGGAACTATGAAAATTTTGCTCAGCCTTGGAATACTAATGGGTATGGAAGTCTCAGCGCAATCCCTTCAAAAAGCTACCTTTGGAGCAGGTTGTTTTTGGTGTGTGGAAGCTGTTTTCCAGGAGCTTAAAGGCGTAGAAAATGTCATCTCCGGATATGCTGGAGGAAAGATTTCTGAGGCGACATATCAACATGTGTCCAGGGGAAATACGGGTCATGCAGAAGTCGTTCAAATAAGCTATGACCCCGATATCATCGGCTATGAAAAACTCCTAGAAGTTTTCTGGAAAACTCATGACCCAACTACAAAAAATAAACAAGGAAACGACATCGGAAAACAATATAGATCCGTCATTTTTTACCATACCCAAACACAATACAAAGAGGCTCAAAGATATAAAAACCTCCTAAACGAGCGGAATACCTTTTCCGCTCCCGTAATTACAGAAATTGTCCCATTTCAAGCATTCTATGAGGCAGAACAAAGACACCAAGACTTCTATACCCTAAACCCCAATCAACCCTACTGCCGAACCATTATAGAACCCAAGTTGGAAAAATTTCGGAAAATCTTCCCACTCGAGATACGGAAATCACCCTAATTAACCTAAAGGGGCTGAAAAGAAAGTGCCATCCCCTTTCTACTTTCATCAAAACGACCCTCCGAAAAAACAAGATGACCGGAAACTATCGTGTGAAGCACCTGAGCCTCAAAACGTGTTCCCTCCCAAGGAGACCAAGCACAAGAACTATATAAATCCTCCTTATCTAAGGTAAAAGACCTATCAGGATCTACAACCACCAAATCCGCAAAATAACCCTCCCGCAAAAAACCTCGCTCATTCATGTGAAAAAGACGAGCCGGATTCTGAGACATCTTATTCACAATCTCCTCAATAGATAGCCTCTTTTCTTCAGGAACCGATAACATACCGATCAAGGTATGCCCAACTGAGGGTATACCCGAAGGACAGGAAAAATAATCCCCTTGTTTCTCAGCCCAGGTATGAGGTGCATGGTCTGAGGACACAATGTCTATCCTATCATCCCGTAGCGCTTGCCAAAGGGCATCCCGATCCCGTTCCGTCTTAACGGATGGATTAACCTTAATCAGCCCACCCTTCAATGTATAATCCTCATCAGAAAACCAAAGATGATGAAGACAAACCTCTGAACTAATCCTCTTTTTCTCAACAGGACCCGTATTAAAAAGAGAACATTCTTCCGCCGTAGATAAATGTAAAATGTGGAGCCGAGAACCACACGATTCCGCAATAGAAATCAATTCTTTGCTCGTCTCAAAACAAGATATACGATCCCTTATATCCATATGCATACGGAAATCTAAACCCCTACCATACCTCTTCCGATAAATCCGCTCACGGGACCGAATCCGAGACTCCGACTCTGAATGAACCGCAATCAAAAAAGGAACCTGATCCATAAGTCGTTCCCATAAAACGGGATCATCTATGAGTAAATCTCCCGTAGATGAGCCTGCAAAAAGCTTCACACCGCAAAGAGATCTGCTGTCCATACCACTGAGTAAGTCTATGTTAGAAGACGTCGCACCCATATAAAAAGCATAGTTTGCCAAAGAACTATGAGAGGCTATTTCATTCTTTTTCTTCCATCTTTCAAGGGTTGTGCAAGAAGGATCTGTGTTCGGCATCTCCATAAAGGAGGTAATACCTCCTGCCACCGCAGCACGAGTCTCCGACAATATCGTACCCTTATGCTCTAAACCCGGCTCCCGAAAATGGACATGAGAATCTATTATCCCAGGCAATACATATTTGCCTTCCAAACTAAGAACACGACCCGCGGGATAAGAAATAGAAGAATCTATACGTTCTATACGATCACCCTTAATTAGAATATCTGCCACGTATGCCTCCCCTTCATTCACAAGAGTACCACCGCGAAGAAGTAGGGTAGAGCTAGTCACGAGATAACCATATTTCCCGAGCAGAATCTAGAAAAGAAATGTAATCCTTTATGTCTAAACTATATGTATAGGGATCAACAACGGGAAGCTCTGTATGAGGATCTAAAATTATATAATAAGGCTGTGCGTTGTTTTGAAAATGTGTAATTTGAAAGTCCGAATTCTGCTGACCTATTGTGCGCTTAACCTTCCCATCATAAGAAGAAATATATGACTCCTCCAAAGGTAATTCAGTTTTCTCATCCACAAATAAAGAAACAAGGATAAAATCTTCCCTGAATCTTTGCAAAACCCCAGCATCAGACCATATACGTGCCTCTATCTCACGACAATTTACACAACCATGTCCTGTGAAGGATACAAAAAGAAGCTTGTCACGATCTTTAGCACACGATAAAGCCTCCTCATAATCAAAATATCCCCGCAAATTATGGGGGTATTTGAACAAATCTGTATGCTTTGGACTATCATGACAAAGGACATTCTCATGCCGCTGAGGCGAACTAGAAAGCAAATGTAAATTGAAGTCCTGCGTACTCAATGGGGGCAGATAACCCGATAAACCTTTGAGTGGAGCTCCCCATAAACCGGGAATCAAGTAAATCGTGAACGATAGACTAATCAAACC
>JAPOQI010000122.1 GCA_026710765.1 Cytophagales bacterium | reverse complement strand
GGCTTCTGCCTCTTCACTGGTTCTCAATTTCTCTGATGACCCTACATCAACCCCCAAAGCCACCAGTACAGACCCTTTCACACCCACTCAGGATAGCTCTTCTCAGACAGACCCAGCTGACCCCATCTTCTCTTCACGTTTGAAACAATCCATCTCGGTGAAGCCTAACCCCGCTTTCCAATACATAGAGATAGATACCCCCGCACACACCCATCTTAAGATCATAGATCCTACGGGAAGGGACTTGCATGACGAGCAGGTAGCTCGGGGTCTGCATCGAATTTCCGTGCGGGACTTAGCATCGGGTTCTTATTTCTTGATCTTGCAAACAGAGACCCAAGTCAGGAGCTATACCTTTATCAAGAGATCTTGGTAGACCCATCTCTCAGTCTTTACTTGTAAATTTTGGGATTTTTCTTGAGAAATTACTAAACTCGTCCCACCTTCCGTTAGAAATGATGGGGTAATTTCTAAGCACAGTGAGACAAGCAAAGCATAAAGGATCTAAGCCATTTGGGCGATTTCTTTTTCTGAACTTGATCCTTCCATGCCTTTTCTTGGCATCTCTCACGGCTCAACAGCCAAGCAATCCCAATTTTACGATCACACCCACTTACAGAGAATTTAGCACCTCAGCCATTAACCTACCCCAAGGAGGAACCCTGTTTTATATGATTGTGGAGGGAGAGGATGAAGTAGACCTCACAGGAATCAGTGGACGCATTATCACTCGTCTTTTTCGGTACAAGGAGAGAGTGGGCGGGAAGATTGTCTTTAACTTTCCAAATAGAAAGGGTTTGGGTGTTTTGACAAGAGGATTTGTACGTTCTTCGGGTGTCTTCACATACCCCCTTGCCTACCAAAAGCCTTTGTTGCCCGATACCGACTATGTGTTATATTATTCTGTTCGTGTGTCTGTAAGTCCCGGGGATGATCTGGCTATATCCAGATTCTCAAGCAGTGAGTTTTCACCTGTGGCAGGCATACATTTCAAAACCCTCAACCCACCTTTGGCTCCCTATGCCAGACCACCCAGTTCGCCCCTTCCTTCCCTTTCCGTTATACCCTCTACATCAGGCTTCAAAAGCTCTCCGATCAAACACGATTATTACTCTTCCGGTTTGTTTTACATTGTCGTCAAAGAAAAGACAATTGTGAAACCCACTGCTGAATCCATTTGGGCAGCGTTTCAGGGGGGAATCCTCTCGACACCTCCTGCCGTACATGATAGATTTGGGGGGAGACAGAATGTGGAAATAGTCGCAGTAGGCTTGGGTCATCGTTCTGGAGAAAATAGTCTGATATCCCATCCCAATCCCAATAGATCCTTCGGCTATCCTGACCTGAGACCGAATACAACCTATGTGCTGTACTATATACTCGAGACCCATGATAGATATGGGGGTGATAATCGTGCTTTCTCAGAAGTAGGCGCCTCCCTCTTCACCACCCTCGCATTACCCAATACCCCTGAATTCACCCCAATCCTACACGGTGCCGGATTTTCTACCGATGATATTGTTCTTCCGCCCAAAATAGCCCTAAGCGGAATTGTCGTCAAAGAACTGATCTCAGACCCTCTTGGGATTACAGGAGCAGATATCCGTGCCGCCTATTTGGGGAAAAATATTCAGGTGGGTGAACGAACGGGTTTGGAAGTGGTAGAGAGACTAGACCTTCTTAGTACAGGACATCTTTCCTCTTCCTCGCTGGCAGCCGGTGAAACCTACATCGTCTATTATGCATTGCGTCAGGGGGAAGAAGATTTTTCCTCCGTCAGATCACTAAGGGTAAGCATCCCTGACCTACCTGCTCTTCCTGATTTTAACATCATTCCCAGCTACTCAGAGATAGCCATAGAAGGCTTGACATCCCTTTTAGAGGGTGTGGGGATGATATACCTGATTGTGGAAGAAGAAAGAGCTATAATTGAAGGTCTGGACGGACACGATATGGAACGGGTTCCCATTGCAGAAAATCAACGCGTTGGGACACGGAGTGGGTTAAAAATCTTAGGGAATGGTGTGATATTCCCTCCCTTTTTTCCAGATTTCCCCAAACTGAATCCCAACACCAAATATGTCTTCTACTATGTGTTGGAATCGGGAGGGAGATATTCCGAAATAGCTGCCAAGACTTTTTCTACCAAGGACTGGCCAACAATCTCCTTCCAACTTAAAGCAACTTTCAATAAGGTCACAAGCACCACAGTGACACTACCTGAAGGCGTATATTTATCAGCCGCCATAGTGGCAGAAGATCGCCCCTCAACCGACGGACTCAGGCCCGAAGAAATTACTTATGCATATACAGGAGATGATCTAAGCTTTGGTGGAAGAACGCTAAATATAGCGGATGCAATTCATCTCAGAGAAACGGGAATTCTTTCTTCCCAAGTCCTCCTTGATGGAGTAAATTATGTTCTCTATTATGTGCTGTATGCAGGAAATGTCTATTCACCAAGCATTTACACCAAGACGTTCAGCACACCCCTTTTTGAATTCCCTTTTCCTGATTTTACACTGAACACTACACCCACAGGATTTACAACTTCATCTATCACGCTACCCGAAGAGGTGAACCTCGTGTACATAATTTTTGAAAAAGGATCAATTCAGACACCCATTGATCCAGAAGACCTACTCCGATTTATGCTGGGTATCCCAAGTATTGATCGGAATCTGATAATTGATTCGGGAATACTTAGTCGGACAGGTACTTTTTCTGCTGTTAATTTGCTTCCAGCCAAGGATTATGAATTACACTATATCCTAAGCCCACATTATATCTATACCTACTCCACCATCACTATTTCCAATACCCCAAACGTTGAAAAAAAGGCATTCACTACCCAGGGCTTCCCAACAAATCCAAGCTTTACCTTGAAGCAGACTTTCAGAGGATTTACCACCAGCCAAATTGACCTACCTGAGAACATTCATCTACATGCCATACTTGTGCAGGAGGAGACCCTAGAAAATAAGGGCTTTTCTGCCCGAGACATGGCATATGCCACAAAAAACAATGCATTAACTCTTGGTACTAGACAGAATGTAAAAGTAGTAGATGTCTTTCATTTTGTCTCATCAGGTATTCTTTCTTCCAACAACTTGACCCCAGACGAAAATTATGTCCTGTACTATGGCTTAGCCGTGGTTTCCGGAAACCGTGCTGAATATTCCCAGGTTGTGGACGGCAAGTCGCTTCATATACCCCAATTTGCATATGTATCCGAACTTGAAGAAAACTATCTCAGAAAAACAGATGCCTACACCAAATCAGAGTCGGATAACAGATATGCCTTAGCCAGTGTATTATCAAATCTTTCAGACTATGCCCTCAAAGAGGAAATCCCCCGACTCCAAGTTCCTGACCTCAGAGGCTTTTATACCAAGACCGAGGCAGATGCCAAGTACGCTTTGCAAGCCTCCTTACCCGATCTCAGTGGCTATTATGACAAAACCGAGTCGGATGCCAAGTATGCTTTGCAAGCCTCCTTACCCGATCTCAGTGGCTATGCACTCAAAACAGAATTGGGAGAATTGAATATCGAGTCCATACAGAAAAAATTGGAGGAGATAGATGACTTGGATGTCAAATCCATGCGGGAAGAGTTAGTGAATCTGGTGAAGGAATTGGCAAATCTCAAAAGGCAAGTCGGTACAGCCAACCCCCCCACCACAGGAGAACTCGTCCAATCCGTCCGCTTGGAACAATCCATCTCGGTCAGACCCAACCCCGCTTCCCAATACATAGAAATAGATACCCCCGCACCTGCCCATCTTAAGATCATAGACCCTACGGGGAAGGTCTTACGTGCCGAGCAGATCGCTCGGGGCCCGCACCGCATTTCTGTACAAGATTTACCCACGGGTCCTTATCTCCTGCTCTTGCAAATAGGGGCTGAAGGTACAAGCTATACCTTCATTAAGAACTAAGATGGGCAGATCCCAAATCCCTAAATTCTTTTGGGATTTGGGATAAACTTATCTATCTTGCACGAAAGACTGAACAGCCGATTTGAATTATAGGATATAAAAATTAGATTATAGGAAATTATGAAAATGGAAATAAAGGGTATAGGAATAGTTTGGGCTCTTGTGTTGGGGATAGCCCCCCTGCATGGGCAGACAACGCTCAGTATCACGGGCTTCACCCCCAAGACAGGGGTGGCAGGCACGGTGATCACCGTCACGGGGAAGGGATTTAATCTGTACCTGCCCCGTCGTGTTGGCCCCAGCATCGAGATGTTGAGCGACGCGGAATCCCCTGTTGGGGCAAGTTGGGTGAAGTCAGACGGGACGCAGTTGAAGTTTCCTGTGAGTTCTCGTTGGTCTAGCAATCCCCCGAGTCCGATTAAGATAAGTCTGTATGTTGGGGGGAGAGGATGGCTCAGGGCCACAAGTACCGATTCTTTCACGCCCATTCCGCTTAGAATCACAGATTTCAGTCCGAAGACGGGAGGACCAGGCACGGAGATCACCGTCACAGGGACGGCCTTTGATCCGGGTATCTATGCAAACGTCGTCCACTTACAAGGGACATCAGGTTTTGAATACGGTGCGGCTAATAAGGAGGGTACGATATTGAAATTTAGGGTGCCTGGGGCTTGGTCGGGTGCTCCTGCGGGGCCCCTCGTGATTAACTTCTCTACTTTTAGTGCGGATGCACATCCCAGGG
>JAPOQI010000120.1 GCA_026710765.1 Cytophagales bacterium | reverse complement strand
TCCTGAGACATGAGTTGGAACATCAGTAGGGTAGACAAGACTAGAGTACCCCAACCCAGTCTCCAACAAGCGATCTTAGCAATCTGATTATGCAAGCCCCTCCTCATATCCTACATCTTTATTTTGTGTACCCTCTTTCAAAACCTTTTCTACCGCCTTTTGTGCAAGAACATGACAACGCTCATTCTCAGGATGACCATTATGTCCTTTGACCCAGTGGAGAGAAATATTCATGCCCTCAGAAAGACGTATATATTCTGTCCACAAGTCTTTATTTTTTTTCTTCTTGAAATGTTTTGCTTTCCATTTCCAAACCCATCCTTCCCTGATGGCGTTCACCACATATTTGGAGTCTGAATATATGTGAATCTCAGAAGACGTTTTTTTGAGTTCTCGGATTCCGCTGAGGACACCCATTAATTCCATGCGATTGTTCGTGGTGAATGAGAAATCTTCCTGGATTATTTTTTCACCTGCATCGGTTTTTAAAATGGCACCATATCCTCCGGGTCCTGGATTGATGTGGCAGGCACCATCGGTAAATAACAAGGCGCGGCTCATAGGTGGGTTGAATTATATCTATTCATGCTGGCCTCTAAACCATGGTCAATAAAATCTAATACAGCTGCCGAAGATCTTTCTAAGAGAAAGGGAAGATCACTACGCTCTTCGGGTGTGAAGCGGGATAGTACATAATTGGATTGTTGTCCGCTGGAATAATCTTGACCCACCCCAAATCGTAATCGGGGATAAGAAATAGTTTGAAGATATGCCTGAATAGATTCCAAACCCCTGTGCCCCCCCGAAGAACCCCTAGCACGTATTCTTAATCTCCCAAAAGGAAGAAAAAGATCGTCCGTAAGAACCAGAAGATGAGAAAGAGAAATCTTGAACCTACGCATATAAAATGAAACCGATTTTCCACTCAAATTCATATAAGTGTTGGGCTTTAGCAAATGTATAATTTGATCCCTTTCTCTCTCAAGAGATGCCAAGTCTCCTCGTGTACTATTTTCAAAGTACAGATCAAGTTCTTGAACAAGTATGTCCAAAATTTTGAAGCCAATATTGTGTCTTGTATTTGAATAACGAGAGCCTGGATTACCTAGTCCTACAATTAGATAATTCCCCATCCCATCTTGCGATAGAAAAGAAATAGGGAGAGGATATTTCTTGATGAAATAGTAGAAAGAAAAAGATTATTCATTTTCCGAATTAGTTTCCTCAGTGGGTTCCTCCTTCTCTTTTGCTGCCTCCTCCTCTTCATCCTTTCCTCTCAAAGACCGAGGGACCTCTACCGACACAATAGGAGAACGGAGATTATCCAGTATTTCATAATTCTGGGGAGAAAGATCTCCTACCCTGATAAATTGGTTCAGCTCTAGCTGACCTATATCTATGGATATAAAATCAGGCATGTCTTTGGGAAGTGCCTTAACCCGAATCTTATGTATTCTTTGAACCAAAGCACCACCTTTGAGAACACCCGGGGCCTGACCCGTACAGCGAATCGGAATACTCATCTTGGTTTTTTTACCCTCCTCCAACACTAAAAAATCTGCATGAAGAACAATATCACTGACAGGGTGAAATGCCAAATCTTGAACCAAACATATATGTTCATCCCCTTCAATGTCCACCCTAGTAAAGAAGGCCTCAGCCGTGTGAACCAATTTTCTGAACAGAAAAGCCGGTACGGATATATGCTGAGACTTCAAACCCGCACCATATAAAACCGCAGGCACCAGAGACTCCCGACGCAAACGGCGAGAAGCCTTTCCGCCTAATTCCTGTCGACGATACGCAACAACATCTATGATTTTCATTTTTTTAGATTGTCCAAAAACAAAGAACTAACAGACTTATGATTTTCTATATTCTTAATAGCTCCTGCAAAAAGAGCTGAGGTAGACACAACATGTATCTTTGAAGAAATATTTTCCCCCGTGGGAATGGTATCCGTGATAACGACCTCCTCCATCGGAGAATCATCTATCATTTGGTGTGCATCTCCCGAAAAAATACCATGCGTACAAAATGCCCTTACCGTCAAAGCACCCTTTTTCATCAAGGCATCAGATACCCGACATAAGGTTACACCCGTGTCTACTAAATCATCTACCAAAATCACATGCCTACCCTTTACCTCACCAATCACCTGAATAGAAGATACCTCATTTGCTACCTTCCTATACTTATCACAAACTGCCATCTGAGCTCCAAAATATTGTGCATACTCTCTCACACGAGGTAAAGCCCCTACATCAGGCGCCACAAAACTAATATCTTTTAATCCTAATTTCTTCAAATAAGGGAAGAAAATTACCTTTCCATCCAAATGATCCACAGGAATATCAAAAAAACCTTGTATTTGTCCTGCATGTAGATCCATGGTGATAAGACGATGCGCACCCGCTGCGGAAAGAATATTCGCAATGAGCTTCGCACCTATGGAAACCCGAGGCCTATCTTTCCGATCCTGACGAGCATATCCAAAATAAGGAACCAAAGCCGTAACATACATGGCACTTGCCCGACAAGCCGCATCTATCATCAGCAATAACTCCACAATAGACTCGGCACTAGTACAGGTGGACTGAACCAAGAAAACATGATCACCCCGAATAGACTCATCAAAAGAAAAAGAAAGCTCCCCATCCTTAAAGCGCCTGAGAGTCTGCCTACCCAACTCAGAACCATAATTCTTCGCAATATCCCTTGCCAAGACACTCGAATAACTCCCAGAGAATATTTTGACACTCATCACTAACTGCTGTCCGACTAGGGCTCGAACCTAGACTCTTCTGAACCAAAATCAGACGTGTTGCCAGTTACACCATCGGACAAACCTCTGAACATCAAATATAGATATAAAAACCATACGATGTTTGCATCAATTAAATAGTATTTGAATATTTCAGACCCTAATTTTCCGAGTCTACACGAATTCTTTGTTTTTTATCTAAAATTGTCCTAGCTTCGTATCCCTAAGGTGTACTTTATGTAGGAAGAACTTAAGCGATCTGTGCTATGAAGAGAACTTATCAACCATCCAATAGAAAGAGACGAAATAAGCACGGATTTAGAACCCGTATGTCTACTCCCTCTGGAAGATCTATCCTAGCTCGGCGGCGAGCACGTGGGAGAAAGAGACTGAGTGTCTCGGACGAATGTTGATTCCAAGGACTTCAAGATAGGTTGGAATGAGCTCTTTTGCTTATCCTAAGTCGGGTCGTCTTTCTCGGAGAAAACAAATCTTGATGCTTTTTCGAGAGGGTCAGGTTCGGGTTTCTTTTCCTCTTCTTCTTCGTTTCCTACCCCAAAGTCATCCTCAACATCAACTCCTTGTCTCCGTACCCAAACGAAACTTTAAAAAGGCTGTGGATAGAAATAGGCTCAAAAGACAAATTCGTGAATTGTACAGACTCCGAAAGGAAAAACTTCTACCTCTTCAGGAAAAACAGATCTTTCTTAACATGGGTCTGTTCTATGTGGGAAAATGGATGGGTTCTTTCCAAGAAATGGGACGGGCATGGGAAAGATTACTAAACGGCTTGATAAAGACCTATTTAAAACCCCCAATCCGTGACTAAAAACGCTACGAAAACCGCGAATGTTTTCTTCCAATCCCTGTTGCGAAAGGGATCCTTTTGGATAGGATTACTAAGTCTCAGCCTATTACTCCTATCCCTAAAAGAACCCTCTCCCCGTTATTTCGAAATTCTTAAGAACCTGGAAATCTTCACGAGTCTATATCGCCAAGTCAATGCACACTATATAGAAGAAACATCCCCTACACAACTCATGCATAAGGGAATCCACGCCATGCTAGCCTCCCTAGATCCCTTCACAAACTTTATTCCCGAAGAGGATATAGAAGAATACCGAATGCAATTTTTGGGAAAATATGGTGGAATAGGTATAAAAGCCTCCTACGCTTTTGATAGCAGCTTTGTGGTGACCGAGATATATGATGATTCGCCCATCCAAGACGAAGAAATTCAGGTAGGAGATAAGATTGTGAAATTAGGTGATATTGTATTGGATAAAAATGTCCGAAATCACCTCGCCTTATCTAGATTGATTCGGGGAGAAGAGGGAAGTATATTGTCCATCTCAGTACAACGATATGGAGAAGACACCCTACGACATCTGAGGGTCAGGAGGAAGGAGATAAACATCAAAAGCGTACCCTATTATGGTATGTTGGAATCAACCATCGGCTATATCAAACTGCTGAGCTTTTCTAACCATGCCGGACGACATGTTCGAGAAGCCCTCCGAGAACTCAAAAAACAGGGGGCAAAACAAATAGTCCTGGATTTACGAGGAAACCCAGGGGGACTCTTGCAAGAAGCCGTCTCAGTAGCTAATGTCTTTATTCCCAAGGGAATGGAAATTGTTTCTTCCAAGGGTAGGACCCAGGCGGAGAATCAACGCTATACCACCCAACATCTCCCCACAGATACAAATATCCGTATGGTGGTCTTGATAGATTCTCATAGTGCTTCGGCTTCAGAAATTGTAGCTGGCGTCATTCAAGATTATGATAGAGGAATCCTGGTGGGTAGAAAGACCTTTGGAAAAGGATTGGTCCAAACCTCTGTGCCTTTGGAATACAATGCCAGACTCAAGATCACGACAGCACGGTACTACATTCCCAGCGGCAGATATATACAAGAGATAGAACATGCCCGAGATAAGACAGCCCGACAAGGAAATAAAAAATTCTTTACCCGAAATAAAAGACCCGTTTATGCCCAAAATGGAATCTCCCCAGATCTGGAGGTCGGACAGAAAAGAGCAGAAATCGTAGATATTCTTCACGAGAAAAAAATTCTCTTTGAATTTGCCACCCGATACCGACATCATCATCCCAAACCCCCCAACCTAAACGAGTTTTCGCTCGGAGAAGCAGCATATGAAGACTTTCTCGGCTTTTTGAAAAACTATTCTTTGGCTTTGGGATGGCAAACCCCTTGGAACCAATTGGAAGAATATTTGGAACAGCATTCCTATAAAACACCAGAACAGGATACACAATGGACCCAAACAAAAAAGATTTTAAAAGACATCCAGAACCAACAATTGAGACAGCATAAAGAACAGATTTCTCAAGCCCTTAGTCAAGTCATCATACAGCATTACTATCCCACATGGGATCAGGTTGCTTTTTCTTTGAAATACGATAAAGACCTGAATAAGGCACGTGAAGTCCTTCGGGATACAGCCAGATATGAGGCGCTTCTCCTTCCATGAAGGAATCCCCTAGATTTAGCTTAGCCTTGGAAACAGCCACCGAAATATGTTCGGTAGCTCTTTTCAAGGATCAAATCCTGTTGGCCCATACGGATTGCTTTTTGCCTCGACAACATATGATCTTAGTTCCCAAACTTATAGAAAGACTCCTTGATACGACTCGTGTTCGGATCCAGGATATTTCTCAGATATGGGTCTCGCAGGGACCTGGATCTTATACGGGTCTTCGGTGTGCTTCTTCGCTTGCCAAGGGGATCGCTTTGGGTTTGGGCGGGATTCCCATCTTGTATGTTCCAACCCTCTTAGGTATGGTGCAGCAATTAAGGGATATCACGGCTTTTTCTTTTAACTATTCTGTTTTTTGTCCAGTCTTAGCCTCTCGGCGGGGCGAAATTTTTTGCACGGCCTATGCGGATGAATCGCTTCTTCCGCTTCAACCCCCTGATACAAAAGCCCTATCCCGAAATCTCTTTGAAGAATTCATCCAAGAGACAGGTAAAAGACTCATCGTCTTGGGACCCCATGTGGAAGAATTAAAAAACCATTTACCCTCAGATAGCTCTTTGTTCAAAATACATCCCAGTGCAAAGAGTTTTGCACACCTAGGTGTGCCCGCCTCAGAGACTGAGAAGTTATGGACATGGAAGTAGATGAAAAAAAGAAGACGATGATTGAGTCCAGGAAATTTTGCTTAGAACGCATGCTTTATGTATCATGCGTTTGTCACTAGGGTTGAGAACAACCTACGACTGAGCTTTTAGATATTCAATACATATGCAAGAACCGTTCTAAAATGGGGAAAGGAGATAAAAAAACAAGAAGAGGTAAGATCATCCTGGGATCCTTTGGGAATCTTCGTCCCCACAAGGTCCGAAAGAAAATCCAAAAACCTTCTGTGCGAAAACGCGGCGCCAGAGCTTTTGTCCAAGCCGAAGAATCTGTTGGGAAAACAAATCCTTCCCAAATCAATTCTACCTCCATCAAATCAACAGATCAATCCAAATCCAAGGCTAAGCCTCCAACCAAGTCTGCAACTAAGTCTGCAACCAAGTCTGCGACTAAGCCTGCAACCAAGTCTGCAACCAAGTCTGCGACTAAGCCTGCGACCAAGTCTGCAACCAAGACTGCAACCAAGTCTGCAACCAAGTCTGCGACTAAGCCTGCAACCAAGACCAAGACTGCGACCAAGTCCAAGGCCAAATCCACTGTCCGAAAGACGGACGACTGATGGGTAACTTGTGTGGAAGATCTTAATTATAGATTTCGTTCTTGGAGCTCTCCTGGGAATTGGAGTAGGAGGAACCCATGAAGTTTCGGCTCAGGGACACCTGGATAACCTGAAGAATCGTTCCGAATGGGGTATTCAGGTCGGGGGACAGTATGCCCACGTGTATTTAAATGATTATTATCGGTTTTTGCTCTTTGAATCTGCTCCCATCGGGGGATATAGATATGGGGCATTGTGGAGATATCGTATGGGACCCTATGCCGGTTTTCAGGTAGAGGTTGGTTTTTCAGAAAAGGGTTACCGACAGCAATATCTAAGAAGTAACGGCTTTTATGAAGCCAGATTTAGATACCAACAGGCTGCCTGGCTAACCCATCTCTATCATTCATTTCACACACTTTCTCTTTTTCTAAATGCAGGATTTTATGCCGAGAATCTTTGGCATGTCCGAACTCGGAGTTGGGGAGAACCCAGGCATGAGGGTGAAGAATTTTATCCTTTCATTCCTGAAAGGGATCCTAAATACACCATGGGAATACGGGGTGAAGGTGGTTTTCTGTGGAAGAGTCCAATCGGAAAATTTCAAATAGCAGGGGGTATGAGCTTCTCCCTCATGGATTTTCTAAAATCTGATAGACTCAAACAAAGATCACCGCCCTTCGAATCCAGACACTATGTCTATTATGGGACCCTAGGATATTTGATCCCCTTAGCAGGACTAAAAAAATAAAAAACATCCCCCTAGGATGAAGATGCAGAAGATTCAGGAAGATTCACGGGAATAACCATAGAACTACCCTTTTGCATGCTAAGACCATATAGCATAGAAGCCTCCGACATGGTGGTCTTATTATGAGTGATAACCAAAAACTGAGACCTGTCACTAAGACGTCTTAATATGCGGAGGAATTTCAACGTATTAACATCATCCAGAGGAGCATCCACCTCGTCTAAAATACAAAAAGGAGAAGCCTTATGAAGGTAGGCGGCAAAGAGTAGGGAAAGAGCCGTCAAAGCCCTTTCACCACCCGATAGCTGACGAATACTTAAGGGTTTCTTGCGTCGGGGACGAGCTATAATATCTATATCGGAAGACACAGGATCCTCAAGAGAACTCAGTATAATATCACAATCATCTCCCTCTTCAAAGATAGATTGAAAAAGCTCCTTAAAAGAAGACCTAATCTCTTCAAAGGATTTCATAAACTGTACATGTGCAGTATCATCTATCTTTTTTAGGGTCCGAAGCAAGGACTTCTCAGCAGATTCCAAATCCTTTCGCTCACGTTTGAGAAATTCATAACGTTTTTGCTCTTCTTTGAAACTATCCGCTGCCATAGGATTAATGGATTTCTGATCCTCAAGCAACCTAGCCAACCTTTGACGTTCTGACCGAGCAGCAACTATTTCACGAAACGCTTGGGGTAAAGAAATCTCTACCTTGGAAATATCCTTGCCAAATAACGTGAAGACCTGATCTTTTAGATTCCTTATCTCCAGATCTACCGAAGAAAGTTCCTTGTCTATATCCACCTCTATGATTTTTTGTTGATGCTCACGCTTTCGCAAATCAGCTAAGAGGGTCTCGGACCCATCCAACTCAGCCCTTAATCTAAAAAGAAGCTCCTCTGCTTGAACTATATCTGTTTCCTTCTTTTCCTTCACAAGCTGAACCGCAACCAACTCACGTTCTATCTCTTGATACTCGCTTTGAAGACCCCGTATTTCCTCCCCAATCTTTTCTTGTTCCTTATGCAAGTCCTTTTTTCTTCTTTCTGTTCTCTCTGCGTTGAACGCTATAAGATCCTGCTTTTCCTGAATTCTTCGGGTCTCAGACTCATGGATACCAAGTTCAAGCTCTACCTGATGTATTAACTTTTCTATCTCTCTTAATTTTTTCTCTTCCTGATGATATTTGTCCAGCAGTAAGGATAGTTTTTCATCAGCTATTCTTAGGTTCTCTTTTTGTTGGAGATGCAAATTTGTCCATTTTTTTAACTCTTCTTCGGCAGGAAGGAGAAGCGTTTCCATTCGCTCTTTATCCTTTTCCATAAGAAGTTTTTGATCCTGAACCTGTGAAAGCAAACCCGCTAAACTTTCTTTCTGTGCTGAAACCTGATAGAGTGATTCTCTAGTCTCGCTTGTCTCTAGTTGTTTTTTTTCCTCTTCCAAGGATAGATATTTGACCTGTTCTCCTTCACAACTTTGTTGAACCTTTTTCCAGGTCTCTGATAAATCTCTATACTCTTTTTCTAAACCACTGAGATGTTCGCGTCTGCCCAGGATATCTTCTTCAGCCTTGCGAGAACCCCCTGTAAGCATGAATTGCTGATGAGAGATCAGTGCATTTTGAATGCGAATGCAATTCGGATCCCGAGAAGGGGATGATGGAGATGTTGAAGACCCAGACCGAAAATATATACCCCCTAACAAGAATTTCATCAATCTCTCATACTTGAGATCATATTTTAAAATCTCCAAACAAGCCTTTCCACGCTCAACAAAAGGCGAAACACGAAGAGATCTCTGTGGAACCTCCTCCAAAATGAAAAAAGAAGCATGACCCAACGATTTGGAAGCCAGTGCAGATAAATACGCCATCGCCTCTGCCCGAGTATCAGATACGAAATATCCCAACCAAGGACCCAAAAAAGCTTCCAAACCCCTCCGATATTCCTCCGGACAACGAACAAGCTCTGAAAGTAAAGGCAACTCAGAATAACTCTTCTTCAAAAAGCGAATAGACTCAGGAAAACCCAGAAAATCCTCAAAAGCCTTTTTCTGCCAAAGATACCTACGTTCAAGGGCATGAAAATCCTTTTCCAATTGTTTCTCCCGAGATAACTCTTCCTCCCACCGATCCCTAACTGAACCGATCCGTCGTTCAAGTGCTTTTTCTTTTACCAATAATTTGTCAAGAGAGTCCTGATCTTGCTTATACCGCTCTTCTATCTGTTTTTCCTGTTCCTTAAGACGTTCATATTGGGTATGGAGCGCTTGGATATCCGAAGAACGGGACTTCAATTGTTCTCGGAGGGAACTATGACGGAGATGTTGCTGTTGCAAGGATTGTTCTCTGCGAAGAAAAATTTCCCTCTTCTCTCTACAATCTCTCTCTAAGACCTCCCTTTCCTGAACCAATTTTTCAAAACCGATATATTGGCTTTGCAAATTCTGACGAAGTACCTTCTCTTTGTGTTGAAGATCTCGGTGCTTTTTTTCTTGTTCTTGGGCCTCTAGCGAAGATTTTTGAATCTCTGCTTCAAAATCTTTTATCTCTTTTTCGTATTGCTGAAAATGGACAGCTTGTTGTTTTTTTTGTACCTGAAGGACCTCTATTTTCTTTTGATGGAGCTGTATTTTAGTTTGTTTGCTCTGGATCTTTGCCAGATAGTCATTTAGATCTCGCTGTTTCTGCGCAATTTGATTCTGTTGTTTATCGTGACTCTGTTTTTTTTCTTGAAGCCGAGCCTGTTCCAGGGCTATTTCTCCTTTTTCTATTCTTTGTTCTTTCTGGGTACTTGTTTTTTGTTTTTCCAATCTCTGTTTTTTTTCCATCCACTCTCTTAGTTCCGTGTGGGCTATGTAGATGCTCAGATTTTCGTGTTCTTCTTTGAGGGAGAGGTATTTCTCTGCCTGCTCTGATTGCGTCTTTAACCTCTCCATACCCTTTTCTATCTCTAATAACAGGTCATCCAGACGAAGGATATCCCCTCTCATATCCGACATCTTTTGAAGGGTCTCCTTTTTTCTGAACTTGGACCTTCCAATGCCGGCTGCCTCTTCAAACAACATGCGGCGAGCCTTTTCATGATCATAAATAATGTCGTCTATCATTCGTAACTCCATTATGGAGTAGGCATGAAAACTTGTGCCAGAACCCATAAGTAGCTCGGTCACATCTTTCAGACGACAAGAAGCATTGTTGATCTCATACTCAGACTCCCCACTTCTATACAGACGCCTTGTCAATTTTACCTCCGAATATTCTGTGGGAAGAACGTGTTTCGTGTTATCAAAACTCACAGAAACCTCTGCCATACTCAATGCTTTTTTCCCCCTCCCACCATTGAAAAGAATATTTTCCATCTTTTCAGAACGCAAAACCCGAGGACGCTGCTCACCCAAAACCCACCTAAGGGCATCCAGAATATTTGATTTCCCACACCCATTCGGACCCACAATCCCCGTTATGCCATCCTGAAAGGACAGAGATACACGATCCCCAAAACTCTTAAAGCCTTGTATATCTAATTGTTTTAACCTCACCAGAGTCCTTAACTAGACGATATAAAGTTAGTATATTTGGGTTCTATTTTTTATATTTGGATTAGACAAGAGGTTAAAAAAATATGTCCATAGAGCTTCTTCCCCTGATCGTGGTCTTGCTTATATATCTGTTTTTGAACAGATTTAGAAAACGCATAATACCGCTCCCAAACCCTGTTCCTATACCCTCAGCCAATCCGTCCCAGGAGAATGAACCCCCTTTTGAAGAGATAGAAGCCGCTGAATCTTTTTCAAACTCCTCCCAAGAAAGAAAACAAAAGGAAGAACCCCAGATTCAAGAAAACATCCCGATACCTGCTGTGAAATCTTTCCAAGAGGAGACCAAGATAACTAAGACTCATGTAAAAGAGGAAGAGGATGAGGGGCTTTTTTTCTGTTCGGCAGCGGATATAAAAAAAACTTGGCTCCTCGGAGAAATACTAAAAACAAAATTTTAGGTTCTGATATTTTTTCTTTAAACTTGTGCATTCCCGACACGTTTTTTATTTTTACTTTTGATTCTAAAAAAATACTGAGTTATGAAATTTACGATAGATGTATCTGATTTATTGTCAGAGGTTGCTTTGCTTCATAAGATTGTTCCCAAGGCAGCCGGTTTTCCTATTTTGGAAAATCTTTTGTTTCACCTGAAAGGCAATTTGCTCAAAATTACAGCATCCGATCACCAAACCACCGTGGAAACGGAAATATCGGTTCGGGAAGTGGAAGAAGAAGGTGATTTTGTAGTGCCGGGCGAAATCTTATATAATGCACTCAATAAATTCCATTCGGGAGATACCATTGGCTTTTCTCTTGAAAAGGGTTCTTATAAGTTAGAAATGACGGTGGGTGAAAATAGCTACCATGTTGCCACCGAAGATCCCGAAGAATACCCTGTACTCCCTGAACTGGACAGAAGTCTTTCCGTACAGCTACCTGTGAAATATCTTAAAGCTGCTATCCAGAACACACTTTATGCCATAAGTCAGGATGAAATCCGACCCGCTATGGCAGGGGTCTTGGTAGAGATTGAAGATGACAATCGGGTGGTTTATTTTGTTTCCACTGATGGGCATCGGCTCGTCAAATATACGGTTCATTTGAAGGAAGGAACCGGTACCTCGGGACGCATGGTTATCCCGGGTAAAACCCTTTCATTTCTCAAATCTGTCCTGGACTCGCACGAAGAAGAACATGTAAAAATAGATTTCAGTCCCTCTAATGCCGTTTTTCACCTGGGAAGCCGCCAACTGAGTGTCCGACTCATAGAAGAACGATTCCCTGATTACAAAAGGGTCGTACAGGTAGACAACAAAAACAAGGTGGTCGTTTTTAGAAAAGAACTGATCAATTGTTTGGACCGCGTCCTGGTCTTTGCCAACCGAGCTACCAAGCAAGTATCCTTCTTATTGGAAGGGAATAAATTAGAACTGAGTGCAGAAGATTTGGATTACTCAAGAGGTGCCAGCGAAGCACTCGTCTGCCGTCACGATGGGGAAAATATCAGAATCGGTTTCAATGCTACCTTCCTCTTAGATGCCTTAAAACCTTTGGGGTCTGAAGAGATAGAATTCCAATTTGACCTTCCCGAAAAAGCAGCCGTTCTTCTGCCACGAGACACCCTAGATGAAGAGTCCGAAGAAGAAAAGAAAGAAGACATTTTTGCCATGATCATGCCGATCATGCTCTCCTCCACCACCTCTTCTCGGGATACAAAAAACGAGAAGGATGATGAAGATGAGATAGAGGAAGAAGACGAAATAGATGAGGATGAGATAGAGGAAGAAGACGAAATAGATGAGGATGAGATAGAAGAAGAGATAGAGGATGAGGACGAAGAAGTAGAAGACGGAGAGGCAGAGAACAAAGAATAGTACCCAGAAATTCCCATGAAGAGGGAAGTGTGTTTCTAAGATTTGCAGGAAT
>JAPOQI010000118.1 GCA_026710765.1 Cytophagales bacterium | reverse complement strand
GGATTGGGTATTTTGATGATATTTGGGTCTAAGTGCGGTAGCCATCCCATCTAATTCTTCTATTTCCACTTCTTTATCTATGGGTATAGATGTAGGTTTGCCGAAGAGTGAGAATTTATCTTTGTTCTCGTTATTCTTGTTTTCTTTTTTGACCCTTTTCTCCACTTTGAGAGAGGCAGGTTCGCCTTCTTTATTTGTGAACCCTGTTCCAACGATGGTTAGGGATATTTTATTTCCGAGTTCGGGATGGTCCTCGGTATATCCGAAGATCATTTCTTTGTGTTCATATTGGGTATAGGTTCTGATTGCGGCGGATATCTTTTCTATTTCATCTGTTTGCAGGGGTTCTGTTTGTCCGCACATGACTTGGAAAAGGATATTTTTTGCGCCATTCAGTCCATTTTTGCTTAGTATGGGTGTATTGATGGCATCTTCTACGACCCTTCGTGCGCGATCTTCCCCATATGCTTCGGCTATTCCCATGACGACTTCTCCGGAATCTTTCATAACGGTTTTCACATCTTCAAAGTCCAGGTTTATCCGTCCGGGCACGGTGATCATTTCCGCAATTCCTTTGGCAACTTTTGTGAGTACATCATCAGCCTTAGCAAAGGCTTCACTGAGTCCCAGTTTGCCATAGAATTCAAATAATCTTTCATTCAGTATGACCAAGGTGGCATCCACATTTTCTTTGAGCAGTTTGAGCCCCTCTTGTGCTCTGAACATTTTTTGATTTCCTTCAAATTCAAAGGGTAATGTTACGATGCCCACGGTTAGTATATCCATTTCTCGTGCTATTTTAGCTATTTCGGGTGAAGCTCCCGTACCCGTTCCTCCCCCTAGTCCTGCTGTGATGAAGAGCATTTTGGTATCCTTTGCCAACATATTTCTAATTTCTTCTGCACTTTCTAATGCGGCATCTCTTCCTTTGGTCGGATTGGCTCCGACCCCTCGTCCGTCGGTTAGTTCCTTACCTATTTGAAGCTTTCGTTCTACGGATCCGGATTTCAGAGCTTGGAGGTCTGTATTGCATATTACAAATTCCACATCCCTGATTCCTTGTTGGAACATATGGTTAACGGCATTGGATCCCCCTCCTCCTACGCCTAATGCCGTAATAATGGAATCGGAGGAAGTCGGATTTATGAATTCAAAGTCTTCTCCTTCAATCATATTTTAGTTTTTTTTATTATGAGACATGATGATTTTTCTTATTTCGTTTTATGAGTTTTTAAATTTAGGGAAATTATCGTGATCTCATATTTTCCTATTCTCGTTATTTTTCACTCAAAGGGTTGATCTTCATCTTTAAATAGATCCTTAAATCCACCAAGGATTTTATAAATGGTCTTTTTCCGTATTCCCTTAGATTTAACTTTTTGAATATTTTGTTTCCCGAGGAGGGCATGTCCTGATGAGTTCATTTCTGAGATAAGAATACCAATAACTTGTGCATATGTCGGGTCTTTCATTTCTTCCGAGATATATGCGAAAGGTTCTGTGCAGAGGGATCCGATTCGGGTATGGTATTTGGTCTTTTGATGAAAGAGTTCGCTTATTCCGTTGATCTGTGCTCCACCTCCTGTCAGGACAATTCCAGCACCTAGGTTATACTCCGCACCCGATGCTTTAATCTCAGCATATACCAGGGCAATGATTTCTTCCACCCGAGCCTTTATGACATATATCAGGTGATACAAATCTATTTCCTTCACAGGATGACCTTTCAGGACAGGTAAATTGAGGGTGCGATTTTCTATTTCTATTTCTTCTATGAGCTCACATCCGTATTGTTTCTTGAGCTCTTCTGCTTGTGGCCACATGATGCCCATGATTTTAGCTATATCGCTACTAATAATATTTCCTCCAAAAGGTATTGTCGTGGCATGTCTGAGCGCATTTTCTTTAAAGAGGGCTACTTCTGTGATCCCTGCCCCTATATTTACCAAGCATACGCCTACCTCTTTTTCTTCTTCTGTCAGGACGGCTACTGAGTTAGCTATGGGTGAAAAGACGAAAGATTCTCGTTGTAACCCCGCTCTTTCCAGGCACGTGTCCACATTTTTTGTGGCTTGATTATTGGAGCATATGATATTAAATTCGGCTCGTAGTGCATTTCCTATCATTCCTGTTGGGTCGGGTATTGGGTCTCCCCCGTCGACCTGATAGTATTGTGGGATGATGTGTAGTATGCTCCATCCAGGTTCATTGACAAGCTTATAAACGTCTTCTTCGAGCCTTTCCACATCTTCTTGTGCAATTTGCATATCCTGTCGTTGTCTTGTGATGGATGCTTGTTTGAGAAAGGACTTACTTGCTTGGTATCCCGATAGATTAACCGAGACCTTATAGATTTCTATTTTTTGATCCAGTTGTTTGCTTAGGAGATTTAGTGCCTGGACGGTTTTATCCATATTTTTGACCAGTCCCATTTGTATTCCTTCAGAGGGTTCTTGTGCGAGGGCGATAATTTCTATACTTCCAGGTTCTATTGCTCGTGCGACGGATAGTCTGGTTTTGCTGGTTCCGACATCTATAGCGGCAAATATTTTATGATCTTTTGACACAAATAATCGTTCCAATTTTGTTTTAAAAAACTTCTTTCTCTTTTTTAATTTCGATGAGGGTGTCCTGATTATTTTCTTCGCTTATCCTGTGTTGCCTTAATTCTTTTTACCTCCTCCCGATGACCTGATTTTTAAATCGGAGGTCAATTTCTCTATATTCATTCCATCCCCTAATGGGGAGTACCTTTTGATAGAAGAGTAGGAGTTTTCGAAGTTTATTTTTCCATTGTTTGGGATTTCCGAGTAGTATCCGTTGTCGTGTGACCTGTGGGTACATGAGCACTTGATTTTCCACGACTTCTATCTCTGCAATTTGATCTTTCCAAAAGTCACTATATGCAATATAACGCAATAATTCAAACAATTCTCCTTGTGCGAGGTAAGTATCTGTATCATTTTGTTTCTGCTTTGCTTTAGCTTTTTTTCTAATTAGTGTTGTATATGCCGTATAGGTTGGGGATAGAGGTATAATTTTTCCTGTTTGGCTGATATATTTTCCATTTCCGTTATTATCTATTATTCGTGCGATGGGTTTTTCCTGGTCCACTTCTATTTTAATTACTCCATTGAGGCTTTTATATATTTCACATGATTCTATGAAGGGATGTGTTTCCAGAGCTTTTTCCAGTCCGTGTGTATTAATTTTGTTCATAGATGTTCCTTTTAGGGGCCTTAGCAGGTGTGTTTGGAGGGCATCTTGAAGGGCTGTTTTGCTGAGAAATTTCAAACTATCGGGTTTGATCTGGTATTCTACCCTTTGACATTGTCTTTCTGGGAAGGCTATTCGTGCGATGCCTAAGATTAGGTAAAGGCTGAGGGAGAATCCTATGAGTGCGATGATTCTTTGTTGATAGAAGCCGTTTTCAAATTTCATGGGTGGGTCTTGGATTGGGATGGTATTTTATTTTTTCCGGACTATTTTAAATATTTCGCCTAGGATTTCTTTCTTGGCATGTTGGTGTGCGAAGGGTTTGAGGTTTTGGATTAGGTTTTGTTGTTGTTTTTTATCCTTTGACAAGTTTATTAGGGTCTGTATTAATTTTTGTGTTGCCAGGTTATCGGGTATGGATCGGACGGCATTTGCTTTTTCCAAGGCTTGTACATTTCGTTTTTGATGATTTGCTGCAACATTGGGGGAGGGTACGATGAGGGTGGGTTTTTGAACTTTTGCAATTTCGCTTAGTGCTATGGCGCCTCCTCTTGACACGATGAGGTCTGCGGCTGCGTAGGCTTCGCTTATGTTTTCCAGGAATGGGGTTATGTAGACTTCTTTTTGTTGTTCTCGTGTCAGCTTTGTTTTCCAATTTTCATAGTTCCGCTTCCCTGTTTGCCATATGACTTGTATTTCATTTTTTTCAAGACTTTTCAGTCCATTGAAGGTCGCATGATTTAGTGTTTCTGCACCTTGGCTACCCCCTATGATGAGGGCAACATTTTTCTTGGGATTGAGTCTGAAATTGCGTTTTGCTTCTTGGGAATCTGTAATTATTGAGATGTCTTTTCTTAGTGGGTTTCCTGTGAGTGCGATTTTTTCTTGCGGGAAGAATTTTTTCATATTGGGATATGCAACACAAATTCGTTGTGCGTATTTCCCAAGATATCTATTGACCCATCCTGGGTAGGCATTTTGTTCTTGTAGCATAATGGGTATTTTGCGAAGTACGCCTATGATGAGTGTGGGTGCACTCGCATATCCTCCCGTCCCAATGATGAGATCGGGTTGAAATCTCCCTATGATTGAAAAGGCACTCAGAAGGCTCCAAATACATTTGAGAGGTAATGTTATATTTTTGAGTAGATCCTTGCGTTGGAATCCACTGATCCAGAGTCCTTGTATCTTATATCCGTGTTTGGGAATTATATTCATTTCCATTTTTCCTTTTGCTCCGACGAATAATATTGACCACTTAGTTTGTTTATCATTTTTCAATTCATTTGCTATGGCAAGTGATGGGAAGATATGTCCTCCGGTTCCTCCTCCTGCGATGACGCATTTAAATATCTCTTTACACAAGTTTTTTTTATATATCGTCCTGTTCTTTCCTTTTACTCACGTTTAATACCATTCCCATGGCTATTCCCATGAAGATTTGAGATGTTCCACCCATACTGATCATCGGGAGTGGGAGCCCTGTGATGGGTAGGATTCCCACCGCAACACCCATGTTAATGATTGCTTGTGCCACAACAGCGATACAAAGTGATGTACTGAGTAATCCTCCAAAGACGCTATCAGATCTTCGTAATACCCTTGTCCCTCGGTATAGGAGTATCATATAAAGTACCATGACAAGTATTCCCCCGATGAGTCCATATTCTTCAATAATGATGGCATAGATGAAGTCTGAGTATGCGTGTGGGAGTAGATTTTTCTGATAACTATTTCCAGGTCCCTTCCCTATTATACCTCCTGTTGCTATGGCGATATATGCTTGTTTTTCTTGAAATGAGGGTTTTATATTTAGGAAGGAACTTATTCTTTGTTCAGCAGTTCCTCCTCGTTGTCCAAGTTTAGCGGATCCGTACCCTGATAATAGCCCGACTAGTAATAGCATAGCAAGATAGCTTATGGGTACTCTTCCAATGAACATGAGTAATAAGCAGGTAAAGAAGATCAATATTGCGGAGGATAGGTCAGAGAACGCGACTAGTCCGCAAACTAATCCGCACCAAAATAGTAAGGGTACGAGTGCTGCCTTGATGTCTCGCTTATCTTTTTGACATTTAGCTAGTACGCCAGCTATATGTACGAAAAGTGCCAGTCGGGCTATATCTGAGGGTTGAAAGCTTTGATACAAGAAGGGTATGGTAATCCATCTTCTGGCTTCGTTGAGATTTTCTCCAAATTGGATTGTGAGTATTAGGAGGGGTATGGATAGGATGAGAATCCATTTGGCAGGTTTATAGTAGTATCGGTAGTTGACTTTATGTACGATCCACATAATAAGCAGGCTTATTGCTGTGAGTATGATATGTTTGAAGAGATAGTACTCGGTATTTCCTTCCATTTGTCTATATGCCAGACTTTCTGTTGAGCTATATACGACAAGTACACTGATGAGGGACAGAAATATTACGATTGTCCAAATGACAGGATCTCCTTTTAGATTTCTTTCTATCCAGGCTTTCATATCATTTTAATTTAACTTTCTCATCTAACTTTAAGTGTGACCAGGGAGAGGACCGCAAGGAGTATTCCTATTGCCCAGAATCTGAGTACTATTTTAGATTCGTGTACCCCTTTTTGTTGGAAGTGATGATGCCAGGGTGCCATGAGTAGGAGTCGTTTTCCGGTTCCTGTTTTCCATCTTGAGTATTTGAAATAGCCGACTTGTAGGAGTACGGAGAGATTTTCCACGAGGAAGATCCCACAAAAGACAGGTATTAGGAGTTCTTTTCTAACAATTAAAGATACAATAGCTATTAGTCCGCCCAGGAGCATACTTCCGGTATCTCCCATGAAGATTTGTGCGGGATATGAGTTATACCACAAGAAGCCGATACAGGCACCTACGAAGGCTGCACAAAAGATCACAATCTCGCCTAGATCGGGTATATGTATTATATTCAGGTAATCAGAGAAGATGATATTTCCTGATAAGTATGCAAAGATGGCAAGCGTCAATCCTATGATAGCAGATGAACCTGCGGCGAGTCCGTCCAACCCGTCCACTATATTGGCCCCATTGGAGACCGCAGATACAATAAAAACAACTAAGCCGAGATATCCGATCCAATAATATTCGCCGAGGAATGAAAAGACTTTCATATAGTTCAGCTCATTATCCTTAACAAAGGGTATGGTTGTGATGAGCTCTTTTATATCCAGATGTTCCCAGAGGCTTATATTTTCTTCTGAGGGCATGAGGTTTCTGATAACCACGTCTTCGTGAAAGATAAGAATGAGTCCCGCGATGAGTCCGCAAACTACTTGTCCTATTATTTTGAGTCTGGGATTTAGTCCTTCTTTCCCTTTTTTCAATTTTATATAGTCATCTATGAATCCGATTCCTCCCATCCAGAGTGCTGTAAAGATGAGGAGTAGGATATAGATATTATCTAATCGTGCCAATAGCATGGTAGGTATGAGGATACTGGATAGTATGAGGAGTCCTCCCATGGTGGGGGTTCCTTTTTTTTCTTCTTGTCCTTCTAGTCCGAGGGTTCGTATTTTTTCTATACAGTGCCAGGATTTCAGGAGTCGTATTATTTTTCCTCCAAAGAAGAGACCTATGAGCAAAGATAGCACGGCTGCTGTGCCTGCCCTGAACGAGATATATTCAAATACGCTTGCCCCTGGAAGATTAAATGTTTGTTCCAGATAGTGGAAGAGATGGTATAGCATATTATTTTCTCCTAGATCTCTTAGACTTTTTAAAGAGGATATTTTGGATTATTTTTTTATCTGAGAAGGGGTATTTGACCCCCTTTATTTCTTGATACATTTCGTGTCCTTTTCCTGCCACGAGTAAGGTATCGCCTTTGCTTGCGATATTTAGGGATTTTCGTATTGCTTTTTGTCTATCGGGTTCTATTCTGACTTTCTTTTTTTCTTGTGTATTTAGGTCGCTCATCATGTCTTGTATAATTTCTCGAGGGTCTTCGTTTCGTGGGTTATCGGATGTAAAGAAGGCCTTTATATTTTCGTATTGGCAGGCGATTTTTCCCATGATGCTTCGTTTTTCTCTATCCCTTTCTCCCCCACAGCCTAAGACTAGGATTAGTTTATGGTCTTTATTTTTTTGGAAAGCCGAAAGGGTTTGGAGTACTTGTTTTAGTGCATGGGGTGTATGTGCAAAATCTACGACAATTTGAAGTCCTTCCGAATTGGGTATATACTCCAGTCTACCTTGTACAGGTTTTAGTTTGCTCAGTAGGGTTAGGACCTTTTCCTCTGAGTTTTGGAAGGCTTGGCAGGCGACAGCAAGGGTAGCAGCTATATTGTACGCATTAAATTCTCCTCGTAGCATGAAGCTTGCTTGATGGGGCTTTTTTTCCAAGCTCAATCCTTGTGGTGTATTTTCCAGGAGTCTGATCTGATAGTTGGAAGGGGACTTCAAAGAGTATTTCAGGATTTTTGCCTTTGTATTTTGGAGCATGTAGCTATGTTTAAGATCGTCTGCATTGACGATGGCATAGGCTTTTTGTGGGAGTTGGTCAAATAATTTTTTCTTTGTTTTTATATAGTTCTGGAAGGTTTTATGATAGTCAAGGTGGTCCTGACTGATATTACTTAGAACAGCTACGTGAAATGGAATTGCCTTTACCCTATGCTGGGCAAGTGCGTGTGAACTTACTTCCATGAAACAGTGTGTACACCCTTTTTTGACCATTTGAGACAGAAGATTAGACAAGACAAATGGGTCTGGGGTTGTATGTTTGGGGGGTTCCCACAAAGATTTTCCATTGGCTTCATATGAAATCGTGGATATCCAACCGGAGGGGTGTCCTAGTTTTAGGAAGAGTTGGTATAGTAATGATGATATGGTTGTTTTCCCATTGGTTCCTGTGATGCCTACTATGCAGAGTTTTCTGGATGGGTATTCATGCCATCGCTCAGCTACCCACGCCCATGCTATTCGTGTGTTTTTGACTTGTATGTAGGTCACCTCAGGATCTCTTGTTTCTGGCATATTTTCACAGCAGATGACTTTTGCTCCTTTCTTTATGGCTTCTGGAATATATTTATGTCCGTCGTATTGATTTCCTGGGATGGCTATGAAGAGGGTATTTTGTCGTATGGATGTACTTCGGTTGCTGATATATCTAATGATTAGGTCTTTCAGATGCTCTACGGATAGTTTTTCATATCCTTTTTCACACTTCAGTATGCGGACCGGAAAATCTTTTTCGTGATAGTTAAGGATTGAGTAGAGGGTTTTCATTTTTCTTTTTCCAATTTTATGAGGACTCTTTTATTTTTGGGATAGGGTGCATGGGGTGCTGGCAGTTGATTTACGATTCTACCACTCCCCTGTACTCCGATTACTTTAAGTCCTTTATTTTCTAAGATATAAAGTGCATCCCGTGCCCACATACCTCGTAGGTCAGGCATTTGATTTTTTTCCAATTGTGCGGGAATCCAATGTACCTCATTATTTTTCCATGTTGTATGTCCCCACAAGTTTTG
>JAPOQI010000116.1 GCA_026710765.1 Cytophagales bacterium | reverse complement strand
GACTTTCTTGGAAGCTTTCTTTTCGTTGGGGATCATGGGTATAGATTTCTCGCCAGGGAGGAAAGACAAAGACCTCTCGGGAATATACAAAATGGTTGGGATAGTTTTTCATAACCCGAGGAAGCATGTACCCTGATTTATCTAGTAGAGCATATAGGTCGGGTATTCCTCTGTCGTGAAAGGCGAGGGGAATGAAGAGGGATTCCTGAATCTCTTTTTTCATATGGTAAAAGACATTAAGACAGAACCTGTGTACATCTTGCCAGGGGGTGTAAGAACTCCGAGAGGCTTGTTCTTTGCGGATAATTTTTCGAGAAATCTCCTCAAAGGTGGAATATCCTTTTTGATTCAAGGCTTCCAAAAGACTACTTTTTCCACTACCGGGTGGACCTGTTAAGATAATTCTTTGCCTTATCTTAGGATGAGCCATTGAATGATAGAAAAAAGGATCAGAAAAAAGATACTGAGTTGTTGTATTAAGCGACGGGTATATTGGATATCTTCTGGGATAATTTTTCTATTTCGTCTTCCGAGATAGGCTCTTTGGTGTCGGGTTCCTTGGTAAAAAGCATCTCCGCCGAGTTGACAATCTAGAATTCCAGCCAGGGCGGCTTCGGGATAACCTGCATTCGGACTTTCATGTCGTGGAGCGTCTTGGAAGAGGGTTTTAAAAGCCTGCCATCTTCCACTTAGCAACACCATCCCCAAACCCGTCAAGCGGGCTGGAATTAGATTGGCGAGATCATCTAGATGTGCTGCAAAGCATCCAAATTTCCGATATCTGGATGTCTTATATCCTATCATGGAATCTAAGGTGTTAATCATTTTGTAGGTCATAACCCCTGGAATTCCCCCTAAGAAATAATAGAAAAGGGGTGCCACCACCCCATCACTCAGGTTTTCCGACCAAGTTTCTAAAAGGGCTTTTTTTATATCTTGTTCGGATAGGGAATGGGTATCTCGTCCTACTAGGTGGCTCAATTGGCTTCGGGCTTTTTTTAGGGATCCGGCATCTATATACTGGATCAGTTTATTTCCACTTTTAAGAAGGCTTCCTTGTGCTAGGGCATAATATAAAAAGACGATTTGAAAAATGGCTTCCCATTCGGCACCCAGGTTCTTGAAAAATCCTTGTAGTGACGCAAAAAATAAATAGCAGAGTCCTACAAGACAGAGGCTAAGGCATGCTCCTTTCAGCCTTCGGGCCTTAGCTTGGTTCATGTTTTTTTCGGCCCAGGCTATACCATATCCAAAAATTCGTATGGGATGAAATGGATGCGGTGGATCTCCTAGGGTTCGGTCTATGGTAAAGGCGATCCAGGCAATCCATATCTCTTCCATGGGCTTTAGATTTTGGCTATCGTGTGGCTCTCTTTTCTTCCCATGCTTGGAGTGCTTTGAGGAGTTGCTGATTTTTTTGTGGGGTTTGTGTACTAATTCGGAAATATTCTGAGCCCAGTCCTCGGAAGGTTGAGGCATCCCTTATTAGGAGATTATGTTCTTTGAGCAGATAGGTTTTTAAGGTTTGGGCGGATTCTTTCTTTTTTAGGGAAACCAAAAAATAATGCAATGGGGATTCGGATACACGATATCCTGGGATGGCATGGATAGCCTTTTGCAAACTTTTGCTTTCATCTAGTAGGGCAGATATGTTGGGGAGCATATCTTCATAATGTGTGAAGATATAGGAGGCTGTGGCATAAGCTAGACTATTTAGATTCCAACTGGGTGCATGTTTGGTCATTCGGGCGATCACAGAGGGCGAAGCGATCACATAACCCATTCGGAGCCCGGGCAGCGCGAAAGATTTACCTAGGGAACGGAGTATGATCAGATTGGGAAAGGCGGGGATACCGGGTATACAAGTTTGCAAATGGGGTGCAAAGTCTATGTAGGCCTCGTCCACGATCAATAGGGTTTGGGGAAAAGACTTGGCATACTCAAAGATCTGGGATTGTGAAAAAGATTTTCCATCCGGATTATTGGGATAACCCAGGAAAAGGACGCCATTTTCTTGTTTTAAAATTTGATCGTGATAGCCCAGAAAATTTTCCACCATGTTGTAGGATTTGCTAATTTCTTCATATTCGGCAAAAGAAGGAATTGGAATCGTACTTATTCTATGTTGTAAGAGGAAGCCTAATATGTGTAATGCTTCTACGGACCCATTGGTGAAAAAAAAGTATTCTTTGGGTAGGCCATGGTATTTAGAGGCGATTTCACAGAGGGTGGAAGGGATTTTTCCAATTTGGGTCCCTGGGGGTGGATGGTTGTTTAATAGCTCTAATGAATTTCTTATATGTTCCCAGATTTGTGGATGGACTCCGTAGGGAGATATATTGGAACTGAAATTGGCTTTCAGGCTGGGATGAGGGTAAATATCATCTCCGTGGGAGGTATACATGGGCTTTGATTAGGGGGGACTAGGGGATACTAATATTAGGAAATTTACCACTCCGAATCCACAGCGGAAAACTTTCTTGAGTAAGGAGATGAAGAACATGTACTATCTTGTCGTCTACGTCTTAATGTTTTCAGATCTTTATTAAGATGGATTCTTATAGTGTAGCGCTTCATGAAGAGATAATGGGGGAATTGAGGACATGTTGGGATGTTCTTTCGGGGCGGGAATCTATGATTGCTCTTTTCGGATCTTCCATGCTTGGACCTTCGGATCCCTATTATGAAAAGGCTGAAAAGATAGCCTTTACTTTAGCTGAGGCGGGTTTTGGAATTATCACGGGTGGCGGGATAGGTCTGATGGCTGCGGCCAATGGTGGATTTATGAAGGGATCTGCCAGATCTGAGCGCAAACCTTTTGGATTATGTTTGAAATTCCCTGAGGAGAGTTCATCTGGGAAATCTTCTCCAAACCTGAGCAAGGTACTCTATCTCAAACATGTATTGGTGCGGAAATGGATATTCTTAAAATATTCTAAGGGGGCAGTCTTTTTGCCGGGTGGCTTGGGGACTCTTGATGAGTTATTTGAATTCTTGACCATGGTACAGATAAAAAAGATAAATCCTATTCCTTTGGTCCTGATAGGTAGATCTTATTGGCAAGATCTGAGAAATTGGCTAGAGAAGAATGTTTCTCATTACAAAACTATCTCCCCGGAGGATTTATCTCAACTCCGAAGTACGGATGATATTCAAGAAGCTGTGGCATGGGTAACGGGGGCTTCTGAACTTTGACTTAATGCGTTGATTCTTAGTTCACAGATTTTATGAAGACCAAACCTTTTTCATTCGGACGTTTTTTATTCTGGCAATTATGGTTTTTATTGTTGATTGCGGGGGGATATTTGGTATATAGACGTATGGCAGATCCTCCTGAAAAGGGTGGAACTTCTTTCAGTCTGCGGCGGAATGCTTCTTTATTTTCTCGGGTACAGAGATATCGTCTGCCGGATGAACTTATCTTTTGTGGAGACACGGTTCTTTTCTCTCCTCATATTCAACATCAGGTACAGGAGCTTTTTTGGAAACGAGCTCTAAATCAGGTAGATATGATGGTGTTTTGCCGTGATCATTATAGTTCGCTTGAAGAATTAAAACAGCAGTTAAATGAACTGAATATTTGTGAGGACCTGGTTTATCTTTTGTTCCAAAACCCTCGCATATCTTTTTTTCCATGGGGAGATCGCATAGCTAGGGCCTATGGGTTGCGGGTAGATGAGGAGGTAGATGAGCGTTATCATGGTCTGAAAAGTCTGAGTGCTCTTGCTCGTGGGCTGAGGGATAGGCATGATAAATTCCCATCTGCTCTCCTGGGGATACTTTCTTTCTATGTAGGTGAAGATGCCTTGGATGAGATGCTGCGGGAACAGAAAGATTCTGCACCATGGGAACCTTCTTTTTCGGGCTTCAATCCTTTGTGGGATTTGTTGGCTAGTAAATTAATTCTTTCACGCCCTCAGCGTTTTGGATACAGGCCGCAGCTCAAAAAACAAGTCCTGGAGGAGCTACCCGTATCCGAATCCATCCCTGATCTGGGCTCATGGGGACGGAGACAGGGATATAGTCTGGAAGAAATACGTTTCTATAATCCTTGGATTAGGGGGAGACAACTCAGATGTTCTCCTTCATGTTCTTATGTATTATCTCTTCCTGAAAAGACAGCTAAGGATTAGCTTTGTTCTTTGTCGAGGGAGAGGTGAATTTTGTCAATTCGGTTATCTATTTTTGAGATGATTTTGATTTGGTATTGGCCTACTTGAACAATTTGATTGTGGTCGGGGATATTTTTGCTATGTGCCATAAGGAGGCCACCTAGTGTGTCATATTCCCCTTCGGGTAGTTGAAGATTGTATTGGTGGTTCAGATATTTGACTTCTAAACGAGCGCTGAAATGGTAGGTATCTGCACCTAATGCTTCTTCCAATAGGATGGGCTCATCGTGTTCGTCTTCAATTTTTCCCATAATCTTTTCTATGATATCTTCCACGGTGATAAGTCCTGCGGTCCCCCCATATTCGTCCACGACCAGCGCGACACTTTTGTGTTCTTTTAGGAGTCTTAGTAAGAGATCCTTGGCTAACATAGCTTCGGGCGTAATGGGAATAGAGAGAATAGGCGGATATTCGGATTCCTTTTGGAACCATGTGGAGGCGTGACAATATCCTATAATATGGTCTATATCGGTTTCGTAGATTAATATTCGGGAATGTCCTGATTGAATCACAGCTTC
>JAPOQI010000117.1 GCA_026710765.1 Cytophagales bacterium | reverse complement strand
TTATATCAAGGCAATAAAGATATTGAATGTTGCCGGCGCGTATTGGAGGGGAGATGAAAAGAATAAACAACTTATTCGCTTATATGGTATTAGTTTTCCTGGAGCCAAAGATTTGAGGTCTTATTTGACCCGTATGGAGGAGGCGAAGTCTCGGGATCATAGGGAATTGGCTAAGAAATTGGGTTTGTTTAGTTTTTCAGAACGGGTAGGTGTGGGTCTACCCCTTTGGTTGCCTGGGGGCAGCTTTCTTCGTAACGAGTTAGAAAATTTCATCAAGGTTCTTCAACAAAAGGCAGGATATTTACCCGTTATCACACCTCATATTGGACGGAAGAAACTATATGAGATCTCGGGACACGATGAGAAATATGGTGCGGATTCATTTCAACCGATTTTAAGTCCTCATGATGAGATTTTCATGTTAAGACCTATGAATTGTCCCCATCATTGTGAGATATACAGGTCCGTACCTCGTTCTTATCGGGATTTACCCCTACGTTTGTCTGAGTTGGGTACGGTATATCGTTATGAGCAGAGTGGGGAGCTTCATGGGTTGACTCGGGTTCGGGGTTTCACACAAGATGATGCTCATATTTTTTGTACCCGCGATCAGGTAAAATCGGAATTTTCGGGTGTGATAGACTTGGTATTGCGTGTTTTTGCGGCTTTAGATTTTCAGGATTATAGGGTTCAGATTTCGGTTCGTTCTCCGGATACGCCTGATAAGTACATGGGTAGTGATTCGGATTGGGATCGTGCGGAGGCAGATATTAAGGAATCTGTCTTAGAGAAGGGTTTATCCGCAGAGGTGGTTTCAGGTGAGGCTGCTTTTTATGGTCCGAAGTTAGATTTTATGGTCCGAGATGCTTTGGATCGTGAGTGGCAGTTGGGGACCATTCAGTTAGATTATCAACTTCCTCAGCGATTTGGTCTCGAGTATGTGGGTTCAGACAATCGTAAGCATGTACCGATTATGATTCATCGTGCTCCTTTTGGTTCAATGGAACGTTTTATAGCTCTTTTGATAGAACATACTGGGGGTAAATTTCCTTTTTGGTTGGCACCTACGCAGTTAATTCTTCTATCTGTTTCTGATCGGGTAGAAGAATATGTTCATGACCTAAGGCTCCGTCTAAGAGACGGTCTTTTTCGTGTGGATACGGATTTACGAAATGAGAAGATCGGAAAAAAGATTCGAGATGCAGAGCTTATGAAGATACCTTATATGTTAATTATAGGGGATCGTGAAATGGAGAACAGGGAGGTTTCAGTTCGTGGACATGGGAAGGGTAAAATAGGCGTGATGGGGTTGAGTGAATTAGAAGAATGGTTGGAGGATCAGCGAAAACATCCCTGAGTCTCTTCTTCGGGACCATTTTTTCATTAGCCTGTATTTTTTTTATCCTTCTTCTTCTGAGTTGTTCAGATTCGGAAGAGGGTCTACCTGAATTGATATGGGAACGTCGCTTAGCAGGTGATGTAGCTCATAGTTTTTCTGCACATGGCGATCACTTATTTGTGGTGGCTCAGCATGGTCGTCTTCATGCCTATACCGTCGGGGGAAGGTCTAGGTGGGTTCAGGATTTACACATAGATTTTTGTTCTCCTGTGGGCTATGGGGAGCATGTATATGTGGGTAGCGAGGAGGGGTGGTTATACCAATTAGATACCTTGAATGGAAGAATTGATTGGCAATTGAAGGTTCATGGTGGGGTTTATGGATTGATTTTACCTTCGGGGGATGGTCTTTTTGCAACAGCACAGGATGGTGTAATGGGACGAAGAGGATATGTATATGCATTAGATTTGGAGGGTGAGGAAATTTGGTCTTATCGCACTCGTTCTCCGATCAAGAGTAGCCTGTTGTCTTGGAAAGATGTGATTATAGGTATAGACGTTTCGGGTAGGGTGTATGCTTTGGATAAGGAGGGGGGAAGTTTATTGTGGGAGAAATCTTTTGGGGTGGCTGTTCATCAGGATCCGATTTTGGTAGGGGATCGGATTTTCTTCTCTAGTGATGGAGGTCTTGTATATGGTTTTTCTTTAGATTCTCGTGAGATTTTGTGGCACTATAAGACAAAAGATAATATATCGGCTCCTCTTTTTCATTTTAGAGATAGTCTTTACATAGGCGATTGGAATTCGGAAATTTATATTCTTTCGGCACTGACAGGAGATCTTTTACATAATCAGAGAATATCGGGTTGGATCAATACGGGTCTTTGTGTTGATGAGGGTCGGCTTTACATTCCAAATTATCATGGTTTCTTAGAGGTTTTATCCGTTCCGGATTTTTCTGCATTATGGGAGATCGGGTTATCCGGTGATATAGACATGCCTATTATTTTGCGTAAGAAATACTTATATTTGTGTACCGTTCAGGGTATGCTGTATAAGTTTCGTGTTCCTTAGTTAAAATTTTATTTTTTCTTGTTTTCATTTTCTGTATCGGGTAGGGGGGATTATTTAGTTCTTCTTTTTTATTTATACACACCTCTTTCTGATCCACCTAGTTTTAGGAAGAGACATATGCTATTATGTCTTGGAAACAGGATGCGGGGTCGTGTTCTTGTTTCTAATGAGGGGATCAATGGGACATTAAGTGGTCGGGTTGAGGATGCCCTTCGTTACATAGGTGTATTGCGTCGTATGCCCTGTTTTAGAGACATAGATTTTAAGATAGAGAGGCATTCCACACATGCTTTTTCCAAGCTTCAGATTCGTTTAAGGGATGAGATTGTGCGAATGGGTATGCCGAATTTAGATCCGAGAGCTCGGACGGGAGAATATCTTCATCCATGGGAGGTAGAAGAACTTGTTCGCAAGACCAAGGACCTGATATTTTTAGATGTTCGTTCCCAGCATGAACATGCTTTGGGAAGGTTCAAGGATGCGATCACCTTGGATATGCGTTATTTTAGGGAATTTCCTAATTATATTTCTTCTCTAATGAGGTATAGGAATAAGAAGATCATAACCTATTGTACCGGGGGTATTCGTTGCGAGAAGGCGAGTTCATATCTTTTATCACGGGGTTTTTCAGATGTAAGTCAAATCAAGGGGGGTATTTTGAATTATATTCAACAGACCTCGGGTTCTTTATTTGAAGGTTCGTGTTATGTTTTTGATCATCGTGTCTTGAGTCATGTAGGGAGAGAAGATTATAGGGTGATTGGCAAATGT
>JAPOQI010000115.1 GCA_026710765.1 Cytophagales bacterium | reverse complement strand
CTTCAGTATTTCTTCTTCGTATTTAGAAAGTGGTTTCTTTCTCTTGGGTGTCTTCTTTATTTTTAGGATATCCTTTTGTATATTGAAGATACGGCTGTACTCAATTTCCTCTATATCAGAAACAAACTTTCGTTTGGGTAAATCTTCTTTCGTATCCTTCAATATAATCGCAGGGGGCGCCTTCCCCTCTTGAAGGACAGGATCCCTCATACGAAGCCGGTAGTAGTTTATGTACGTCCCTTCCTTCTCGTGCAAATAGTATTTGCGTTTGGGCTTTCCTGTTTTTGTCCAGTACACATAACCCTCCTCATCCATTTTTTTTAACTTCTCTTGGGATACCAACCAACCTAACTCTGGGGTATATCCTTTATATGTGTAATGGGTTCCTCCTCCTTGCATGGCAGGTTGAGCTTCCAGGTGGTTTGTTATAAATAACCCTTTCGTATCCGACATGCGGAATTCGGCTTTTTGTTTTTCGGTCAAGGGGACTGATACTGGATTATATTTTGCCTTTCGGGTTTTAACGTAATAAAGGATGATGTCGTGTATATTACCTATGGCTTTACTAGATCCGCCAGTGCCATGTCTTTTCCACACAATCTCGTTCCTAAAATTATTCTTTCCAAAGATGATATCCATGAGTCCTTTGAGATAGTGTGACATGGTGGGATCACAATGGAGATAGATGGATCCTGTGTCTTTTAGTATCCTTTTCAATTCTATGAGTCGGATCGCCATAAATATTAGGTAATAATACCCCCCTGCCATAGTGTATTTTGTAGCCCCCTCCAAATAGGGGATTATATCTGGGTATCTACCTTCTATTTCAGAGAGCCAAATGTCTTTTACATCGGAATCTTTCCAAATATCATCATATGAAGGCCCACCTTTAAAAACTTCTTCAAAATCCTTATCAGGGAAATCTCCGTTCTTTTGTTGCTCTACAAACCACTCTTTGATTTCTTGGATTCTCTTCTTATTTTTTCCAACAAAGGTATCGTTCTTATTCCAGGGTGGGTCCAGGTAAATCAGATCCACACACTCCGAATTCATCTCCCGCAGGACATCATGGTTATCCCTACGGTATATAATTCCCTAACCTTAACTACCTTGTACGGAAGAGCTTGTGTCGTGAATAGTAGGGAAATAGATTAAAAATTAGATATGAATGGAAAAATGAGAATAGTAGGAATAGTTTTGTGTCTTGTGCTGGGGACGGTCTCCTTGCAGTGGCAGACAGCACTCAGCATCACGAATTTCACTCCCAAGACGGATATCCTTGGACGGAGGTCACCCACACAGGTTCGGGATTTAAGACCTAGCCAGTTCTAACATCATCAACTTGGGTTCTGCGGGCTATGTCCAACCCCATGCGGTGAATTGGACAAGTACGGAGCTGAGGTTTCGTGCCAACATCTTGGTCTGGGGAATCTGCGGGTCCTCTTATGGTGAATCTCTTGGGATGCGAAGGCTACGCCCAAAGCCCTCAGCACTGCCTCTTTCATGCCCATTGCCTCTCCCACGGCTGATCTGAGTCCTGATGAGGATGCAGATGATGACACCGAGACGGATGACGATGATATTGATACCCGCCTAGACCTGGACGCATTAGACCTGAGATATGCATCCAAGACAGACCTGGAAGGTATAGATATCAAATCCTTGCAAAAGGAGTTGGAGGAATTAGATATCAAATCCATGCGGGAGGCACTCAT
>JAPOQI010000126.1 GCA_026710765.1 Cytophagales bacterium | reverse complement strand
CTGCTCACTAAAGTCGAGGGTGGCGGGAGTCAGGACTATTATATAGTGGATGGTCAACAACGGCTAACCACCTTCCTATTGATCTATCTTGCCCTATACAGATACTTTAAAAAGGAGCATAGTGGAGAAGAAAAAATTCTTGATGAGCTTGAACGCCGTATCTGGTGCAAGAATGATAATGAAAAACACTTTCGGATAGAACATGATATACCCAATGAGGACATTCATGAAAGAACCCTCCGTCAGATCCTAAACGGTGAAGCAGATAACGATCCTCGCCGAGAGAATTTGCTTATGGAGGCAAAGAGGACTACCTCCAAACACCTAATTGAAAACTATACACACATCCGTGACTATTTAGATAGGGAAAAGGATCTTGTGGCTAATCCTTCCTCCCTGGAAATCTTTTTTGAGTGGATCAGAAAGAAAGTAGAACTGATAGAAGTAATCGTGAATAATCGGAGAGATGTGGCCATGGTTTTTGAAGCTATCAACAATAGAGGATTAGATCTGGAGACACATGAGGTATTTCAGGGGAAACTCATGACAATTATCTACAATGAAGAGGATATCTATGGTACGAAAGGCTTTATGAGTAGTGCAAAACCCAAAACATCCTATCTCAAGATTTGGAAAAATGCTGTGGAAAGTTTCAAAAGGAGAAAGAAAAATGTAAATAAGACATCCTCTGACAAACCAGATCAGGTCATACCCCATCTATTCAAAGGAATATATGGAACTGGCGGGCCGGATACATTGGATATGAGATTTGGAGAAAAGAATTATCATAAAGAAGTCATGGTAGATCCTAAAGAAGTCATGGTGGATCCTAATGAGAAGGTAAAACTAGGGATTAAAGAAACTGCTGAATCGGTAAAGGAATTCTTGCAAAAAGATCTCCAATTTTACGGAAGACTACATCGAGACCTTTATGAGGAGCACGAATATTCTCGTTCTGACGGAAATAAGGTGGCATGGGTCTTATTCTGTGCGGCCATTTCTTCCCGAGTGCACGATGTTAAGCGTTTTGAGGAGGAGAAGGAAGAGATACGAAGGAAGGCAAAAATCTTATCCTTTGAATTCAGGAGAATTCAATCTCTCTTGAATACACAAAAGGAAAGCTTAACTGGATCTGTGGAAGACAATCTCAAACGTATCATTTATCCTGTGGCGCAAGCTATTCGGAATGAGACCCGTGATAAGAAAAATGAAGAATTTTGGAATGATCCCGAGAAGATCAGAGAGGTCTTTGATAAAGAATTCTCTAGGAGAATTGAGTCTAAAAAAGACAAAAGGATCACGCCCAGTGAAGTTTTTTCTATTGACCGATTTAGCATAAACCAAGATCAAAAATTTCTCCAACAAGTGGAAAGCTTCTTAAGACATGCCTTCAAGGAAACTCAAGAGAGGAAACGTAAGGATAAGGAAGCAAAAGGTATAGACTTAGAACATATTTGGGCTAATGATCCTGATAATATTAATAGGGAGGAACTTAAAGACGACGCTGATAAGCCTGAGACACGAGATTTTAAAGAGGTAAGGGACGACATTGGTGCCAGGGTGCTCCTGTTACAGAATACCAATAGGAGAAAAGCTTTTAAAGTTGCTCTCTACAAGGATAAAGTGAAGGAATATCGCAACAGTAATTTCATTTGGACCCAAATGCTGAATCCGCATTTTGCTAAAGAACGCAAAGACCTCATTGAAAAACTGAGAGAAGAACATAAGTTTGATGACGAGGATTTCCGGCCTGTGGAGGAGAAATTCACCTGTAAAGATAAAAAGCAAAGAGAAAAAACCCTCGCCAAGATTGTCAAGATCATCTGGGCAGAGAACACCCTGGACAAGAACGGAGACCCTAAGGTGCAATTCGACTGGTGGAAGTAGGCTTCTGCCCCACCCTCTCG
>JAPOQI010000079.1 GCA_026710765.1 Cytophagales bacterium | reverse complement strand
ATCCTGGTGAAGTGGGTAATCATATCTTTGATAACCTGGTTCAGGGTACGGACTATTATGTGTATGCGGTGGCAGTGGGTCCTGGGGGTCGTACAGCACAAAGCTTTGTGCCCCCTACTTACAGATTATTTTTGGCACCGCCTTTGAAAACGGATTATGAGCGGGAGGGGTCTCCTGCTCCTGCTCATGGGGGCTTCCGCTTGTTTTATGGGGTAGATTGGGGGAGTGCTCAGTCTATTCCCGATGCTGAGCGGCATCATATTATTGTTTCCAAGACGGACATTTCTTCTCGTCTGGATAATTTTAATAATGTAGCTGATGCGGTGGCAGAGTTTGGTTTGACAGATAATGAGGACGTGAAGGTTGAGACTATTGTGGGTGGGTCTTCTGCTAAGGCGAGGGCAAGCTTTTCGGGCTTGACACCGGGGTTCAATTATTATGTTTATGTGGTGGCTGTGAAGGAGTATGCTCCGTATCCTGTGCTTCAGGATTTCCGGGCGAGGACGGGCATTAATGTGCCTGCTGCACCGAGCTATACTTTGTCTTCCGACCACCAGAGCATCACCTTCACCCAGAATGGGAACGTCCCTGCGGGTGAGATCTATTATTTATTTGTATCCAAGTCTCCGTTGAGTAATTTGGGATCTGGGGAAGCTGTTGAGGATGCGGCCATTGAAATAGGTGGTACGGGCTCCCACAAGATAACGAATGGGGCTCGCACGTACACTTTCACAAGTTTAGATGCGGAGACAGAATATTATGTCTATGCTGTTGCCGTGAATGATGGGGGTCTTAATTCACAGGATTTTGGCCCCGATTCTCCAATCAGGACGACGGGTGTTTTAATTTCTCCGAACTATAGTCTGAGATCCATAAGATCAGGTCTTCGCTTCACACATGATCCGGATGATAATGTCCCTGCGGGTGAGACCTATTATGTGGTTGTTTCCAAGACGGCGATAGCCAACATATCAGATCGTGTGGGTTCTAATAGGGTTCCGGGCGTAGGTGATGATTCGGATGGCAAGTTTGCGGTGATAGCTTCGGGTGATCCTCGTAGTGTTCAGTTCACGGGCCTGGATGAGGGAGAGGGTTATTATGTCTATGCTATATCGGTTAAGGGTGAGGACAAGGCGCCTCAGAACTTTAAACCGGCTCGTGCGGTTGCGGGCTTGCCGCCCTCGGCACCAGACTATAGACTTAGTTCTATTTCTGAAGCGGGCTTGCGTTTCACGCAATTAGGGAATGTCCCTGCCGGTGAGACTTATTATGTGATTGTGTCCAAGTCGCCCATCTCCAATGCTTCAGATCGTGTAGGTTCTAATAGGGTTACGGGTGTAGGTAATGATGCGGATGGCAAGTTTGCGGTAATAGCTTCGGGTCGTTCTCGTAGTGTTGAGTTCACGGGCTTGACGGCGGGGGCATCTTATTATGTCTATGCTATATCGGTTAAGGGTTCCTTGTTGAAGACTCCTCAGGTCTTTAGTCCTTCCCGTTATAGTGCGGGTTCTTCGGCTCCGTCGGCACCAGACTATAGACTTAGTTCTATTTCTGGGGGCTTGCGTTTCACGCAATTAGGGAATGTCCCTGCGGGCGAGACCTATTATGTGATTGTGTCCAAGACGGCGATAGCCAATATATTAGATCGTGTAGGTTTTGACACCGTTTCAGGAGTGGGTAATGATTCGAGTGGCAAGTTTGCGGTGATATCTTCAGGTGATCCTCGTAGTGTTGAGTTTAGTGGTTTGACCCCGGGGGTTTTCTATTATATCTATGCGGTATCCGAAAAAGATGAATTAAAGGCCCAACAGGACCCGTCTCGTTATGCTGCGGGATCTTCTTCGTCTGTGGATCGTTCGGTTTATGGTAGTCTTTCTGCTGGGTCTTTGGTGGTCTATCCGAATCCGAGTCCGGGTGTAGTTTATATTTCTGGTGCAAATCCTGGGGATGTGATAGATGTGTATTCGTCTTCGGGTGTGTTCTTGGGTAGCTATGAGTTATCTTTGCCTGGGGGCAGTGTTGATCTATCCGCTTTGGATGCGGGTCTTTATATTCTGGAACTGAACGGATCTCGGCATCGGGTAATTATAGACTAGGTAGGGATAGTCCATGTTGCATGAAGAAACCAGGACTGTGGCTGAGAGTCGTACGACCATGTCGGAATTGGTCTTTCCCAATCATACCAATGTCTTGGGAAATCTAATGGGTGGGCAGCTAATGTATTGGATGGATACAGTAAGTGCTATCTGTGCACAAAAGCATACGCATCGTGCTTGCGTGACTTTATCGGTAGATCATATATCTTTCCGATATCCTATTCGCTTGGGTAATTTGGTCAACCTGGAAGCGAGGGTGACCCGAGCTTTTTCTACTTCTATGGAAATTTTTATTGATGTGATTGCCGAGAACATGACTACGGGCGAACGCTTCCAGAGCAACAGTGCTTTCTTTACCTTTGTGGCTTTGGATCAAAATGGACGTCCTACTCAGGTCCCCAAGTTGCTTGTAAAAACACCCGAGGAGAAGGAACTTTTTGACGATGCGTGGACCCGAAGGGAGCATAGGCTCAAGATTTCAGGTGATGCCAAAAAATAAACGGGTAGCTGTGATTGGGGCAGGTACTATGGGTAATGGTATTGCTCATGTTTTTGCTAGTTGTGGACATGAGGTTTTCATTGTGGACTTATCAAGGGATGCTTTGGATCGTGCCTTGGGCTCCATAGAAAAAAATCTGGATAGGCAAGTTAAGAAGGGAATTCATAGGCCCGAACACAAAAAACAGACCCTGTCTAGGCTCAAGATTTCAGAGAATCTTAAAGAGGCTGTATCCGAGGCATCTTTAGTGATAGAGGCAGTTTCTGAGAAGATTTCTGTAAAGGCTGATATATTTGAGCAGCTGGACAGACTTAGTCCTCCGGATTGTATATTGGCTAGCAATACGTCTTCTCTTTCCATCACAGAAATAGCTTCCCATACCCGACGAAAAGATAAGGTCATTGGGATGCATTTCATGAATCCAGTCCCTGTCATGAAATTGGTAGAGGTTATTCGGGGATATTTCACAGCGAATAAGGTGGTAGAGGAAATTTTTTCTCTGATCAAGGTTCTGAACAAGACGCCTGTTCTTTCAGAAGACTATCCAGGGTTTGTGGCCAACCGGATTCTTATGCCTATGATTAACGAGGCGATTTATGCCCTACATGAGGGTGTGGCGAAGGTTGAGGATATAGATGAAATCATGCGTTTGGGTATGGCTCATCCTATGGGACCTCTGCAACTGGCTGATTTTATTGGTTTGGATATATGCTTGAGTATTTTGAAGGTCTTACACGAGGGGTTTGGACAATCCAAATATGCCCCTTGTCCCTTGTTGGTGAATATGGTCAAAGGGGGTGCTTTGGGCAGGAAGACGGGAAGGGGTTTCTATACCTATGATTGATTATCCTATTAATTTGGGATAGATAGGGGGGTCTTTGATTCCTTGGAGTTTCATGCAAAGGAGAAGATGTTTTTCTTTGATGGATCTATGATGGTATCCTCATGTGGGGGATTTATAGGATTGAATCTATGCGCATCTGTTGGAGATGTGGCTGAGGTTTTAACAGGTTCAAAGTCTCCATTTGGATGCATAAGATAAGAGTTGGTATCATCTTTGAGTTGGGTATTTAGGATGTTTATAATTTTTTCTTTGTGTAGGGGTTCCCGAATTTCTGCCATGACTTCTAGACGTCTATGGAAGCTTCTGTACATAAAATCACTACTTCCAAAGTATATTTGTGGCTTTCCGTTTTGATGAAAATAAAGGATACGTGCATGTTCTAGGTGTTTGCCTACCAGAGATCTGGCAGAAATATTTTCACTAAGTCCTCTTATTCCTGGGATTAAACAACAGATGCTTCGCACAATTAGCCGTATGGGAACACCTGCCTGGGAGGCTTGATATAAGGCATGGATGATCTCTTCATCTTGGAGGGCATTGACCTTGATGACAATTCCGCTGGGCAGTCCTTGACGTGTATTTTCAATTTCTCCTTTTATCTTTTGCAAGATGGCGTCTTTCATATGATAGAGGGGAACTAGGAGTCTTTGATAGCTTTTCTTGGGTTTAACTCTTTGTCTTTGAAGGGCTTCAAAGACTTCGGTAACGTCTTGGGTATAATCTTCTTGACAGGTTATCAAACTGATATCGGCATAAGTTTTGGATGTACTTTCATTGTAATTTCCGGTACCTATATGTACGTAAGAGAGGGTTTTTTCTTTTTCTTTTCGGCTGATCAGGAGGAGTTTGGCATGTACTTTAAATCCTTGATAACCGTATAGAACTGTACATCCTGCTCTTTTTAGGGATTGGGCGTATCGTATATTCTGTACCTCATCAAAACGGGCTTTTATTTCGAATAAAACCCATACTTGTTTTCCTTTTTCGGCTGCCAACAAGAGTAGGTCCACAATTTTTGAATGGGGGGAAAGGCGATAAATGGTCATTTTGATACTCTCCACCTTGGGATCCTTGACGGCTTGTTCCAAAAATTTAAGAACCCATTCAAAGGATTCGTAGGGATGATAAAGTAGAATGTCTTCTTCTTTTAGTTTTTCAAAGAAATTTATATTTGGGGACGGAGAGGAACCGATATGAGGACTTGTCAAAGGCGGTAAATAGGCACCGAGGGCACTTAGGGAAATGGAATCTATACAAATGGGTGTTTGGATGCGAAACACGTTTTTGTTTTCTATTTGGAAGACTCTTTTAAAGAGGACTAAGGCGCTATCAGAGAAAGAGGAAAGGTATTCCATGCGAACAATTCTCCCTGTTTTTCGTTTTTCTACTTTACGCTCTAGTCGGTCCAGGGTAGAGATTTCTTCTGTATCATCGTCTAAACTGTTCAGGGTGAAATCGGCATTTCGTAATATTCTAAAAAGCATGGTTTCAGAAAGCTGTGCATGCTTGAGAGCAGGGATGAGGGATGATAGATATGCCTTGAGAATAGATTCTGTCGGAATTAATTGAAGGTTCTGGGACGAACTAGATTTCTCAAGGGCATAGAAACGCGGAATCTTTCTGGGCAGTACGAGGAAAAAATGTTTTTCCTTTGGGTTGGGAACAAAAAGAATCAACCGATGGGAGGGCAGGGCAGGTAGGGGATCTTTTTCTGTCCATTCGTGGATTCTTAGATTGGAAGAAATTTCTTTCAGGTATTTTTTAAGGGATGGGGGTTCAATAGTTTTTAGGGATTCATAGGGAAGAATATTTACTCCTTTTTTATGGAGGGCAGTCAAGATATGTTCTGTAAAGATGTTTTGTTGTCGGGTGAAGAAGGCTTGTGCTTTATCCAGTACGAGGTCTTTTAATTCTTCGGGTCTTAGACCTGAGCTATCTTTTTTTTCCTTATTTCTATCTAGGTAGTGATGGTACAGAAATCCTACTCGAACAATGAAAAACTCGTCCATGTTTCGGGAAGAGATGGACAGGAATCGGATTTGTTCTGAGAGATTAAAAGAGTTTCGTTCGGCTTGATCTAGGACACGTGTGTTAAAATTCATCCAACTTAAATCCCGATGAATGAAGTAACTCAATGTTTGCGAATCTCTCAGTAAGTTTTTTCGGGAGGGCCAAGTTTTGAGGTCTCTCTTTGGTTTTACTCTCTCTGGGTTCTCCTTCCGATCTCTCCATTTTAGGAAAAAAACCAAAATTTGTCAAGGGCTTGGTTCAGGATCTGATAAATATTGTTGAATAAGATGTTGTCTATATTTTTGAGAATCTCTTTTGGATTGGGTTTTCAGATGGGGTTTTTCTTCTATCTTCCAGTCAAAGCCATTGAGTTTAATATTTTCGGAATTCAGCATTTGGGGCGGGATGAAGGCGCCGGTAGGGTCTATATAAAAGACAAAACGATCTAGCTTATTGGATTCAAAGTGCACTTTCATTTCTCCACAGATTAGCTCATTCATTCCGACCAGCAGGCTATCTTCTTCCAGGAGAAAGTGAAGAATTTCTCCATTTCCCCGGAGATGCATATAGTCTAGATTATCTCCTTCAAAAAAGACATCGGCTTCTTTACCCTTAATTTGATTGAAATAGCCCAGGCTATCTTTTCCTATGAGGAAGGGTTTTTCAAACTGGGCATAATCAAGTTTTCCATCTTTCAGATAGAGTCTTAGTTCTTCTGATTTTATTTGATAATCGTTCCCATACCAGAGGACGGGATTTCCATAAAGGTGTATGATAGAGTCTTGACTTAGGTAGACCAGCGAATCACAACGTGCGGCGATGTCTGAAAAAAGAATCTGTGCATTTGGGAAGGTTGATATAGTTTGAATATCTCCGGAAGGATTTTCCAAAAGATGCAGGCGATCTCCCCATAAAAACATGGTGTCTTTGGATATGAATTTCATCCCCAAGAAATTTTCATATAGACTGCCCCCCAGTTGGGACTGATAGACAGATAGATTTCCTGTGAGGAGGAGGGAGTCTATTGTCCATTCCAGGGCCACTTGTCCTTTGCCTTTATAGTATTTTTTGTGAAGATCGCCCTCCATGACTTTAGCTGTGAAGAGGTGTTCGGGATCTTGGACCAGGCTTTCGTGGAAGGTAAATTCACGGGTCTTCAAATTTGCCTGAGCTTTTTGCATATAAATGTGGGTCTTATTTTGTTGGATTTGGGAAGATTGCCCTGACCAGTTTGCTTGACGGGTGGATGTTGTATAGTAGAGTGTATCGGTATTGAGATTATAATCTGCTGATGATAGGGATACTTCTTGAAAAAAACGTGACTTTTGGCTTTTGACTTCGTAGAAGCCTATTTTGCTCCGGAGGATTTGCAGACTATCTTGAAGTTGACCGTAGCCCATAAAAAAAAGGGTTCGGGTGGGGAGGGCGTAGTACAGGCTATCTGTTAGAAGTTTCTGTGGATGGTTTTGATAACGCACATTTTGCCTGAGAAAGACTTGTCTGATATTGCCATCATAATAGAGTTCTTCCGCATATAGGCTGTCGTCTTGATGATAGACTTTAACTTGTCCAAAGGCTTCCACAAAATTTCTTTTATGGAAGTACCGAGAAGAATCGCAAAAGATATATGTTATACCGTGTTTAAATATAACGTGTCCTCGTAGGATACGATGGGGGTCTTCCGCATATTCTTTACCTTCTAGTTTATCTGCTTGATAAGTTATTTGTTTTCCTTTCATATTCTGTCCCATAGACACGTGGCTTGCTATGCAGAGAAAGAAAAGGAGCGGGTAAATTTTCAAGAAAGTAGAACTTAGTTGTCTCAGAATAGGTTTGGAATGGGGGATCAATCTGTTAAATAATCTTGTAGGGGTGAAAAGAATCTGAATAGGATTATAAATTTACATATAAACTTATGCATCGGTCATTTTCTCAGCAAATGCAGACCTTGTTTGCAGATGAAAGGGGACCCATTCGTATTTTGGTTTCGGTGAGTGGGGGGCTGGACTCGATGGTTTTGGCTTCCCTTTTTCATCGTGTGCGGACTTGGCCTTGGGCGGTAGGTCATTGTGATTTCGGACTTCGGGGGGAGTCTGTAAAGGATGCGGCTTTTGTTGGCTTTTGGGCAGAAAAATGGGAGGTTCCTCTGCATAGCCTTTCTTGTGATGCTTTGTCATATGCTAGAGAACATAAAATATCTATTCAAATGGCAGCCCGAAAACTTCGCTATGCCTGGTATGATGAAATATGTCGGATCCATGGGTTTAGCCATGTGGCACTTGCACATCATGCGGATGATAATCTGGAAACACTCTTATTAAACCTGATACGTGGTACGGGATGGGCAGGGATTGTGGGTATGCGTCTTAGGCGGGATAATATCATACGACCTCTTTTATCTCAAACAAAAGATCAAATACGTTCCTATGCTGGGGCACAAAATATTTCTTGGCGAGAAGATATAAGCAATCAACTTGAAGATTATAGACGAAATAAGATCCGACATCATGTTATTTCTAGGTTGAAAGATTTAAATCCAAATTTGGCGAAGACTTTTGTTCACACCCAAACCCGACTTCAAGGGACGCATGCCCTTCTACAAGTTGCCCTGAGTCTTTTTCAAAAAAAATATCTAAAAAAATATCCTTCATATCACATATTGATTTTACCTTCTTTCCCTTTGAAGGAGGAAGATAAGGCTTGTTTGTGGGAGATTTTGCATGAATATGGGCTTCGTATTTCTCAGTATTCTTCTCTTCTAAGTGCAGTGTATAAACATCGTGTGGGTCGTATATTTCATAGTCCTAGCCACCTGATTAATGTGGATAGAAGGCAACTTATTCTTCTTCCACGGAGAACTCCAACACCTCCCGATATGAGCTTGGATTTGGGGGAAGAAATTCGTTGGGGCAATTATTATTTTAGATGTGAAGAAGGGGATGGAAGGGCTGAGCGGGGTTTGGGATCATCTTTTCAAAGTTTTCTTATATCAAAGCAAAAGCTATCGTTTCCATTAGCGGTTAGGAGTTTTCGGCCTGGGGACAGCATGGTTCCCCTAGGTTTGGGCAGAACCAAGAAGCTAAGTGACTTATTTGTAGACGCCAAAATACCTCTTTTGTTAAAGCCCCATCAACCCCTAGTTTGTTCTGGAAAACATGTGATATGGTGGGCTATGCGAAGGGTAAATCTTCGGTTCGTATCTCCTGAATCTGAGGCACCGCTAATTCGGCTTTCCTGCGGGAATTTCAGACAGCGGTAGCTGGGTCTAATCTGAATCTATTTCTATTTTCAGGTCCTCAGACAATGGGTACCCGATACAACTGAGTCTATATCCTTCTTGTATTTCTTCTTCGGAGAGGGCTTCTTGCTTTTTCATACCTAGTTTTCCTTGGAGAATTCTACATTTACAGGAGGTACAAAGTCCCTTAGTACAAGAATGTGGGAGGGGAATGTCTTGGGCCAGGGCGGCTTCCAGAATGCTTTCATGTGGCTGAACCGTGATAAGATGGCTTTCTCCTTGAAAGACGATATGGACTTCATGGGGACTTTGTTGAGCAGGGTCTATGATATCCATGGGAGAAGTCTCCCCCGCCTCAAAGCTTTCCTTTCGGATACGGGAAGGAGGAACCCCTTGACTTTTTAGATTTTCTTCTATCAATTTCATCATGGGAGGAGGACCGCATAAAAAGTGCAATACATCTGGGGTTGATTGAAGAATAGTTTTGATGTCATGGGCTTTGATCCTACCTATTTGTCCCTTCCATGACGAGGGAGGGTTTTCCAAAAAATGCGTGACCCTAAGCTTCTCGGGATATTTTTTTTCCAACACCTTAGAAAGGGATCGTAAAAGGGTATACTCTTCAGATCGGTTAGCATAAACAAGGTGCAGCTGGGTTGTGGGGTATTCATGAAGGAGGTGTTGCGCTAGGGAAAAAAGGGGTGTGATACCTGCTCCTCCGGCCCAGAGTAGTACATTTTTAGGAATCTCAGAAATTTTGGAAAGGGTGAAAGAACCCATGGGGATCAGGCTATTCACGGTATCCCCTACCTTCCATGTTGAATGAATATGCCCTGAAATTTGTCCACCTCTCACACGTCTCACAACAATCCCGGGATATTTTTCTTTGGGGGTGGTGTAAAAAGAATAGCATCGCCTATATATTTTTCCGTCCAGAGAAATTAGCAAACTGAGAAATTGACCTGGCTCGTAAAAAAAATCACGACCAGGGGGGTCAAAAAGGACACGGAGCCCATCGGGGCTTTCCGAGTGGATTTCTCGAATCCGTAGGGGAAAAACCCTTTCTCTACTCTTTTCCTTTTTGACCCTGTTTGCTAAGAGCATGATATTGTGTGTCTTGGGATTTTCTAAAACTGGATATCCTTTGCTTCAAAGGTGATTTGGAAGGCGATCTCCTACTGATTAAGAATACGCCTGAGAAGATAAGAATAGCTGCACATATTTCTGCCCAGGTGGGGGCGCTTTTTCCCATGAAGACGTGTAGGAAGCTAGCGAAGAGGGGTTGTACGTACACATAATACCCGACGGCAGAAGGGTTTACACGTGTCATGGCTGCGATGTTTAAAAAGAAGGTTAGGACGGTCGCTCCGATAATTACGTAGGCGATTCCTCCCCACATTTCCGCAGAGAAAGTATGAAATGGGGTGCCTACCAGGCTTTTATAACAGAAAGGAAGGCTAATTAGGGATCCACTCAGGAAGAGTCCTTTGGCTACGGTGATGGGATGATATTTCTTCATGAGGGGTTTCAACAAGACCAAATAAAAGCCATAGAAAATGGCGTTCATGACAATGAACAGGTCCCCTCGGAAAGTAGCTTCTTGATCTGTAGTGGAGGCTTCTGTGTCTAATAATAAAAGGGTGCCTGCCACACCTAGGCACAAGCCTAGAACTTTCTGCCAAGATATTCTTTCTTGCGAAAACAGACGAGAAAATACCAGGACTACGATGGGTACTGTGACCATGATCAGAGAAGCATGTAGCGGAGAAGTTTTCTCCAATCCTTCAAAAAAGAAGATCATATTAATTGAAGCACCGAAAGCACCGCATAGGATCAGACGAATCAGATCTTTATATCCTTTTACCCATCCCCTGGAAAGCCATTGACCGACGGCTACAAAGACGATCATGGTTGCCGTAGAACGAATTTGAACCACTGCCAGAGGAGTCATGGAGGGATGGTCTACAACGTAATTGGAGATGACTAAACTTCCCCCATAAAGAAGGCCTGCACAAAGCATAGCTAAATGAGCACCCAGCTTAGACTTAATCATGTGGGATACACCTTTACCCAGTGCCAGGATTACCCAGGCTGGCCTTGAAAAAAGAAATAAGACTTTTTTTGTCCAAATGGGCTACGCCTTTTTGACCACACACAATGGACCCTGCTATATTGCCTAGCTTTGTCAAAAAAGACAAGGGTAAATTCAGTGCTGTGCAGAGCGCAGCAATACTTATCACGGCATCTCCAGCACCAGATACATCTGATATGACTCGAGCCTGTGTCGGAAAATGCTGAAGGTTTTCACCTTCCAATGCAAGAATACCTCGTTCTGAGAGGGTCACAAGTACTCGTGAGGCTTGGAGGCGTTCTTGGAGATTCCTTGCCAACTCTTCAACTCTTTCCATCTTAAATACGGGCATGCTTTCTTCCATGGCATCAGTTAGTTCTTTTAGATTGGGTTTGAAAAGAGATACATGCTGATATCGGAAGAAATTTCTTCGCTTTGGGTCCACCACCACGGGGCGTGTACGCTCACGGGCAGCTTGAAGGATTTTATCTATCAAGGAGGCACTTAGACAGCCTTTATTATAGTCCTGTATTAGGATAACATGTACTTGGGGAATATATTTTTCAATCTGTTTCCACAAAATTTTTTCTTCTTCTTTGTTTAGGGGTTCTATGGATTCTCTATCTAGTCTTAGTAGGTGATGGGTTCCGGACACGAAGCGAGTTTTAAGGGTAGTCGGTCTGTTGGGGCTGATATGAATTCCTTCTCTGGGGATCTCATTTTCTTGGAGTTGGTTTAGGAGTTGTTTTCCTTCTTCATCTTTTCCCACAACTCCACAAAGGATAGGTTGGGCGGATAATCCTCTTAAACTCATGGCTACATTGGCGGCGCCACCCAAAGATCGTGTCTCTGTTTCGCGGAGCAGAATAGGGACGGGGGCCTCTGCGCTCATATTTTGAACTTGTCCCCATACATAGGCATCCAGCATCACGTCTCCGACCACCAAGACCCGTAAAGAGGAAAAACGTTCTAGAGTAGCATATAGGTCTTCAAGCTCTTCAATATCTGCTTGCATAGCTCCTAGGCTAGGTTTGCGAGGGCTTGCTTGATTCGTGCTATCGCGTCTTTTAGAACGGTTTCAGATGTTGCAAAGGAGATTCTGAGGGCGTGTGGACAGCCAAAAGCCTGTCCATGCACGGTGGCCACTTGCACTTCTTTCAGAAGATATTTAGATAGATCTTCCACGGTATCTACAACGTGATCCCGATACCTTTTACCTAAGTAGGCTGAAAAATCAGGGAAGAGATAAAAGGCACCTTCGGGTTTTGGGACCCTAAGACCTTCTATTTCTTCTAGGGATTCTATGGCTAGGTCTCTTCGTTCTTGGAAGGCCTTTACCATGGGGAGATAGACTTTTTTCCCATACTTGAGGGCTGCGATACCGGCTCGTTGGGCGAGAGTATTTGCGCCACTGGTCATTTGCCCTTGGATTTTCTCGCAAGCTTTTGCCAGACTGGGGGGGGCAGCTAAATATCCTAGTCGCCACCCGGTCATGGCGAAGGCTTTGGAGAAGCCGTTGATGGTTAGGGTTCGGTCGGCAATTTCTTTAAAGGATCCTATACTGGTGTGTGTGCCCTGGAAGGAGATATATTCATATATCTCATCAGAGATGGCAACAACTTTGGGATGCCGAAGTAGAATCTTTACCAGATCTTGAAGTTCTTCCCGAGAAAAGGAAGCACCCGTGGGATTAGAAGGCGAAGAAAATAGGATTGCCTTGGTACGTGCGGAGATTGCTTTTTCAAGATCTTCGGGTTTTATTTTGTAATTATTTTTTGCTTCTCCGATTGCGAAGACAGGAACTCCTCCCATCAAGCGAACCAAGGCGGGGTAGGTGACCCAGTGTGGGGAAAAGATAATCACCTCATCTCCAGGATTTAACAACGCACATAGTGCATTTGTAATAGATTGTTTGGCACCCGTAGAAACAATGACCTGATCAGGTTGGACGTTCAGGTGATTTTCTTGTTGCATCTTATGGGCGATAGCTTCTCTGAGCTCAGGATATCCGGCTACGGGCGGGTATTTGAAATACTTACCGGAGGCTAAATCTTTTTGAACAGCTTCTATGATAAGGCTTGGGGTCGGAAAATCGGGTTCACCGGCGCTCAGATTTAGGATATCCAATCCTTGTTTTTGCAAGGATGCACTTAGGGCAGACATGGCCAGGGTAGCAGAAGGGGGCATCTCTGCCACTCGTTGGGAAAGAAACTGGGAGGGTGTGGATTTCATACGGCTGTGAGAGAATATATTACGCGATCTTGAATACTGCGCCCTAATGTGAGCTCATCTGTATATTCTAATTCTCCACCCATAGGAATACCACGGGCTAGGGCAGAAACGCGAATCCCTTTGGAGGTACATTTTTTTGCTAAATAATGTGCTGTGGTATCTCCTTCCATGTTGGCATTTAGGGCTATCACGAGTTCTTTTACTTTTCCTTCACTTATTCGTTCCCAGAGCGAAGAGAAGGGGAGGTCTGAGGGAGCAACCCCTCGGATTGGACTAATAACCCCGCCTAAGACATGGTATAGACCCTTATATTGATCTGTTTTTTCTATGATTAATACATCGTGTACCTGTTCTACTACACAGATCAAACTTTGATCTCTTTCGGGATCAGTACAGACAGAGCAAAGTTCTTGATCTGCCAGACTATGACAGCGTTCGCAATAGCGGATATTCTGAACCAGACGTAGTAAATGGTGGGTTAAGTGTTCTGTCATTTTAGGTTCTTGTTTGAGGAGGTACAAAACCATCCGTAGGGCAGTTTTTTCTCCCACACCAGGAAACTGTGTCATGGCTTGCACGGCTTCCGAGAGCAATTGGGAGGAAGAGGATGAGGAAGAACTGCTCATGGATAGCTTTTAAACAATTAGAGAATTTCTGCAAAAATACCCGCATTTACAATTCCTTTCCGCATAGGAAGGAGTTGAACGTAGGTGCCTTCTCGGACGGTACATTTTCCCCTATGATGGATCAGATAGGCACATTGTTCTGCCTGATGTGGTTCGTGTCGACAAATCAGCATGAGTGTTTTGATTACGTGCTCAAAAGTATTAATATCGTCATTGAATACAACCAATTTTCTGAGTCTGTGTTTTTCTTCTGTATTTTGAATTTCTGGAGAAAGGGCCTCCTGAATTTCTGTGCTTAGCTCCTGCTCCGTATCTAATTCTTCATATACAGGGGTATTGCTTTCTGCCGACTGGGACGGCTCCGAACATGCATTCCGTGTTATAGTTATAATTTTCATATGGTTCTCCTTCTCAACACATTCCTTAGGCTCGAAAATCTGGACATATGCAAATACAACGTTCAGATTCCGAGGCAGCTTTGGAATCCGAGAGCTGGGCTAAGTATTTTAGATAAAAAATCTGAGAATTATATCTTCGTTGACATGGATAAAGACATCAAATAGAAATGGATCCTAATATCCCAAATCGGAGCATCTTTTGCAAGGATAACTTAAAGATTATGCGGAAAATCAATAGTTCCTGTATAGATTTGATTTATTTAGATCCGCCTTTCAATAAGAAAAAGACCTTCACAGCGCCTATTGGCTCCCATGCCGAGGGGGCTAGTTTCAGAGATATCTTTCGGGAAGAAGATGTGAAGGAAGATTGGATCAAGACGATACGGGAAGATCATCCTGATTTGCATGTATTCCTATATGGGGCACTAAGGATAGAAGGGAAAACCAGTTATAATTTCTGCTATCTAGCTTACATGGCCATTAGATTATTGGAGATGCATCGTATATTAAAAAAGACAGGGTCTATCTATTTGCATTGTGATCAAACCATGTCGCATTATCTTAAAATCTTGATGGATATTATATTTGGGGAGAAGAATTTTAGAAATGAGATTGTGTGGGGCTATGATGGTGCACAGGGGCCTAGTAAAAAAGATTTTTCTAAAAAATACGATAATGTTTTTCGCTACAGCAAATCAGATGATTATCAGGCTTATGAGTTGTTAAGGGAGGAAAGAATCAAGGCCCCAGAGATCAAGTCTTCCAAATATAAACAATGGACAGATGGACGATGGTATTATGACTTACCCGGTGGGAATTATTCGGAAGCAGGGGTTAAACGTTTGGAAAAAGAAGGCAGAATAAGGAGAACAAAAAATGGATTGATTCGCGTGATGTATTTTCTAAGGCAGGCGGGGAATGAGTATATTAGGGAAAAAAGAGAACGAGATATTTGGATGGACATACATGCGGTGGGAATGGCAGGGGGGAAGCAAAAAACGAACTATCCCACACAAAAACCCTTGGCTTTGTTGGAACGAATCATTAAGGCCTCCTCCAAGGAAGGAGATTGGGTCTTGGATCCCTTTTGTGGGTGTGCGACCACGTGTGTAGCTGCTGAGAAGTTGAAGCGCAAATGGATTGGCATAGACGTCTCCATCAAAGCCTATGAGCTAGTCAAGCATCGCTTGGCTAAAGAGGTAGAGGGCAAAGAAGAGGGTCAATCTATGGCACTCTTTTGGGCAGACAAGATCAATTATCAGACAGATCCTCCCAAACGAACAGATCAGGGTGAGGATTACCGGGAGAAAAAATATATTTATGTGATTAGTAATCCCAAATACCCTGGGGAATACAAGGTAGGTGTCACCCAAGACCTCAAGAAAAACCTGTCGGGCTATCAAAGGACGGATCCTGATAGAGCTTATAAATACGAGTATTCACATCTTAGCCCTCAGTTTCGGGAGATAGAAGAACATATTCATGAAGTATTTCCTAATAAGCATGAATGGGTACAGGCTCCTCTGGAGGAGATTATTGCGGAGATCGAGCGAGCGGATCGGGATGAGTTTTAGCTTACTCTAGAAGACTATGATATTACAGTTGAATGTTCGGAACTACTTATTGATAAGGGACTTAAAGATCTCATTTTCTCCGGGCCTGAATGTGATCACGGGCGAAACAGGGGCGGGTAAGACCATACTTTTGGATACGTTGCATTTATTAATGGGTCGGCATGCCAGATATGATATCTTTGCGGACTCTCAGGAGAAATGTGTCATAGAGGGAGATTTTGATTTGTCTTCTTATGATATCAAGTCTTTTTTTCAGGACCATGACCTGAGTTACGAGGATCATACTATTCTTCGTAGGGAGATCTTTCCACAAGGAAGGGCTCGGGCTTTTGTCAACGACACGCCGGTTTCTTTGGATGTACTTAAGGGGCTCAGTTCTCATTTACTAGATATTCACTCTCAGCATGAAAATCTCTTACTGACCTCACATGCTTTCCAACGTGATTTGGTGGATGCTTATGCAGATAATTTTTCTTTGCGCGAGACTTATCAGCTAGGATATGCAGATTGGGAAAACAAAAGAAAAGCTTATGAAGAACTTTTGACGGTTTCTCAGCGGGGGAAAGAAGAGGAGGAATATCATCGTTTTCTGTACGAAGAACTGGTCAAGATGGGGGTCTCGGATGCTGATCAATCCAAGTTGGAGGATCAGGTTTCTTTGCTAACGGGTGCTTTAGAGGTTAAGGAGGGTTTGCAGGAAGTTCTTCAAAGCATTCGGGGAGATGATACGGCCGAGCATGGGATCCTTTCTCGTCTTTGGCGTGGACAAAAACAGATTCAGAGCCTGGCTGCTCAGAATGCTCTTTTTCAGGAAGAGGCCAAACGATTGGAGGGAATTTGCATAGAGCTGGATGATATTATCAAAAGCATTGCCCACAAGGAGTCTAATCTGCGGGAAGACAAAGAGGAGGCAGCTAGACTTAGAGAGCGCCTAGATAGTCTGTACTCTCTTATGCGAAAGCATAAGGTCAAAACAGTGGCTGAACTTCAGGAGAAGCAGACTTCTCTTGAAAAGAGTTTGGGGCAGGTAGAGGATCATGCCCAAAAATTAGCTGTGCTGAAACCAGAATTGGATAAGCTTCAGCACACGTTGTCTCAGCATGCCGAGCGTTTATCACAGCGGCGGAGGGAATCTTTGAGTCCGCTGAGAGGGTCCATTTTAGAGCAGGTTCGTCCGTTGGGGATGGAGGATGCCCTTCTGAAAATAACCCATGCGGATCAACCCTTAGACCGGTGGGGAAAGGACAGGATAGACATTCTCTTTACTGCCCACAAAGATTTATCTTTTCAACCCTTGTCTAAGGTAGCTTCCGGGGGGGAGTTATCTCGTCTCATGTTGGTTTTCAAGTACATGATTGCACAGCATAGATATTTCCCTACCCTTTTATTTGATGAGATAGAGACAGGTCTTTCGGGAGAGATTGCACTTAGAATGGCTAAAATGATGCGTGATATGGCTTTACGTCATCAGGTTATTACGATCAGTCATCTTCCTATTTTTGCGGTTCAAGCGGATAAGCATTTCAGGGTTGCCAAGGAGCAACATGATTCCCAAACGCGAACGACTATGGTTGTGTTGGAGGGAGAAGAACGAATTTTAGAAATTGCCAAAATGATTGGGGGAGACCATCCTCCGCCTGAGGCCTTAGAACATGCCCGTACCTTGTTGGAAGATCGGGAAGGGCGGATCTGAGTTTTGAATTTGGACTAAGTTTTTTATCTTTACTCTTCTATTGGGTGAATATTTAAAGGATGATTGGATGGAGACGAATTTGTTGAAAGGGAAGAATGGAATCATTTTTGGGGCTCTTGATGAGAGTTCTATTGCGTGGAAAATTGCCTTGGCCTGCCATCGGGCGGGCGCCCGTTTTACGTTAAGCAATGCACCCATTGCCCTACGTATGGGGGGTATACAGGATTTGGCTAAAATATGTGAGACGGAGGTCATTTCTGCAGATGCGACTTCATCTTCTGATTTGGAAGACTTGGCGAAACGTTCTGTTTCTTTCTTGGGCGCTAAGATAGATTTCGTTTTACATTCCATTGGCATGTCGCCCAATGTGCGCAAGAAAAAGGATTACCGTACACTCAACACGGACTGGTACCTCAAGACCTTGGATATTTCAGCTTTGTCCTTTTACAAGATAATTCAGACCCTAGATCGCTTGGATCTACTGAATGAGTGGGCTTCTATCTTGGGTATTTCTTATGTGGCAGCACAACGTACCTTTCCTCTTTATGCTGATATGGCAGAAGCCAAGGCTGTATTGGAATCTATTGCGCGAAGCTATGGATATCATTTGGGCAAGGCGAAAAAAATTCGGGTGAATACCCTCTCTCAATCCCCTACCCCAACCCGAGCCGGAACCGGTATTCCTGGCTTTCAACCTCTTTTTGAGTACACGGAAAAAATAGCCCCGCTGGGAAATGCTACAGCCGAGGAATGTGCTTTGTATTGTGTCTTTCTTTTTTCGGACATGAGTCGAAAAGTTACGATGCAGAATCTGTATCACGATGGGGGCTTTTCTTCCACGGGTTTGTCTTTGGATGTTCTGGATAAATCCTAAATTCTTAGTCTTCTCAGGTAGTTCCAAGACCTTAATGAGATCTTAATTCTGAGATTGTGAAAATCTCTTCCCGTGCTAAGATCAACTTAGGTTTATATGTGAAGGGTCTTCGCGAAGATGGCTACCATGATATATTGAGTTGTTTTTACCCAATATCTTATGCTGATGATATCAGGATTGAGCGGAGTTCTCGTTTTGGACTGAGTCTGAGTGGTCTATCTATTCCGGGTTCTTTATCTGAGAACACATGTGTTCGGGCTTATCAGCTTTTGGAAAAGAGATATGGTATTTCGCCTGTACATGTCTGGCTTCACAAACGTATTCCTGTGGGATCAGGATTAGGTGGGGGGTCTTCCAATGCTGCGGCTGTACTTCTTGGACTCAGTCAGATCTATGATCTTCCCAGGTCTACCCTCATGGAGGATGCTTTGAGCATAGGGAGTGATGTTCCTTTTTTCTTGAAAAATAGGCCCTCTTTGGTGGAGGGGAGGGGAGACATTATAGAGCCATTTCGGCTTCCTTTGATTTCGGGTAAATATATTTTTTTAGTTTGTCCTTCTATTTCGCTTTGGACTCGGGAGGTCTATGCAGAATTTGAATCTTTTTCTTCTTCTTTTTCCACCATAGGCAAAAACCGATTTCAATATCTTTTGCAGCAGCATCCCGAGAAATGGCCAGAAAAATTGCATAATGTTTTTGAATCTTTGATCTTAGCTCGGCATCCCGAGTTGCGAGATGTGAAGACGGAGCTATATCGTTCAGGGGCCTGTTATGTATCTATGACGGGGACAGGATCTTGTATATATGGCATTTTTGAAGAATCTCCTCCCGAGTTATTCCCTGAATATCAGAGTTATGTGGGGGTTATGGATTGAAGCAAAGGGTAGATTTTGAGGGTAATAGGTGTAGACTATGGATCTCGGCGGGTGGGATTGGCCATCAGTGATCCTTCCAAAACTTTTGCCTTTCCTTTGGGGACCGTCTTCTTGGACGATCTTTTTCCATTCTTGGATAAATATTTCCGTAGCCATGCGGTGGAAATGGGGGTATTAGGCTATCCCATGGATCTTAAGGGAAGGCGAACCCATGCAACGCCTTATGTTGAGATTTTTGAAAAGGATTGGAAAAAGCATTTTCCACATATTAGTTTGCTTCGGATAGATGAACGCCTGAGTTCTAAAATCGCTTCGCAAAGCATGGTCATGGCAGGATATCGGGTTAAGGATCGTCGGCGAAAAGAAAACTTGGATAAGATAAGTGCAACGCTCATTTTGCAGACCTTTTTATCCTCCTTATCCTCAGGCTCATCAGACTCCTTATCTTCTTTTTCTCATGGAGGGGGCTAAAAAAATTCGGTCGGCATTGCTTTCTGTTCATGATAAGGAAGGGATTGTTTCTTTGGCACAAACCTTGTATAAGGCTGGGGTTTCTCTTTTTGCGACAGGAGGCACCTATGCTAGGCTGATCCAAGAGAAATTACCCGTTAAGGATTTGGAAAGCCTAACTGGTTATCCTCCTCTTTTCGGGGGAAGGGTAAAGACCTTGCACCCTAAGATTTTTGGAGGCATTTTGTATAGAAGAGGAAATCCTGAGGATGAAAAGGAACTGAAGAAACATGAAATTTCTTCTTTTGACCTGGTGGTAGTGAATTTATATCCCTTTCAAGAAGCTGCACAGACTGAAGGTATTGATGAGGAGGAGTTATGCGAATATATAGACATAGGAGGATCAGCTTTGCTTAGGGCTGCGGCCAAGAATTATATGGATTTGTGTGTATTATCTTCTCCTCATCAGTATGCTGCTTTTTCTCAGCTGTTTGACGAACAAGGGGGGCGGGTTTCTCAGACGCAAAGACGTTCTTATGCTGTTTCTGCTTTTACTTTGACCTCTTCTTATGATGAGTCCATTGTCCAGGGTCTTTCACCTTCTGTGTCTCTTAGGTACGGGGAGAATCCGCATCAAAGGGCTAGTTTTTATGGAGATTTATCTTCTCTGCTGGAACTACATCAAGGGTCTCCTCTTTCTTATAATAATCTTTTGGATATAGAGGCGGGAATAGAACTTCTTTCGGAATGGAGGGAGGAAGACCCCACGGTGGTTATTATCAAGCATAACAATCCGTGTGGTATAGCTCAGGGGGGGTCTTTTCGGGAAGCCTTTCAAAAAGCTTATGCTTGTGATTCTCTTTCTGCCTTTGGCGGGATCATCATGTATAATGGGATGCTCTCCAGGGAGGAAATTGGGGTTTTGGACGGACTCTTTTATGAGGGACTAGTCGCCCCATCCTTTACACCTGAATCTCTTAGTTATTTGAAAGGAAAAAATAGGCGGATCATTCAAAAACATAGAAATCCGACTCGGAAGATAAAACGAAGAACTATCCTGGATGGAAAATTAGAACAGGGTATAGATTTTCCAACACGCTCTTTTGAAGATATGGAACTTGTTTGCGGTTCTCCCACTCAGAAAATATCGGAGGATTTGTATTTTGCATATAAGATTGTCAAACATGTCAGGTCTAATGGAATCGTATTGGTTCGGGGGGGAGATTTTCTTTCGGCAGGTATGGGACACACTTCACGGATTGAGGCCTTAGAATTTGCCATTCAAAAGGCTGAGAAAAACTCTTCGGATCTGAGGGGATCGGTCATGGCTTCGGATGGGTTTTTTCCTTTCTCAGATTGTATTGAACGAGCTCACGAAGTTGGGATTACGGCTGTGATACAGCCGGGGGGATCTAAGAATGATAAACTTTCCATCCAGGCTTGTCGGCGATATGGTATGTCTATGGTGTTCTCACATAGACGGCATTTCAAACATTGAAGATCATGTATTGGGTACGGATATTGGGATTCATCTTGCTGTTGGGCTTTACGACAGATTGTGCCTCTACGGCTTATTCTTCTGCCAAACGTTCTTATCGCAAACGAAAGGGGAAGAAGATCGGGCGGAATCGTCCTTGTTGCCCGAATAAAAAATAGCTTTTAGGGATGGGTCGGGTGATCACTTTAGATGGCGTTTCGGGATCTGGGAAGAGCTCTACGGCCCGAGAGTTAGCCAGGGTCTTGGGCTATGCTTATTTGGATACGGGAGCTATGTATAGGGCTTTAACTTGGTCTTTACTCCAGAATGGATGTGATGTACATGTGGAAGCAGATGTTTGTCGGTACGTGGAGAGGGGGATGGACTTTTCTTTTCGCTCGGGAGAGTTATTATATTTTGGCCGTCCCTTGTCGGACGCCATTCATCATCAGGAGGTCTCCCAACATGTTGCTGTCTTGAGTCGCTATTCGTGTGTACGTCGTGAGATGATCTCTCAGCAAAGAAAATTGGCTCTCCAGGCTGAACAGGGGTTGGTGGCAGAGGGTCGGGATATGGGTACGGTTGTCTTTCCCGAGGCGGATTTGAAAGTCTTTATGGAGGCCAGTTTAGAATTAAGGGGTTCTCGTCGTCAAAAGCAATGGGAAAAAAAGGGGGTTCAGGTATCCAAAGAGGACATTATGAAGGATTTGGCTGCCCGGGACGAGATGGATACAAATAGAACTCAGTCTCCACTCCGGAAGGCAAAGGATGCTCGTGTATTGGATACAAGTTCTTTAAATTTTAAGGAGCAGGTGGATCAAATTCTTAGGTGGGTTTGCGAGGATTAGGTTCTTTCTTTATTGTGTAGGGAGAGGTTTGCGCGGTAGGGGAGTTTTTCTAGAAGTTCTTGGGTGCATTTGATTCGATATTTTTGAGATAGGAGGGATATTTTTTCGGGCGTATTGACGAGATCAAACACAACTCCTACTTCCCCTGGACTTTGTTGAAAAAGATTTTCCAGGAGACTTATCTTTTCGTTCTGGAGATCTTCGACTGGGATGATGAGATGTAGACGTTGGACATGGTAGATCAATTTATCTATGGGGATCAAACGGTGAACCCTACGACGGGCATCTCGAGGGGAGCGTAAATTCCATGTACTTTCCACATAAAGGATATTTCCTTCAAGGAGATGTTGATGAAACATATTGTACTCTGGAACCCATAGATCAAAATCTGCACGGGCAACGGAATCTTCTAGACGAAAGACAGCATATTTGGCTTTTTGCTTTCCGAGTCGGTGTTCTACCTTTATGACTATGCCTGCATGTCGTCGCAAACCTTGTCTGGGCGATGTCTTATAGTTATGAGATAGATGATCTATGGGAAGACGAGAAAGCAGGGCTTGGTATTTATCCATGGGATTTCCTGAAATATGTAGGCCTAGAAATTCTTTTTCTTGTTCCCATTTTTTTTCGTTTTCCCAGGGTTCCAATTTGGGGGTTGGCAGTACGGGTGTTAGGGCTTCTTCTGAGTGGGAGAAGATATGTGATTGAGAAAGCCAATTATCCTCCATATCTCCTACTTTCAGTAGGGATTCTACGAGAGGTGGAATTCCGTCCTTAGCTTCTACATACTGTCGTCTATGATGGTCTGAAAAAGAATCTAGCGCACCGGATAATGCCAAGGCTTCTAGATTAGACTTATTTAGAACCTGTGCCTGATGAAGTCTCTGAACAAAGCTCACAAGGTTTTTGTAGGGGCCATTTTGTTCTCGTTCGGCGACGATATGGGTAGCTGCTTGTTTACCGACACCCTTAATTCCTGCCAAGGCAAAACGAATCTGATTCTCTGGACTCACCGAAAAATCAGGTTGAGAATGATTTACATCGGGGGGAAGAAGTTGAATGCCCATGCTCTTGGACTCCTCCAAGAGCATGCCAATTTCCGTCAAATCCCGTTGATGACAGGATAGAACTGAAGCCATATATTCAGCGGGGTGATGGGTTTTGAGATAGGCAGTTTGATAGGCAATTAAAGAATAACAAGTTGCGTGTGACTTGTTAAAAGCATATTCTGCAAAGGATTCCCATTTTTCCCAGATGCTCTCACATTTTTTTCGATCATAACCTTTTTGAGTGGCTCCCGCTAAAAATTGGGGTTTTAATTGATCCAACACATCTCTTTTCTTCTTTCCCATAGCCTTTCGGAGCGTGTCAGCTTGACCTGCAGAAAAGCCACCGAGGGTTTGGGATAGCTGCATGACTTGTTCCTGATAGACCGTGATTCCGTAGGTCTCTGAGAGATGTTTTTCCATCTCAGGGAACTCATACCGGATACGTTTGGTATTTTTTTTCTGCTCTATGAACTTGGGGATATAGTCTAGGGGGCCTGGGCGGTAGAGTGCATTCATGGCGATGAGATCCTCAAATCTATCTGGTTTGAGGCTCTTGAGATAGTGTTTCATGCCTGAGGATTCAAACTGAAAAACCCCCTGTGTTTCTCCCTTTTGGAAGAGTTGATAGGTTTGTTTGTCATCTAGAGGAAGATGATTCAGATCCAATATTATATTCTTTTTTTCCTGAATCAGCTTCAGGGTCTTTTTCATGATACTTAGTGTCTTCAGTCCCAGGATGTCCATCTTTAACATGCCGGCATCTTCTATTATTTCGTTGTCATATTGGGTGACCAGAAAATTATCTTTCCTGGAAACACATATGGGTACGATCTCAGACAGGGGTTGTGGAGAAATAATCACCCCACAAGCATGCGTCCCCACATGCCGTATAGATCCTTCTATTTTTTCGGCCTGACGTAGAACTTGAGATTTTAGATCTGTTCCTTCCCGTATTTTGCGGAGGCTGGCTGCGGATGAATAGGCCTTTTCCAACGTAGTGTCTGCCTTAAGGGGTATCTGTTTGACCAGTTTTTCGGCTTCCTCCAGAGGCAGACCCAGGACTCGGGCACAGTCTTTAACCGAGGAGCGGGCACCCATGGTAGCATAGGTAACAATCTGTGCCACACAATCCTTCCCATATTCTTGAACGATCCAATCCAGAAGTTTTTCTCTCCCTTCGTCATCAAAATCCAGATCTATGTCGGGCATAGATACTCTATCGGGGTTCAAAAATCGTTCAAAGAGGAGTCCATATTTTAAGGGGTCAACCTCTGTGATACCCAGAGAGTAGGCAACCAAAGAACCTGCAACTGATCCCCGACCTGGTCCTACAGAAATGTCCATTTTTTTTGCTTGTTTCACAATTTGTTGGATGATGAGAAAATAACCGGGAAATCCCATCTTGTGGATAACGCCTAGCTCGGTATTTAACCGATCTGTTTTTTCTTGATCCCATCGCGGATATCGTTTCTTGGCTCTACGGAAGCTCAAATCTTTTAGATAATCTTGTTCTGAGGTAAATCCTTTGGGGAGGGGAAAGGAAGGGAGTAGAGGATCTCGTTCCAGGGAATACTCGGTGCATTTTTTCTCAATCTCTGATAAATTCTCTATTGCCTCAGGTGTGTTTTTGAATAGATTTTTCATGTCTTCTGCGGAGCGGAAAAAGTGTTTGGGGGTTCCTTGTTGCGCGTTGAGTTTTTTTTCTGCAGAAATCGTGCTTTTTAGGACAGATCGTCGGATAGAGGCTAGGGTTTGGTAGGCATCTGCGTCTTCCGGATCCCCGTAATAGATATCATGGGAGGCGATGCACTTGACCTTGTGTTTTCTTGACCATTCTATGAGTATTTCGTTCACATGTTCTTCTCCTTCTTCTCCGCCTTGGATCAATTCTAGATAGAAATCTTCTCGGAAGGTTTGGGTCCAGAATTCCAGTAATTTTTCTGCTTTGTTGGCACCGAATCGGAGAATATTTTGTGGGAGTTCTCCCTGTAGATTCCCTGAAAGGGCAATCAAGTCTTTGCTGTACTCTTGTATTAGGTCCTTACCTATCCGGGGATATTGACCATATAGGCCTTCTGTGAAACCCAGGGAACTTAGCCGAACCAATTGGTGGTATCCCTTTTTATTCTTAGCAATGAGTACCTGTTGGAAACGTTTGTCGGGATCATCTCGGGTGAATCTATGACGTTTTCTGTCTTCTGCTACATAAAACTCAGATCCTACAATGGCTTTGATTCCTTTTCGTTGTGCTTCTCGGAGAAAACTAAATACGCCATGCATATTTCCCAGATCGCTGAGTCCGACGGCTTTCATGCCATCTTGTTGGGCCCGAGAGACGATCTCTTCTACCCTTAAGGTAGACCTTAAAATGGAATATTGAGAATGGCTTCGGAGATGGAAATAAGGCGCCTTTATGGCGGGTGAGACAGGGATAGATTCGTCCTTTTCGGATGATTTTTTGGGGATTATTTTTTTGTGTTCAAGCTTTGGGCTCTGATAGCAGATAGACTGTTTATCTAGGCCTTCGGATGAGGGAAAGATTCCTTCTTTTAGGAAATAAAAAAAGATTTTCCCTGTAGCCTCCACATCAAAGGCAGCATCATGAGCCTTTGAGATTTTCTCATTAAAAAGACGCTCGTACACGACTGCCAAACGATGCTTGTGGAATGCGGCTTCTCCTTTGGGTGCTGTCTTGGCAGAGTACTTCCTGGACAGTTCCATGGTATCAATTTGTTCTATGGGTGCACAGATGGGTTCTTTGTCTTGTCTCAGACATTCGGCATCCACGGCTCTTTGATCAAATAATACATTGTGGGCAACAAGGTATTTGGCATCTTGACAGATTTTGGAAAAGGCTTCCAATACTTCGCCTATCGGAAAACCATGTTTCTTAGCGTGTTCTGTGGAAATACCATGTATTTGTTGGGAGTCGAAAGGGATCTCAAATCCATCCGGACGGACGATCATATTTCCTACTGAAACCAAAGCACCTTGGTTTTCGTGCAGTTGCCAGGATAATTGGACTACTCGGGCCCAGTTATCTAGATTTTCTTCCAACGGAGCTTTTGCTTTGATGTGAATCCCTGTCGTTTCGGTATCAAAGATCAGATAGGTTCCTTTTTTCGAATCCTCTGTTTTCATGTGTCTAAACTATGTTCATTTTGTTTATTCTGGGGAATAGGATTCCGAATATAATCATAAGATCTCTTAGCCTTCTTAGAATATCTTATAAATTTAGATTGGGAATTTCGTTACAAATGTTGATGGCTTTCTTAAGATTTTAAATTAGGTTATAGGGGAAATTATGTATGATCTTGCGGTTATAGGTTCAGGTCCTGGCGGCTATGTATGTGCGATACGGGCGGCTCAGTTAGGGTTTAAGGTAGTTCTCTTGGAGAAATATGCTTCTTTGGGTGGAACTTGTTTGAATGTGGGTTGTATTCCCTCCAAATCTCTTTTGGATTCCTCAGAACACTATTACAATGCCCAGAACCACTTCAAGGGCCACGGAATTCTTTGCAAAGATTTATCTGTTGATCTTAGTAAAATGATGGCTCGCAAGGATTCTGTTCTTAGGGAACTTTGTCAAGGGGTGGCTTATCTTCTCAAAAAAAACAAGGTAGATGTTCAACATGGGCATGCTTCTTTTGAGGATCCTCATAAGCTTTTGATATCAGGCCCGAAGGGAGAAAAAAAATCTGTACAGGCCAAATATATTGTGATTGCTACGGGGTCCAAACCCATTTCTCTTCCTTTCGCAGAGATAGATAAGAAGCGGATTATAACTAGTACGGAGGCTCTTTCTTTGAAAGAGATTCCTCAAAACTTGATCGTGATCGGGGGGGGTGTGATTGGGATGGAATTGGGTTCGGTATATGCCCGACTAGGGACCCAGGTTTCTGTGGTAGAATATGCTTCTCGATTGATTCCTTCCATGGATGCGGCATTGGGTAAGGAGCTTCAAAGCTTTAGTCAAAAGAGGCTGGGCATGGAGTTTTTCATGCGGCACAAGGTAACTCAGGTAAAGGCAAGAGGGAAGGGGGTAGAGCTTCGGGCAGAGTCTCCTAAGGGAGATTCACTTATTTTGAAGGGAGATTATGCATTGGTTTCTGTGGGGAGAAAACCTTATACCGAAGGACTGGGTCTAGAAAAGGTGGGTATTCAACTGGACGAGAAGGGACGAATTCCTGTGACGGATCGTTTGAACACTCAGGTTCCCCACATATTTGCCTTAGGTGATGTCATTCGGGGGCCTATGCTTGCCCACAAGGCTGAAGAGGAAGGCGTTTTAATTGCTGAACAACTAGCTGGACAAAAGCCACATGTGAATTATTTACTTATTCCCAATGTTGTGTATACTTGGCCTGAGGTGTCTGGGGTGGGCTATACGGAGGAGGAGTTGAAGGAGAAGGGAATTTCGTATAAGACGGGTCATTTTCCTTTTAAGGCTTTGGGTCGTGCTAAGGCGAGTGGGGATCAGGAGGGTTTTGTGAAGATATTGGCTCATTTGGAGCATGATGAAATTTTGGGGGTACATATTTTTGGGGCTCGGGCTGCTGATATGATTTCAGAAGGGGTGCTGGCTATGGAGTATCGTGCGAGTGCGGAGGATGTAGCTCGGACGAGTCATGCCCATCCTACCTACTCGGAAGCTTTCAAGGAAGCTTGTCTAGCTGCCACTGAGAATCGAGCTATTCATGTGTGAATAAAGAGAACCTGAGGCATGGACTTGATTTGGAAGGAGAGGAGATGGGGGTATCCACGAGCGCTTAGTTTTTATCCATCACATGGGTATTGGGAAGTCCTTGGGCAATAGATATCGGAGATACAGGAAATCTCGTCATCTTTCTGCTGCTTTCTCGCAGAAATACGCGTTCCTGGGGATAGGACAGCATAGCCTCTCCAATTTATACCCTTGCCTGCATTATTTAGGGGTTCCGCTGAAATATATATGTACGCAGCATGAGTCGGAGGCCATGCAAATGGCAGCTCGTTTTGTAGGCTGTCGGGGGACGGCTCGGTTATTGGATATTCTAGAGGATGAGGAGGTTGGAGGGGTTTTTGTTTCTGCGCAACCTGAAGCTCATATGGCTTTGGCTTCCCAGATTCTTTCTTCAGGGAAAGGACTTTTTATAGAAAAGCCTCCCTGTAATACGGTTTCGGAATTGGATGAACTTATTGTTCTTCAACAAGGACCTTGTGTGGTGGGTCTTCAAAAGAGGTATTCTCATATCAATTCTTTATTGACCCGCAGGATTAAAGACTTGGGGCTAGTAAAAACTTATAGGGCTGTGTATGGAACGGGTTCTTATCCGGAGGGAGATGTGTTGAGGGATTTATTTATTCATGCCATAGATAATATTTTATTTCTCTTTGGCGAGATAATTCGTTTTTCGGTAGAATTGCATGATCAGGGGTATATTCTTTGTTCTAGACACAAAGAAGGTGTGGTGGGGAGTTTGGAGCTTTCTACGGGATATACCTGGAAATCACCTGTGGATTCTTTGATTCTCAACACGCCCCAGGAGACCTATGAGATTGACTATCCCTATTCTATGATGGGGACAGTTAAACCTATTTCAGTAGGGGGAATACCTTGGGAGAAGATTCTTAACAAACCCCTTAGTCAAAAGATCTATTATCAGAATACAGCTAAGTTACCTATTGACAAAGAGAATAGTTTGAGTATTCAAGGTTACCTTCCTGAGGTACAGACCTTTTTGAGTCTTGTTGAGGGTTCAGGTACAAAAAATTTGAGTTCACTTTCGGACATTAGGATGACCTACGAGTTTATGGAGAAGTTGCGGGATTGTGTTGTTGGATAATAAAAATTAGAGGGGGGACTAATTTTTTCTTTTGAATTTGTTGAAGGATTTCCTGGGCGTTTCCTGTGATGTGTTTTTGGGTAGGGAGGGAGACGTGGGATATTGCATGAATTTGGGGGGGATTTGGATATTGTTCCCAGCATTTCGCTAGTTGGGGAAATTTTCTGGAGGCCATGTATAGGATAATTGTATTTCCTTTTTCCAAGATGCTGTTGAGATTTTTTATATGCTCTTCCAAGGAGATATTTCCAACCGTCTGGGCAGTAGCTATCACGGCTGCGTGAATTTTAGTTCGTTCGGTTAGGGGAATTTGACAAAGGCTGGCTGCGGCTAGGCCGGATGAGAGTCCGGGGACGATTTGAAAAGGGATCTTTTTTTGACTTAGGAATTTCATGTCTTCGGCTGCCCGACCGTAAATTAAGACATCTCCAGATTTTAGCCGAAGGACCTTTTTCCCTTGGAGGAAATATTTTTCCATAAGCTGATGGATATGGTTTTGACGATGGGATTGGCTTGTACGATCTCCTGCTGAACGGCCTACATAAATTTTTTTAGCTTGAGAATTCATTGCCAATATGTCTTGGGAGACGAGATGATCGTATAAAATGATCTGGGCGTCCAGAAGGATACGGTGAGCTTGTAGGGTAAGGAGTTCTACGGATCCAGGGCCTGCACCTACGATCTGGATCGGATATTTCATGCCCAGCAGGTGGGGTCCGGATATTGATAATTATATCCCAAGAGTTGCTTGGAACGGAGATTGCTAACTTTCTTGAACTCTGTTTCGGATTCAGGATTTGATGAGAAGGAGGGGGTCGGAAGATTTAGTCTTTTGGCAGCCAGGGTATAATATTCTTTTCTGAGGGGGTGTTTATCGGCACATCCGTTGAGACAGAGCCCCCATGCTTCTTGTTGAATTAGGGTTTTTATGAGACCAATGGCATCAGCCTGATGTATAAGATTAACAGGTACCTGGGCTCGTTTTAGATTTTGCTGTCCCGAGAGAAAATGACCAGGCGATCGTCCTGGACCTATTAATCCCGCAAGTCGGAGTATGCTTAACCGCTTTCCGAGTTGATGTTCTAGGATTTCTTCCGATTTTTTCAAGGCTTTCCCTGAGGGTTTTTCGGGTACTAATTTAGATTTTTCGTCTACCCAATTTCCAGTATTGGGATAAACCGAGGTGGAACTTATGAAAATGACCCGAATGTCAGGGGAGAGATAGGGGAGAAGATGTTTGATTTGCTTTGGGTATAGATCCACGATATTCGGAACCCGAAGAGGTGGGAAATTCAAGATTAAAACATCCAATTCATTCAAGAAAGAGTGGATATCTCCTTTTATGTTTTGTGCGCCTATTTCTAGCAGAAAGGGTTCTATCTGAATTTTTTTCAATCTTGGGATATTTTTCGGACGGGTTGTAGATCCTCTAATTTGATGTCCCTTTTTTTTCAAAGCTTCTGCTAGGGGGAGTCCTAGCCACCCGCAACCTATGATGCCCACCTTTTGGGGCAAAGATTTGACGGAATGTTGTTCGGAAGAAGGGATCAACTTAGGTGGAGATGTGAGAGCACAAAATGGGTTCTTGTGGCCAAACTTTCTTTGGGGAGCTGGATGAGCTTGAAACCGAGATCCGCATAGGTTTTGCACAGATAACCATGTATTTCTTGACTTTCTTGGAAGCTTTCTTTTCGTTGGGGATCATGGGTATAGATTTCTCGCCAGGGAGGAAAGACAAAGACCTCTCGGGAATATACAAAATGGTTGGGATAGTTTTTCATAACCCGAGGAAGCATGTACCCTGATTTAT
>JAPOQI010000113.1 GCA_026710765.1 Cytophagales bacterium | reverse complement strand
TCACGATCTCCTCATCCTGCTCAGAAACCTCCTGACAGATTTTTTCTACCACCTGATCTTCTATTCCCAAAACAGCTGCCATAGTAGATGGAAAAGCCTGACAAGCTTCTTGCATACCCTTCGCCCGAATGGAAACCAATCTGAGACCCGTTTCAAAATCCATAGCCTTGGCAGCTACTAGGGCTGAAAATTCTCCTAAAGAATGTCCTGCCACCGCATCGGGAGAAAAATCTTTCAGGGTCTGAAGCTTTGCCAGAGAATGAATAAAAATAGCAGGTTGTGTCAAACGGGTTTCTTTTAAATCTGCCTCGGTTCCCGAAAACATTTTTTCTTTGATGTCAAAACCTAGGTGGGTAGATGCCAGATCAAAATATTTTCGTGTTTCGGGAAATGACTCATATAAATCCTTGCCCATCCCTATGAATTGAGCACCTTGTCCTGGAAAAAGGTAAACCTTAGACATCTATCCTCTTAGCTTTCTTTCCCCGAGCCAAATCCTTTTTATTTGAGAAGTCCAGGATGGAAGGGGCAGCAATAAAAACCGAAGAATAGGTCCCTATTAGGACGCCAACCAATAATGTGAAGGAGAAGGAACTGAGTGCTGCACCCCCAAAAAGGAGTAAAATGACTACCACAAAGAGGGTGGTTGCGGAGGTAATCATGGTTCGGCTGAGCGTTTTATTTAGGGCAGTATTAAAAATTGTACTCTTGTTTTCATAGGATCGGAGTTGAAGACTTTCTCTAATACGATCAAAAATAATCACCGTATCATTGATGGAATACCCCACCAAGGTAAGCATGGCTGCTACGAAAATCTGATCTATTTCCAAGGCTATCCCAAAAAAATGAAGAAGAGAAATGATACCCAATGCAAAAAAGACATCATGGAAAAGTGCAATGATCGCACCCAATCCAAATTGCCATTGCCGAAAACGAAACAAAATATATAAGAATACAACCACCAAAGATAATATCAAGGACCTCAGACTAGACTCTTTGATGTCCCGAGCAATGGTGGGACCCACCTTGCTACTAGAGGCTATCCAAAAATGATCTTCATCCCCCGAAGAACTAATGGAATCTCGGGGGGTATAAGAAAAACCCGTGATCTCTCCCAAACCCTTTATAAGACGATCCCTTACCTCTTTATCCGCATGTTCGTCCGCAGAGGCAATCAGATAAGATGTTGTTATTTTCAAGGTTTTGGGATCTCCATAGGTTTTTACCTCTACTCCTTTTTGTTCAAGAAGGGGTGAAAGTTCTGTTTTGATCTCTGAAGGACTTAGGATAGGGGTAGAGAAAGAAACAACATAGGATCTCCCACCTAGAAAGTCCACACCCAGGTTCAGACCACCTTTGTGGAGGAAAGCAACTAAGCCCAGAAGAATGATCGTGGCAGAAAAGAGATAGGCTTTTTTTCTACGATCTACGAAAGAAAATGTCTTTCCTATGAGAAAGTTTTTAGACCATCCGTAGTGGAGACGGACAGCCTCTTCTGTTGTAGATTTTTTTGTCAACCAGAACAGAATGAGTCGGGTAATAAAGATGGCAGAGAAGAGGGAACACAAAATCCCAATCATGAGGGTAATGGAAAAACTTTTTAAGGGCCCCTGACCCAATAAATAAAGAACAAGGGCTGTTAAGAAGGTGGTTGCATTACCATCTATGATGGAACTATAAGCCTTGGAATAACCCAAATCAATCGCCTTACGCAAACCCACACCCTGTCGCATTTCTTCTCGGATACGTTCAAAAATAAGTACATTCGCATCCACTGACATGCCAATGGTTAAGACGATCCCCGCGATACCTGCCAGGGTTAGCGAAGAATTTAATTGGGTCAGAATACCTAGGATGAAAAAAACATTGAATGCCAACGCCACATTAGCAATCAACCCGCCCTTGGCATAATAAAGGATCATGAAAAGTACCACCATACCCAAGCCACAAAGAATAGAAATGATACCCTGACGCTGTGCCTTCTTACCCAAGGTAGGCCCTATCACCACATCTTCCACAATCCGAACAGGAACAGGTAAGGCACCCGATTTTAAAATATTCGCAAGATCCTTGGCTTCCTCTATGCTGAAATTACCCGAAATCTGTGAAGAACCATTAGGTATCTCAGATTGTACCACCGGGGCAGAATATACCCGATCATCTAATACGACAGCAATCTGTTTTCCAATATTATCACGGGTGAGATTGCGCCAAGCGCGGGCTCCCTTACTATTCATTTGCATACTGACCGAAGGTCGGGCAAATTCGTCCAAGGCTTGTCGGGCATCCCGAATAACCTCTCCACCCAAAGGAGGCTTATGAAGACCCCGAGGGGCATGAATCGGATATAACTCAAGCAATGACAAATCTGAAGAAGACTGCGTAGGGAGCGCAGCCCATAAGAGCCTAATATCCGGAGGCAATAAAGCCTTCACCTCTTTCTTCCCAAGAAGACGATTGATCCGAAGCGTATCCTTTACCTCATATACCAAAGCTTGATTACTCTTTAAAAGAGCAAGAAGATCAGATACATTTTTTGGCTTAACATCCTCCTTATCTTTCTCATCTTCCTGTGCAATAGAATCCGTAGGGCTATCTTTATCCTGTGTTGCCAAGCTATCTTCTTCGGAGAAGAGATCTGATAAATCCTCATCCTTGTCTAGCTGCCCTTTCTCATCTTTCTTCTCAGATAGGGAAGCCAAGTGGCTGGTATCTTGGCGAACCAGAAGATCATTGATAGATCGTAAATGGGGTTCTATATCCGCAAGGGCTTTGACCTCCCAAAATTCTAGCTTGGCTACGCCTTGCAGGAGTTTTCTGACACGTTCCGGATTATCAACCCCCGGCAATTCTACCTGTATCCGCTGCGTACCTTGCAATCGTTGAATATTGGGTTGAGAGGTTCCAAACTGATCCAGACGAGCCCGTAGAATATGAAAAGACCGATCTATGGCTTGTTCCAACTCCCTCTCCAAAACCTCCATAACCTCTACATCCGAAAAAGATGGATTGATCTTGTTCCGATTCCCTATGTGGGCAAATACAGAAGCCAAGCTTTTATCAGGGTCATGGGCATGAAAGGCTTCTTCAAAGATGTCCAAAAAATATCCCTTTTCGCCTCGGCCCAATCTTTGTTGGGTCTGAGCAAGGGCAACCCGAAAACTGCTATCTTGACTATAACCCGATAACTCTTGAAGTAAGGGTCCAGGGGAAATTTCCAAGCTCACATGCATACCCCCTCGGAGGTCTAATCCCAGATTCAACTCTGTTTCTTTAAGCTCTTTGTAGGTGAAGGAGATACCCAATATATCAAGTACAGGCTCGTTCCAAACCGAATCCAAATAAGCTTGTCGAACCCGATGATCTATGCTCCCATCCACCCTTTGGGAAAAAATCTCTGCCCGATCCTCTACCCGCTTTGATAAAAAGGAAAAGGAAAGATAATACGCACACAAAAAAGAAATGACCACCGTCAGGCCAATCACACCCGCTTTATTCTTCATATAAAAACTCCTCAAATACCCTATAAATTTGGGACATGATACAACATCTTCGTGGGAAGATACTCTGATTCTTAATATTAGAAGCCATCCTTATCCGATTTCTTTTTCCTTCGTACGCCACTTAGCCACTTGTTTATTGTATGTCCCTTTGGAAATGATCCCCTCCTCCAACAATTTCTCAAATAACTTCATCATGGATTCATCACTTTTCCAAACATTGCATCTATAACAGAGCAATTGTAAATTATCTAAATCATCCTCCCCACCCTTAGCTTGTGCAAAAATGTGATCCAAGGTCAAATCAGAAGGCCTCATATAAACATCGCAGCCCGCACACATACCCGTTTGATCCTCGTACAATAAGTCTCGGACAAGCTGCTTATCCTTCGGACTGAGTTTAGGCTTTTTATCTTTTCTAATCTTGGATACTGCATCCTTAGCTCGTTTTCGTTCGGCTAATTCTTTCTGTTCTTTTTCTGTGATATCGCTTCTTTGGGGTAGGTTTTTCTGGGGCTGAATGGCAGGTGGCGCCTTTCCTTCTTGAAGCAGGGCATGTGTATTTCTGAGTCGGTAGTAGAGCATATAATAGGCAGGTTTTCCCCAATCAATCCCTATCCATTGTCGGTTCAGCCCCTCAGCTGCCAGACAAGTGGTGGCACATCCACAAAAGGGATCCAGCACCATATCACCCTTATTAGAAGAAGCTTGAATAATACGTTCTAACAAAGCCAAAGGTTTCTGGGTGGGATAGCCGACACGTTCTCGGGAAACATTTATAAGGGGAGCCAATGAAGATTCAACCCCATTCCCAGTATCCCACGTATCCCGAACATAAACATCCGAATACCAACGACCTTGACGATCTTTTTTTGTTGTAAAGAAGGGTTTTTCATAAAAAATCCTCTCTTGAGATGGATGAAAACTAGCCTTTTTTGTTTTTACATAGCACAAAATGATATCATGCTTTCGCGGAAAATATTTGGTTGAAACACCTCCCGTTCGGTAAGCCCACACGATCTCATTTCTAAAATTTTCTTTTCCAAAAATGACATCCATGAGTCCTTTGAGATAATGTGACATGGTGGGATCGCAATGCAAATAGACAGAACCCGTATCCTTCAAGATCCGATGCATCTCCAAGATCCGAATCGCCATAAAAATCAAATAATAATAGCCGCCCGACATGGTAAAGCTGCGGATGCCTTTTAAATAGGGTATGAGTTCGGGCTTTCTATCTCCTATCTCCGTGTACCACCTCAGGTTGATATCGGTTTCCTTCCATATATCTTTGAAAGAAGCGGGATTTTCTTCATGAAATATCTCTTCAAAATCCTCATCCAAAAACTTTCCTGTCTCTTGTAAGTTGAGGAAATAATTTTTGATCTCCTTAATTCTTTTTCCAGACCCTACAAAAGTGTCATTTTTATTGAAGGGTGGATCCAGGTAGATCAAATCTATGCAAGAATTATTAACCCCTTCCAAGACATCTATGTTGTCCTCACAGAAGACACTTCGGTTCTTAACATTACAGATCATCCTTCCTAGACCCCTTTATTTTGTCCTAGCATGGTGGAAAATTTTCAAGTCTTTGGGGAATTTGAGAACAAGAATACGAAAAACTTAGGCAAAATGACTTATCCCTTCTATTCCTCATCGTTCTAATATATGAAGGAGCATTTAGATTTTATATATTCGTACTCTATTGTGTATAAACTCTTGTGATCGCCTGATGTGTTTTTGAAATGCATAGCCAGGCATTGAAGCTATTTGAGTCTATTGATAAAACATATGAACCCACCCTACCTACCTAATGCAGATTCTACCTATGTAGAGGCACTCTATGAGAGTTATAAGAAAGATCCGTCTAATCTTGAAGAAGGATGGAGAAGATTCTTTGAAGGATATGATTTTGCCCGAAGCTATGAGGGAGATCAGGAACAAGCTATTCTTTCTGATAAAGAAGTTGCGGTTCGCGACATGATTCATGCCTATCGGGCCAGGGCACATCTCCTATCAGATACCAACCCCGTTCGTCCCCGAAGGGATAGAAAACCCCTCTTGTCCCTATCAGATTTTGGCTTGTCCGAAACAGATTTATCTACCCCCTTTAAATCAGGTACCCTCCTAGGTACCCAGGATAGAAAACCCCTCAAGGAAATTATAAATGCCCTTAAAAAAACCTATACAGGACAAATCGGATTTGAATACATGCACATACGAAATCCTGATATTATAGAATGGTTCAAACATAAATGCGAACAAGAATTCCCACGATTCCAACCCACCCGAGAAGAAAAAGAACGAATCCTAACCAAGCTAAACGAAGCCACCGTCTTTGAAAATTTCTTGCATACCAAGTATTTAGGACAAAAACGTTTCTCCCTAGAAGGAGGAGAAGCTACCATTCCCGCCCTAGACGTTGTCATGCGAAAGGGAGTAGAAATGGGTTTGGAAGAAGTGGTCATTGGCATGGCACATCGGGGACGATTGAATGTCCTGGGTAATATCATGGGAAAATCCTACGAACAAATTTTTAAAGAATTTGAAGGCTCTGTGGATAGGTCTCGGGCAGTAGGGGATGGGGATGTCAAATATCATATGGGGTATTCTACCTATACGGAGGTCTCTAAGGATCGCAAACTGAGGCTGAAATTATTCCCTAACCCTTCTCATTTAGAAGCCGTAGATCCTGTAATTTTGGGTTCGGTACGTGCAAAGATAGATCGTCAATATGAGAAGGATCCCAAACGAATTCTACCTGTCTTGATACATGGAGATGCTGCCATTGCGGGACAGGGTATCTTATATGAGTTGATTCAGATGGGACATCTACCCGCCTATGATACGGGTGGAACTTTTCATTTTGTAATCAATAACCAACTTGGATTTACCACAGATTTTGATGAAGCACGATCTAGTATTTATTGTACCGATCTTGCCAAGGTTGTGGATTCACCTGTTTTGCATGTCAATGGGGATGATCCTGAATCGGTTGTATTTTGTGTTGAGTTGGCTTTAGAGTTTCGGCAGAAATTTGGGAAAGATGTCTTCATAGACATGGTTTGTTATAGAAAATACGGACATAATGAAGCAGATGAACCCCGATTTACACAACCTGATTTGTATCAACGAATTGCCAAACATGAGAGTCCACGGGAGGTTTATTTGAAAAAATTGATTGCCCGAGATGAAGCAGATGCCCACCTTGCCAAAGAGATGGACTCCTCCTTCCGACTCCTCTTGGCAGAAAAAATGAAGATCGCCCGAACAAAAGAATCCCACGGAGAAGGACTCAGCACCATGGAAGAAGAATGGCGAAATATGAGAACCTCTACCCCTGAGGATTTTGAAAGACCCCTTAAATCTACCCTCTCAGAAGAACACCTAAACAAAATCACAAAAGCCCTCTGTCACCTTCCTCCCAAATTCCAAGCCCTCAAACAAATTGTCAAACTCATAGAACAGCGCCAAAAGGCCTTTGAATCTCAAAAAATCAATTGGCCCTTGGCTGAATTGATGGCTTATGCTAGCCTACTCTTGGAAGGAAAGATGGTCAGGCTGGTCGGACAGGATAGCGAACGAGGAACATTTTCCCATCGTCATGCGGTTATCCAAGACGAAAAAACCTTTGAACCCTATTCTCAACTATCCCATCTGGATAAAAAACAAGGTGATTTTCACATATATAACTCCCTTCTTTCAGAATATGCTGCTTTGGGTTTTGAATATGGGTATTCTGTTTCTAGTCCCCATGCCTTGGTTTTGTGGGAGGCACAATTTGGAGATTTTGCCAACGGAGCCCAGGTTATGATAGACCAGTTTATTTCTACAGCCTATACCAAGTGGCATAGAATGTCAGGACTTGTTCTCCTGCTACCCCACGGATTTGAAGGACAAGGACCCGAACATTCTAGTGCCCGCCTGGAACGCTTTCTCCAACTCTGTGCAGGAAGAAATATGTTTGTATATTATCCTACCAGTCCAGCTAATTTTTTCCACCTCCTCCGTCGACAACTTTTGCTTCCTTTTAGGATGCCGGCTGTGGTCTTGTCACCAAAGTCTTTGTTTAGACATCCTCAGGTTATTTCTCCATTGCAAGAGATAAGAAAAGGGGGTTTCCAGGAACTCATACCCGATGATTTAAATCCCAAAGCTATTCAACGGGTCCTTCTATGCAGTGGAAAAGTATATTACGATCTTTGGGAGGCCCGAGAAAAACAAAAAAGAAAAGATGTAGCCATCCTACGTCTGGAACAACTTTATCCATTTCCGCAAAAAGCCATCGCAGCCGAAATAAAAAAATATAAAAACGCATCCTGGATTTGGGTGCAAGAAGAACCCGAGAATATGGGTGCCCGAGATTATATCTGTAGGGTATTTAAAGGACACAACTTCTCAGTCGTATCCCGAAAAGAAGCCGCCTCACCCGCAACAGGACATTATAAAGCCCATACCCAAGAGCAAGAAGAACTCATCAAAAAAGCCTTAGGCTAAGAGGACAGGCTCTCTCAAAAGACCCTATCTGAATTGATCCCATTTCGTCAGGATCTTGGATTATTTATCCTCTGAGTTCTCAGGGATCCAAGCTATCATTTTGATTTTGATACTTATCTTTGTAATTATGAGGAAAGGAATTAGATTTTCTGGAAGATGAAGCTTTATCTGGGAGTACTTTTGATGGGATGGGGACTGGGTCTTTTTGGACAAGAAAAGAACTCCTATATATTTCCTTTTTCGGGAAAAAAGACCAGGTTCAGGACCTCAGATGTTTATGGGGCCCTTCGTACCGATCATTTTCATATGGGACGAGACCTATCTACCCTGGGAAGAGAAAGACGTCCTGTTCGGGCAAGTGCTTCGGGTTGGGTGGAGGAGGTAGGCATATCCAGGCAGGATTATGGACAATATATTTTTCTACGACATCCAGATGGACGATCCACGGTATATGCCCATTTAGATCGTTTCCATGGAGAGGTAGCTGAGTGGGTACGTGGGGAGCAGTATCGTCTTTTCTTAGCAGAGGGGGTATTTCATCCACCTGCCGAAAAATTTCGCGTTCAACAGGGAGAGCTTTTGGCGTGGAGTGGAAATACGGGTCGCTCTACGGGACCCCATCTTCACTTTGAGATACGGAATCCAAAAAATCAAGCCATCCCACCCGGATCCGTCTTAGACATTCCCAGAGATAAAAGACCTCCTACCATTCGCCGAATTGCCCTCCGTACCCTAGATACACATTCTCGGATCAATGGACAATCCGGGCGGATAGAACTGAAAACCTATAAGTATCGGGGTAGGTATTATTTGCGGGATAAACTTTCTTTGCATGGAAATATTGTCCTGGAAGCATGGACCTATGATAATCAGCGGGGTGGGGGAGGGATTACCCGAGTATCGTTGCGTTTAGATCGCCAACACGTCTTTACCTACAAGATGAATAAGATAGACGAACAAAAACAGAAGAGTTATCATGCCCATGTATATATATCCCCTCAGAAGCCATGGAAACGTTTTATTAGATTGTACCCATGGGACGGACATAATTTGAATGCGCAGCGTGGGAACGGAAAAATGTATTTTAAAAAAAGAGGAAGACACAAGGTATTATTACAGGTTTGGGATAGATCGGGTAATAAATCTAGCCTTATTTTTAAGGTCAATAAGGGAAAGCTATTCACAAAGATTCCGCCCAACTATCCACCAGGTGTATCATATTCCGTGTTGGAAAATCTCCTGATGGTACGTTTTCTTACCGGAAAGCCTGCCAAAGCTACCTTTCATTTATCCCATAAAACTCAAAAAATATCCCCTAGCTATCACATGAATTCACGTGATATTTATCTCTGGGACCTCCGATGGGGTATCCCAAATCATGTAATAAAGGCGGATCAAAAAATAAATCTATCCCTCCAAAAAGCCCTCCCCAAACAGGATATAAGCCTTAGCTGGAAACATATAAAGGTAAATCTATCCGAGAATGCACTTTATGATACAACCTATATGTCTAGCAAATACCAAATCTCAAAGGATCAAAGCTATGAGATATTTGGACTGGACAATCAACAAGTCGTATTACAAGATGAAGCTAATCTATGGCTCTATCCCGAAAAAAAATATATCACACCCCGTACACACGTGTATAGGGTGGAAAGGGAAGAAGACGTCTTTATACCCACAACATGGGATGAAACAGGAGGATCTGCCTTTTATGAAGAAAATATTGGACGCTATACCCTAAAAACAGATACGATTCCACCCACAGTAAAGGTCTTTCGTTCAAATGCTTCAGAATTAGTTCTGGAGGTCTCGGATGATATGTCGGGAATAGATCGGTGGGATGCTTCTTTGAATGGGGAATGGCTCTTGATGTCTTATTTTCCGAAAAAAGAAAAATTATATGCCCTACGAAAAAAATCAGATGCCTCTTTTGGAGGCATCTTTGAATGCCTTATCTATGATAGAGCCGGAAACATGGAAGCTGTAGCTATCCATCTCTGAGATAGATAATATGAATCCACCAGAAGAAGATTTTCTATGCCTTGACCCACCCTATGCCAATAGGGGACGCTTGTATGGAATCAGGGACGACATGCATAAGGAATTTCCCCATGATATTCTTGCCAAAGAACTTAGAACTTGCAGGGGATGGATATTAGGTTACAATGCAGAAAAAAACAGAGATAAGGGGCGAGTAGCCTATGCGGAATGGGAAGGCAGAATAGAATACCTAATTGGAAAATACGATTTCTATTCACATAGAATTAAGATTGCCTAAGTAAGCACATAGTGAAAACAGCGCATCATGTAATCATTGGGGATGCCTTGCAGATGAAAGAAATCTCAGATGAAAGCGTC
>JAPOQI010000112.1 GCA_026710765.1 Cytophagales bacterium | reverse complement strand
TGATCAGAGATAGAGGAAAGGTTGAAGTAGGAAAATTGAAGGACGTAAAGTTAAATGGCGTTCAAGTTAAGGAAATTCAAAAATTATATAGAGAATCAAGTAATCGCCTACACTCTAGTAATTCCGATTCGCCTCTCCAAATAGACCTTAAATTTTTGAAGGAATGTTCAGAAAATCTTTTTGATAGTTGTACAGAAGATATTAAGAAAGAGATTAAAAAGAAATATTCAGAAAATCTTTCCAATAGTTGTTCGATAGATCTCAAGAGATCTATCGAAGGAATACAAAGAAATCTATCAAGAGAGAACAAAAAGAAATCATCCCCTAACACGACCAAGCCTGATCGCACCGCGATAGATAGTCTATTCTAAGAGTTTAGGAATAATATTTCCACAAGTTCAGTTTATTGAACTCGTGGTTCTTCGGATAAGGTGTTTCTAATCTTATCTATGTCCCAGCCCAGGTTGAGTGCCTTCTTAACGGCATCGTCTAATGCCTTTCGGACCTCATCTGTCTATGCATCCTTGAGTACCTTAAGAGGTGACTTCTCATATGCCTTTTGCACGGCTGCCAGGGGTTCCCGTATGGAGGAGTCTCGGACATCTGGGACATGAAGACCCCTAAGCCTCTCCGCGGAGATAAGAAAATGTTGCATAGTTTTTGAGGGGACAGATAGCAAGCCCAAGGCACCCAAGGTAGAGTTGAACCAAGCACACAATGCCCGTTCTATCTCCTCCCGATGTTCTGTACCCTTCACTTGTATGGGATGCCATTGATCTGCCATCACAGAATTCCTTAGTCGTACTGTCGTAATGGCTTGTGTATGGGAATTCCAACCATAGCAGATGAATAATTGGGCAGACTTTCTTTTAAAATAGGATTCTCCTTTCTCTTCCTCTCCTCGTATTACTTCTAAATAGGTGTCGGATTCGGTTAACATTGTATGGATATGCATGTCATGAGATTTGAGTGCTCTTTTAGGTTGGGGCTTTTTAGCATGAGCAAGCCCGTGATTTTTTATTTGATCTCTACGAATAGCACGGGTTCCTTGTATTCTTGCGATATCATTGAGGTGAATGGTGGGAGCATCTTTAGGAAGATCAAGCAAGCACCTTGAGAGTTCAGAAGAGTAGAATGCGGCAGGTGTCCAATCTCCATTTTCTACGAATTCAGCTGGCCAGGATATCCTCTGTCCCCAATCTCCTACCTTGCCTTTTTCTAAGTCGTATAAGAAACGGACAGCATCCCAATCTTCTGATGGATTCTTAGATAAGCTGATAAACTGTGTGGGAGGGGGGATTTTCTCACCTTCTTGTTTTCTTCGCCCAATGACTAAGCATTCATTAATCCCTGTAGCACCGCTAAAAAACGGACGAGCAAAATCATGGGAAGTGATTACCTGCTCTATATGCCAATGATCTGCCAAATACTTCCGAGTAGGCAATCCTTTGGAGGCTGTCAGTAATGAGAAGGGAAGGATCATAGCCAGTCGCCCTCCTTTTTCCTTCCCGAGTCCATGAGATAAGGGATGGAAAAACTG
>JAPOQI010000108.1 GCA_026710765.1 Cytophagales bacterium | reverse complement strand
TGAGGACTGGGTAGGTCAATCTGAAAATAACATTATCATAAACTTCTCCACCTCCCCCTCTACTAGACCCAAAGCCACTAGCGCGGCCTATTTCACGCCTACAGCCCCCCGCACTACTGATCTGAATTCCCTTGATTATGAGATTTCTGGGATAACTGGGGGATTTCGTTTCACCTTAGCAGGTAATGTACCCGAGGGGGAGACCTATTCTGTGATCGTATCCAAGGAAGCCATCCCCCATCTCAAGTCCATACTTAGGGGTAATAATCTTGAGAGGATTGGGAATGATGAGGAGGGCAAGTTTGTGGTCATAGATGAAGGCGAAGCACGTTCTGTGGTCTTCACGGGTTTGACACCTGGGGCAAGCTATTATGTCTATGTTATTATGCTTCATGGAGATCGTCAGATCGTGCATCCTTTTGAAGCGAGGACAGGTTTAGAACCTATTTCTCGGGCCTTGGAACGCAATCTCCCCGAATCTGTGGTCTATCCGAATCCAAGTTCAGGTGTATTTTATATTTCCCATGCAAAGCTTGGGTCTGTGCTTCGCGTCTATTCGGGGTTGGGGATATTTTTGACTGAGTATGTGTTGGACTCAGCCGGTGGCAGTGTAGATTTGTCCGCTTTCAATGCGGGGCTGTATATTCTGGAGCTGGAGGGATTGCGTCATTGGGTGATTCTGGAGTAGCCAAGCTCTCCACGTGCATCCAAGCCACAAGCTACACCTTCATTAAGGGTAGGACAGGGGAGACAGCGAAAACGGACGGGGAAAAAATAGATAGCGTCTCTAAGTATAGAAAAAACTACTCAGCTCTTCTTATCCAGACTTTGTATTATCTTCTTGTGTATCCTCGGTATATCCTTTCTTATTTTCCCTATCCTCTTCTGCTCCTTACCAATAGCATCATAAAAATGTTGAATATCATTATATCCTAAAGAATCATTAACCCCTTTTATGAAGTTTCTGAAACTCCGACTCCGAAAAAGATCATTTGCATCATCCCAGTTCACTTCTTCCACAGGCGTAGCCTCTATTCTGATATCTGTACTTCCATCTTCCCTGATTTCCACAATACCTATCCCAAACTTATCGGTTATTGCCTTGAATTTGGTATTGTCCTTGTTTATTTTTTCATCCACCCTCGCAGCGACCAAATAACCTTCGTGTGCCCAAGAAGAATTCTTCACGGCCTGCATATAACAATCGTGAAAACTTCTCTGAGTGATCTCTCTCTTCACTTCAAAAGAGAAAAGCCTGAACCGATTATCTCCCAAGGTTCTTCTCTCGAGAAAAGACAGGATGTCATGATTGGATCGGGTCTCCAATGGGGATATTTTACCATCCTTCTCTTCTTCAAACTGCACCCCCACCACATCAGGGAATGTCCATTCTTGACCACCTTTTCCTCCACCTTGTCCTTCAAAAATTTGAGTATGGACTTTCGCTCCAAAACAATACTCTCCCCTTTTCTTATATCCTCCAAAACAATAGGATAAAGGATCATAAAGATCCTTTTCGTACTTCAAATCCTCATCAGATTTATTTTTCTCTCCTCTCTTTGATGAGGAGTCAGACGTTCCCTTCGGAGGGGCCTCCGTTTTCTTTTGTTTGGGTAAATAGTATAGTCTCTTACGTCCTTCCTTTATGATCCCAATCCCTTTCATTCCGTGGCCAAGATATCTTTGAATAGTTGCTGTTTTGAGAGATTCTTCATCGTCGAATGGATTGCGCCCTGTCTCAATTAATAAACCTCTTATCCTATCCGCAGTCAAAGCTTTTCCTGGATCATCCACTTCGGTTTCCCTCAAAACTTCCCGGATCTTTTTTTCCCATTGTTTTTTCGTACTCATAACTAATTGATATTAAAAGATTAACTGCCAAAGGCAGAACAAACAAATAACAAAGGTCCAAGATAAAGAAAAAATGAACCAAATACATGTTCTCATAAAATAATTTAAAAATAATTCTGATAAAATTTGATTTGGGTCAAATGAGGTTCTGCGTGCGAGTTTAATGGTTCAGCAGGTTCAGATGTGAATGACGTTCTACATCTGATACGCAGATAGAAATAGAAGCAGAGAGGACGAGTTTTCGGGAGGAGTAGGAAGAAGATGAGAAATATTGAATAAACTTATCTACCTTGTACGAAAGGCTGAACAGCCGATTTGAATTATA
>JAPOQI010000103.1 GCA_026710765.1 Cytophagales bacterium | reverse complement strand
CCTTTGATGCCATTGCAATTGTCAAACAGGTCCTACCGAACTACGGGATTTCCTTTTCTTAGACTCATGGTATATTGGATTTAAAGTTAAACAACAAAGATAGAGACAGGGTTATACCTGTCTCTAGGTCATGTAATTTGTATGGATGACTAGTCGCACTAGGTCCACACCTATCCAACAAAAGGGTCCTGCAAGGTCCCCTTTTGTTACTCAACTACTTTCCCTTCTTTTTTCTCATCTTCTTTTCGTTCTTCTCTACAAATCTCAAATAACCGCACCCACAATCAATAACTGAACGAACCTTTGCATAACAACACATCTTTAAAACACAAAACGATACATAACGTACCTATCGAAAAAAGATGCCCGCCTCACGGCGGGCATCTTCTCCTTACTCTCCATCAGACGTACTCTTATATCCTTTCAGGAATTCTCTCCTGAAATCCTCACGAAGATAATTCAACGCAGCCCAGGCACCTTTATCTATGTAACCCTCCAAATCCCCTCTAGCATCAACATAAGCCCAGTAATAGGAAATTTGATCAGGTTGCATGATTTCATCCACGATTTTCTTCACCTCTTCGTCATCTTCATATAAACCCTTAAATAGATACTCACCGTTGGGATCAAGCCATGGCGCTCCCCCATCCTTAGGATCCACTAAGGCAATACCTAAATTCGCACACTCAGCACCACAAAGAAACGCATACCGATTAACCTGGTCACGGAACACTTGATCAGTATCATAAGCCTCCCCCAAGGGTGTCCTCTTTTTTGTATTTACATCACTCATTTTTGTATAGATTTTAAAAGTTAAACAAAATACGCATGGACATGCCATGCATCAAAAAAAGAGTGCCCGCCGTGAGGCGGGCACTCTCTCTACTCAGTAGTAAAATCGTCCTGTCCTTCTCCCAGCTCCTTTAACCTCTTTAACAAATACGCCATCGTTCTATCACCTTTGATGCTATTGCAATTAGAACAAAGAAGTTGCAGGTTATCTAAAGTATCCTGTCCTCCTTTACTAACTGGCTTGTCATGGTCTATCGTCAGATTCTTGAAGTGAAAAAGTATCTTACACCCCGCACATTTACCCTTCTGCTGACCATACAGAATTTCACGATTCTCTATACAGTTGTATGGAGGGACTTTTCCTAAGTCCGTCCTGCTCGGTATATCGTTACGTTTGATGACTTTCGTTATCAATTTACCGTACAGCGCTGTCAATCTTTCAACTACCAGATTAACAGCTGCTGGAGAAACATCAATGCCGACCCATTTCCGATTTAAACCATGTGCCGCTACCATCGTGGTCGCACAGCCACAGAACGGATCAAATACGATATCTCCTTCCTTAGAAGAAGCTTTAATAATTCGTTCCATAAGCTTCAAAGGCTTCTGGGTCCTGTATCCAACGTATTCGCTCCCTGCTGGGGGCTTTATGTCATCCCACAATGTATCCACAGGGCTTCCAGCTAATTCATCTAAATACAATTTATACCTGGGAACATTGCCCCTTTGGGGCCAGTGAATTCTTCCAATGCTATCCAAATAATCAAGCTTCTCCTGACTTGATTTCTTATGTAGCTCCTTTGGGATATGTTTTAAGGGTGGCGCCCAGTGATAACCTTTTTCAGAAGGATCTACCCCTTTCCAAGGCTCCCCTGAACTCCCATATCTTTGCCCTGCCCCTACTAATTCAGTTAATCGGAACCTTCCTTTCTCATCTATCTTATTGTACGAACTTTTAATATAGCTTTCGTCATATGCAATGAAGGGCTGATCCCAATAGAAATCTCCCTCCCCTTTCACATAATAGAAGATATGATCTATATTATTAGCGAATCGGGTAGACCCACGACCTGTACGATTTTTCCGTCTCCAGGTAATATCAGACCTGAAATTCTTCACACCGAAAATGGTATCCAACAGAAGTTTCAGATAATGAGACATCGTAGGATCACAATGAAGATAAATGCTTCCCGTACTTTTTAAAATACGGTGGCATTCCATCAACCTGCGAGCCATGTAGAACAAATACACATAAGAACCCTTCACCCCTATACCCTCAACGGCTTTCAGAAGATCGTAGATCTTACTTTGTTTCTCCTTTATGTACTCAATCTCCCCCTCTGTCACATCATCCGGCACCCAATAATCCTTGAATGAAGCCCCTTTGGCTTTTGAACCGATTGGGGAGGTGAAGTTCTGGTTTTTATTGAACGGAGGATCCAAATAGATCAAATCAACGCATTCGTCATTCAGCCCCCGCATAATCTCGAGGTTATCCCTAACAAATACCGTCCCTGGCTTAACATTCAACACTCCCTTCTCAACTTTTTTCTTTTTCATCTTTTTATGGATTTAAAAATAAAACAAAGACCATGCCCTGCCATCAAAAAAGGGGAGTCTCTTTAAAGGGAAAGGTTTCTGATTCCTGCTTCCTCTGCTTTAATCATAGACTTAAACAAAATATTCACATAAGCACAGGTCTTGTCCCCCGTACCATTGAATACGGATAATTCTCTATAAATATACATCGTATCATAACCATCTTCCCCCTGTAAAACTTCTGCCAAAACTTCCTGATAATCCTCAGGGCATTTTTCAAAAGCATCACAAACCCGTTGAATGCCTTCATCAGAACACCATTTAACAGGCCTACCTGCTGAGTCTCTCTCGGCATAGAACCCTACAGCGTCCAATTTATAGAACTCATATAGGAATATGAAAATATTATGCTGCTCTTCCTCAGTAAAAGGCCGTATAGGTGGAATTTTCAACTCCACTTCTTTACCATCTTTATCTATATACGTATTCTTT
>JAPOQI010000102.1 GCA_026710765.1 Cytophagales bacterium | reverse complement strand
CCATGAGAATACCTTTTGTGTTTGTTCGCTCCAAGCTTTAGCATGCGGGGCAGGGGGAGGTTTTAGCACCCGTTCCATATGTTGAATAATTTCTAATTTTTCCCTTAGATTTTCCTCCCTTATCTTTTCTTCTACTTTGAGATGTGGTTTCAGGGCTTCGTGGAAGCGTTTGGTTATTGCGTCTTGTTTTGCTTGGGGTACGGGACCTATTTTTCGGTATTGTCCTTGCCATTCTTGTACCTGCTTTTTCCATGTGAAAAAGCTGGGGGATGAGTTTTCCTGTACCGAAGGGATTGTGTTTTCTATCTCTTGACAAAGTTGATTTTTTTGATCTAAATTACGATCCTTGTCTAAGTGACTCAGTTGGGCATAGATACGTTGGGTATCCCAAAACCGTCTAAGGAGGATTCGGTAGCTGGCTTGGACCTCTTTTCGTTTGTGGAGGGGGACCTCTCCAAGCTTTTCCCATGCCCTTTGCAACTCCTCAAATCTTTTTTTATCAGGCGATATTTCTTGCTTGGAAATCAGGTTTCTAAGCTGATCTAAGAGATCCTCTCTGGCCCTGAGATTTACAGCTTCTTCTTTTTGGAGATGCTTTAATTTTTCTTCTTCCTTTTTTTTACGACTATGGTAGAGTTCATAAAAACTGATACTTAGGGGATCCGTTTTATACCTGAACTCATGTCTTTCACCTCCGTCTTCCAAGAAATTTTCAAGGGCTACTTGCTGTGCTTTTTTGTCCAGCTCTTCAAAAGTATTCTTGATAGCCCTCAACTCCTTTATTAGCTCAAAAGGATTTCCTTTCAAAGATTTGATTTGTTTTATCAATCCCTCTTTTGAATGAGTAGGAGCATTCATGTCTTTTATGAGATGGGTTCAAAGCTTCCGCATGCACCCCAAGAGATAGTTTTTCAAGAGATTCCTCTTCATCTAAGGTACAAACTGAGGCTATATTTGACAAATTTTTCGTACATATCGGTAGATGCACTTGGGTAGCATAGGTTATATTTTTCTTTAAGAAGATGAAAATAAATAATTCGCAGATAGACTATGATGGAGAAGACATTAATCAGGCTGACCTATCAGCTAACCCATTGCACGTTTTTAAAGAGTGGTTTTTAAAGGCTCAGCAGGAGGATAATTTTGCCAATGCGATGGTTTTATCTACGGTTTCCCTCTTGCAGCAACCTTCTTCTCGGGTGGTTTTGTTAAAATCTTTTGATTATAGGGGTTTTGTATTTTTTACAAATTTAGAGTCTCAGAAGGCAGAAGATATAGCTTATTTGTCCAGGGTTTCGCTTTTATTTTTTTGGCCAACTCAGATTCGTCAGGTTCGGATTCAAGGGGAGGCACGTAAGGTTTCTCGGAAGGAGGCCGAAGAATATTTTGCAACCCGACCCCTCGGAAGTCAAATCTCAGCATGGCAATCACCCCAAAGTCGTCACATACGAGAGGAAGCCATTCATAAACTCCGAGAAAAACCCGTCTCCGACCCAAGTCAATGTCCCCCTTTTTGGGGTGGATACAGAATCAAACCTTCGCAATACGAATTCTTTCAGGGAAAAAAAGACCGATGGCATGACAGAATCTTATACCTACGTTCCCCAGGACTTGGAAAATACGGTTGGAGAAGCACACGTGTAGCACCCTAGGTCTTAGGTAGGAACCCAGATTCTATCCTGAATTTCTGTCCCGACCCTTGTTGGGTCTCCTATTATTTTTCTTTCTCCTTTTATCATTGGGGTTTCTGAGCCTAATTTCGGATCCATTTTTTAAATCTTTATGTAAGAGGAGATAGGGACCTGAGATGACGATGTCTTGGGTACCCAAATTGGATGAAATAATCTCTATCCTATCACCTTCCAGAATACCCGTTTGTATATCCATGGATTTGGCTTTTCTCTTTTGAAAGAGAAAGATTTTCTCGTTCAACCTACCCTTAGAATCGGTTTTTGCTACCACAGATTCTACGGGTAGTGTCCATATATTTTCTTTTTTTCGGGCAATGATTTGGACGTGGGCTGTCATACCGGGTCGGATGGGGTTAGGTATTTCTTCCAGGGAAGGCAGTTTTTCATAGGATTGTGGAGAAACGTGCACCTTCACCTCAAATTCTGTCACTGAATTGGTATTAATATTCCCTTTGGCATCTAAATTTGTAGGCACATAGGAGATGGCAACAATCTTACCTGTTAAATGGGTACGGAGCTGTGCATAGCTCTCCATTCGGATCTCCGCATAATTTCCCAACCTGATATGGGAAATATCGGTCTCGTGAACCATCAATTGAATGATCATGCTATCCAGATTAGAGATCCGAATCATATCTGTTCCTTGGGTCTGTCGGGTTCCCACCACGCGTTCACCGGGTTTTCGCATAAGTTCGGTAATGGTCCCATGTATTGGGGCATAAATTCGGGTTAGGGAAAGATTTTCTTCTGCTTCTTTCAAGAAAGATTTGCTACTGATAAGAGAATACTCCCTGGACTTGACCTCATATTTTGATATTTCTAAATCTTGTTCAGACCTGAGATATTTAGATTCTGCTATTTCGTAATCGGCTTGGGAGAGTAGTTTTTGTTTGTAGAGCTGTTTTTTGCGTTCAAAGTCTTTTTGGACCTGATGGAATTCAAATTCCTTAGAACGTAAACGGGCTTTTGCCATGGTGAGGTTGGCATGATTACGATTGAGTTCTGCCGTAGCACGGTGTAGGGCGTTTTCATAATTCTGACTTTGTACCGTAAACAAGAGGTCTCCTTTTCTCACAAACTGACCCTCCCCTACATAAACCTCTGTAATCTCACCCGAAATATCGGGGGAAAGAACTACCTCCTCTGCCGAAACAGCAACCCCTGTCCCATATACCCGCTGTGTTAGCGTATCTTTTTTGATGCGAACATGTTCTACAATAGGTACATCCTCTTTGCCAAAAGGGAAAATTCTGCCCAGAAAAAATAGCAGAACACATCCCGACAAAGCAATCCATATGATCTTGCGATATTTTTTTTTCTTTTTCTCTAAAACCATAAAATGAAGTTGACTAAGGTGGGGACAAGGTAGGGATTGTCCTGGGATTTTGATAAAACTGAAGAATCTTTTCTCTAAAAACCAATGTATATTGACTTCTTAAATGTTCTCCCCGAGCTTGAAATAATTCGTTGAGGGATATCTCATACTCATTTTGAGTGGCAGAACCTAGGAGGTATTTCTTTTCGATCTCTTGAAAGGTGAGTTTAGAAAGTGCCAAACTTCTCTCGGTAGCCCGACATAGTTTCTGCGACAATTGAAGTTGTTGAAGAGCTCTTTCTATCTCTACCCGAAATCTGTTTTCCTCTTCTTTCCATTCAATTAATGCCCGTTGTTGATTTAGTCGAGAACGTTGAAGGGTTGCCGTCTTGGTCCCTTGATCGTAAATGGGAATAGACATGCTGGCACCCACCCCATAGGATAGATTTTGATTTAATTGATCCCAGATCGGAAAATCTGGAGATAACTGTATAGGAGGACTTATTTCCTGGGGTATCGTAACGGTTTGACTAGGATCTTCGGTTAAGTATCCAAGTACAGGATAGGTAAAAACCGACTCACCACGTCCAAATCGGGGTCTATTCGCCACACTAGAATAATTGCTCCGCAAACCCCCTGTGATCTCAAAAGAAGGAAAAAACTGATGTCGTGAAATCTGCAATTGGATCCGAGCCTCTTCCAATTTCATCCTAGCTCTTTCCAACCTGGGATGAGATTCTTTCCCTACCTGATATAATGAATCCAAATTATATTCTGTGTATTCTGAGAGAGATAGGTTCAAGGAGATGGGGTCTAGACGTATTTCCTGTCCGAGAGGAATTTGATATGCCTGCTTGAGTTGAAGCAGACCCATCTTATACTCGTTCTCCCGAAGAATAACCTGAACCTCTCCCGTACCCTCTTGAGAAAGAATCTTTAAAAAATCCGATTCCGTAATCTCACCTATCTTAACTCTCTCCTTAAAAATATTCAAATTATTTTGAATATTTTCCAATTTAAAAATTTCATTTTTCCATAAAGATTCTGACAACAAAATATCCAGATATTGTGAAAGAACCGAAATGACCGTGTTGTAGCGGATGGACTCCGCATCCAATTCTGCCATTTGAAGTTGAACCCGAGCACGTTTGACCTCAGAAAGTCTTTGCAAACCTCTTCCTAGATTCAATCCCGCATTCATGTTCAAAGAGACGGCTGTATTTTGTCGGCTAACGAATAAATTACTGGTTGGATCTACAGAGCGTCCCCAGTTTTGATTCAACCCACTCCTTCCTCTTAGAAAGGGTGTGAAGGCTAGTTTTGAGGTGTTGAGATTTTGTTTTGCCTCTCTGATGTTTAGTACGGTCTTTTGAACCGAAAAATTATAGGCTAGAGCCTGTTCGAAACAATCAGACAATCTTAATTCTAAGGTATCGGGTGGGATGGACCTATCCTGTACCCCAGCCTGAAGGACAAAAACAGAAAATATCTTGAAAAAAAGGAACGTACGAAGAAAATATCCCATCAAGATAAATATTTAATCTTCTCCACCCAAGGAAGCGCTTTAATCTGATCCAGAACATAGTTTGGCAGATTTTGGTCCAGAACCAGACCCATCAAAACCTCTCCGTGCTTTGCCTTTCTATCCAGGGTCATGGAAGCGATATTACTATTTGTTTCACAAATAAGGGTTGTGATTTGGGCGATAGAACCTTTTTTGTCTTCTGCGAAGATAAGTAGGGTTGGACTGTCATGGTGGAAATTACAAGAAAAATCGTTCACATGGCTGACCCTGACCTTAGCGCCTCCCGTACTTTCTCCGACCAAATGGACTCTATCTTTCCCATGCTGACCCCTTATTTCTAGGGTATTAGGGTGTCTGTTAAGTGAATTATGGGAGGGACGAAAATGATATTTCATACCTCTTTGTTTAGCCAAAGAAAGGGAATTTCTAATTCGGGGATCAAAGGTAGAAAAACCCATGAGACCTGCTATGACCGCTTTATCTGAACCATGTCCTGAATAAGTTTTGGCAAAAGAATTATAAAAAATAATGTCTACCTGGGTGGGCATGAGACCCAGAATGTGATGAGCTATCCACCCCAATCTAACCACCCCTGCCGTGTGGGAACTGGAAGGACCTATCATGACAGGTCCTATCAAATCAAAAACGCTGCTATTACCCATGATTTTATTTTATATACAAGTCCAAAAATGATCTAAACGGATACATCTGCACGGAGACGGGAATAGGGATGATAGTTTAAGAGTTTGATATCTTCGTATGAGAAATCAAAAATATTCCGCACACCTGTCTTCAACTCAAGACGAGGAAGAGAACGAGGACTCCTCTTTAATTGTATTTCTGCTTGATCTAAATGATTTTGATAAAGATGTACATCTCCAAAAACAAGAATAAGACGATCAGGAGTCAGATTACATATATGAGCGATAAGATGGGTTAAAAGTGCGTATGAAGCTATATTGAAAGGAACACCCAGAAAGAGATCCGCACTCCGTTGATAACATTGACAAGAGATCTTTCCCTCTTCCACAAAGATTTGAAAAAGTACATGACAGGGTGGAAGTTTCATCTCGTTCAGCAAGCCGACATTCCATGCACTTACTAACAATCGTCTGGAACTGGGGTCATGGATGATATTTCGAATAAGTTGTTCAATTTGATTGACAGGTTTTTCATCTTTTGAGGATTTCCAACGGGTCCATTGGGTTCCGTACAAGGGGCCTACAAATCCTGTTTTGGGATCTGCCCATTCATCCCATATGGTGATCCCATTTTCTCTTAGGTATCCAATATGATCTTCTCCCCTGAGGAACCAAAGTAATTCGTGGGCGATGGACGGAAAATGTACCTCTTTAGTTGTTAGGAGGGGAAAACCTTTTTGGAGGTCTATATGAATTTGTTCGCCGAAGAGGCTGAAGGTACCTGTACCTGTCCGATCTTTTCTGGGTTTGCCTTCCAGAAGAACCTTTTTTAATAATCTGATATAAGCTTCCATTTCAAATATCGGTTTTGAGACATAAGATATGTGAACAATCTTTTCCAGATTCCTAGGAATCCTTTTGTCCTAATTTAGAATTTAGATCAAAATTAGAACCCAAATAGAGTCTTTTCACCTCTTCATCTTGAATTAATTCCGTAGGTCCTCCTGATTTTAGGAGTTTTCCTTCAAAGACCAAATAAGATCTGTCCACAATAGACAGGGTTTCACGTACATTGTGATCTGTGATCAGAATACCAATACCCTTTTTCTTAACCCTGAGAATAATTTCTCTAATTTCTTCAATAGCAATGGGGTCTATTCCTGCAAAGGGTTCATCTAGGAGTAGGAAGGAGGGTTGGATGGCTAGGGATCTGGCTATTTCGGTTCGGCGTCTTTCGCCGCCTGAAACAATTAAACCCGAATGTTTTCTAATGTGTTGAAGATTAAACTCGCTCAGGAGTTCCTCCATACGTTTTTTTTGTGCTTTCCGAGAGAGGTGGGACATTTCCAAGACCGAAAGTAGGTTGTCTTCTATGGAGAGATGTCTGAATATAGAGGCTTCCTGGGGAAGATATCCAATACCTAATCGGGCTCTTTTGTATATGGGTAGGTGGGTGATATTCCGTTCGTTCAAGTATACGGCGCCTTGATGCGGACGAATTAATCCTGCTATCATATAAAAACAGGTCGTCTTTCCTGCACCATTCGGACCCAACAAGCCTACAATCTCAGACTCCCGTAGATAAAGAGAAATTCCGTCGACCACGCGTCTTTTTGCATAGCTCTTAACCAAATCCCTAGCCTCTACCTTTTTTTCCATCTTCAAAATCAGTCCAAGGCTATATCTTTTATGTTTAGCAGCAATTCTTGCTGCCGAAACTTATCTCGTTCCAATGTGTAGGCAAGGTGTAGATGGGTAGATCCTTTTTTCAGTATGTGTTCGTAGTTTTTTTTATCCATATAGAATCCTATAGCTCTTTTTCGGGTTCCACTGCGGGGGTCTTTGACCTGAAGTTCCATGTGTTTTTCACGATACCATTTGGGTGCAGATACTAATTCTAAATGCGTGCTGGAAAAAACGGGTTCATGGTTCTCGGGACCAAAGGGGGAAAGTTGTTCTATACCCTGATACATATTTTCGGAAATCTGGGATAGTTCCAAAGATAGGTCTATAATTTGGATCCCCTCAGTATAGGATAAATCTGGAGGTCCCACATTTGAACCCTCGTTCAACTTTGCACTGAGAAGACTTATATTTTCCTCTCGCAAAGAAAGTCCAGCAGCTGAACTATGTCCGCCAAACCTTTCCAACAAATGATCGCATCGTTTCAATTCTTGATGAATATTTATGCCATTTACCGATCTAGCCGACCCGACCCAGATTCCAACCCCAGGTTGGGAAGCCAAGACAATACATGGTCGCCGAGATTCTTCTACACACCGTGATGCCACAATCCCCAATACCCCTATATGCCAATCCCGAGAAAAAAGAACCTGTATGTTTTTCTTGGAATCTATTTGTTTAAGAGCCTCTTGGGTTATTTTTTCTTGTAGGGATCTACGTTGGGAATTCCATTCCTCAAGGCAGCGAATTTGTTGCTGAATGTCTTCGTCTTCCTGGGAGATAAGAAGTTTGAAAGCCTCTTTGGGATGATCCATCCTACCTGCCGCGTTCAAACGTGGAATAATCTTAAAACTAAGATCATGTGGCTTAATGGGATTGGCTAGCTTAGACTGATTTGCCAAGGCTTTGAGAGAAGGTAAAACCTTTGTTCTCCACCCCTTCAAACCCAAATAGGTCAGGGTTCTATTCTCTTCTTTCAACGGAACTAGATCAGCACAAATGCTCAATGCCACCATAGGTAGATAGGCATGAAGGTCTTCCAAAGGATAATTTCTTAACTCAGAAACAGCCTCCAAAAGTCTAAATGCCACACCTGCTGTACTCAGTATCTTGCACGGATAACCATCCTCAGGATGGGTAGGATTCAGTAAAGCATAAGGATTTGATAGCGGTGGGGAAGGAATATGATGATCGCATACCAGTACATCTATTTTCTTCTCCTGTGCCCGACGAATAGGCTCTACATCCTGCGTCCCACAATCTAGACATAAAATTAGCGTACAAGAATGTTCTGTGGCAGATTGAAGTCCCGCCTCAGAAAAGCCATACCCTTCTTGTCTATGAGGAAGATAGCTATGAAGGCATGAAGAAGGCATGTGTTGCTTTAGAAAAAGATAACAGAGGGCAACTGAACTCATCCCATCCACATCATAGTCTCCATGGATGAGTATATGTTCTTTCTGTTCTATGGCTTGCTCAAGTCGTTGGGCTGCTTTTTCCATGTTACGCATTAAGAGCGGAGAAGAAAGATCATCTAAGGATGGGTTAAGATAGGTGTGAATCTCCTTCTCGGTACGCAATCCTCTTTGCCAAAGCAAACGGCTAAGAATTTTACTCTCTCGGGCAAAAGGAAGAATATCTTTTGTCGGGGGTAGGGGTTTATAGGACCAGGATTTCAAGTCAAGAAAGGTTTTATTTCTTCTATATTCCGAAGAACTTGTTTTCGGGCAGCTCGAGCAAATTGATCTTCTCTAGAATCCGCATATAAGATGCTGCGGGAGCTATTAAGAATAAGTCCTCCTTTTCGGGAAAGAGAACCCCGAAAGCCCACCTGACAAACCTCTTCAAGAGAACCCCCCTGCTCACCCAAACCCGGCACCAGAAAAAAATGATCAGGAAATAGTCCACGGAGACGATCCAAGACCCCAGGACGAGTACCCCCTACCACATACATGATGTGATCAGGACTCCCCCATGTACTTGTCTTTCGCATAACCTCTTCAAATAAAGTATTTCCGTCTTCTAATTTTAATGCCTGAAAATCTTCAAATCCTGGATTAGAGCTAGCACCCAAAATGATTGTCCATTTATCTTTGCGTGCCAAAAAGGGTTCTAATCCATCTCTTCCCAGGAAAGGAGAAACCGTTAATCCATCTACTGCGAAGGTAGAAAAATATGCCTCCGCATATTTTTCAGCACTATGACCCACATCAGATCGCTTCCCATCCACAATAAGAAAACAATCCTGAGGAATGCATGAGAGGGTCTCTTCCATGGCTTCCAAACCTGCCATACCCTCCGCTTCATAAAAAGCCGTATTCACCTTATAGGCAAAAACAAGATCAGCTGTGGATTCTATAATCGCACGATTAAAACGTGCTAAGCCATGCTTTTCTTTCCTGAATGAAGGCGGTAAAAGGTCCCGTACCGTATCCAAACCCACACATAAGCAGGTCCCCTTTTGAAGTATGCTATCCCAAAGAGCTTGACGAGACATCCTCCTTAAAATCTATGAACCCTTTTCCCTCCACCTCATTTAATAATTTTTCCAACAATGTCTTCATAAGACCATCGCCTTCAAAGGTTTTTTTCTTATTGAAAGGCGGATCTAAGGATATCAGGTCTGTGCAGGAACTATTAATCCCTTGTAAAACATCTAAATTGTTTCCGTGGAAAAGGGGCCTATTTGCTATGTTAAGTTTGGCTGTTTTCACCTAAGATCTATTATCTCTACATCTGGATAGACTTTTGCATTAAAGCGAAAGAAATCAATGGATTCTGTGGGACCTATTTCATACTCTTTCCGAACCCGATATTGATGTTTGTTTCCATTTCTGTAAAAAATGGAAAACCCCAATAACTTATGATTGACTATGTCAACTCCTAATTTGACCTTGAAAAAATTTCTATCCTTATCCTTGGGAATCAACTCTATTTCTGCCTTATCCTGATCTCGTTGAAGGGTCCTGTACTTGAATCCCTTTTGATATAGGTTCAAGATATCTTGTGGACCCCGAATTATATTCTCATCCAGGGTATGGAGTTCCTGAACATTGACCTCCTTACTGGAAATCAAATGGTTCCAGAAGGTTTTTCCATCGTAGTAGAAATGTTGATCGTTCAGTTCTAACTTATAATTTTTTCCCTGAAAATAGACCGTTCCTATGACTTCTTCTTTTTGGTCCGAGGACGGATTTTCTATCGTATAGATGAAGTCTAATCGGTTGAGTCCTGAAGCTTGATATCGCTTGGATAAGCTTTCTAGTATCTGTTTTGTTTTGGGATTTCCGCTTTGTAGGGGGACTACCTTTGCTTTTGGAGTGGACAACCCTGGATGCAGAAAGGACAAGAATAAGATCCCCACGAAGAAACCCTTATGTAGCGGCAAACTATCTGTCCTCATTCAAGATATTCTGCAATTCCTCCAAACTGGAAACAAGTAGCTCACGGGGTTTAGAACCCTTAATAGGTCCCAAAATACCGAGCTGTTCAAGTTGATCTATAACTCGTGCGGCACGACCAAAACCCATACCCATTTTTCGTTGTAGCAAGGATGCGCTACCTCGTTTGAGCTCAAATAGAATACGGGCAGCCTCTTCAATTTGAGCATCTCTGTCTCCTTTCTTAAAAGCGAGTGGATTTCCATCCTGTTTGATATCGGGTTTGGGAAGGGTATAGGGGTCTTCCGGAGAAAATTGTTCTCCAATGAAGCTGCACACATCTTCTACCTCTTCCGTAGCCACATAAGGACATTGAAGACGAATGAGCTCCCCATTTTTATCAAATAAAAGGTCTCCCTTACCCAAAAGACGATCCGCACCCGGTGCATCCAAGATGACCCGAGAATCTATTTGTGAACTCACCTTATAAGATAAGCGAGTAGGAAAATTTGCCTTGATAAGACCTGTGATAACATTTACAGAAGGTCGTTGGGTTGCCAAGACTAGGTGAATACCAATGGCTCGTGCGAGTTGTGCCAATCGGGCAATATATTTTTCAACCTCCTTACCCGCTGTCATCATCAGGTCGGCTAGCTCGTCTATGACTAGGACAATATAAGGCAGCACGTCATGCGGAGAAGAACCTTGATTTGCCAGAATTTTTTGATTGTATTCCATTAGATTTCTACAACCTGCTTCTTTCAATTGATCATATCTGGCATCCATCTCTTTACAAAGTGCATCCAAGGTGTAGACAGCTTTTTGAGGGTCCGTTATGATGGCATGTTCTTCTTCGGGTATCTTGGCAAGGAATTGATTTTCTATCTCTTCAAAAAGACTTAACTCCACCTTCTTAGGATCTATCAGGACCAACTTTAATTGATGCGGTAATTTCTTGAAGAGGAGTGAAATCAAGAGGGTATTAAGACCCACAGATTTTCCCTGACCCGTGGCACCTGCTATAAGTAGATGAGGCATTTGTGCCAGATCGGATACAATAATTTGATTGGAAATATCTTTCCCTAGAATAATGGGTAATTCAGCCTCCGTCTTGGTGAAAGCGGGTTGATCAATTACCGAACGCAAAGAAATAAAATCCCGACGAGCATTCGGAACCTCTATGCCAATGGTTCCCTTGCCCGGCACAGGGGCAATGATACGAATACCCTTTGCTGCCAAGCCTAAGGCAATATCATCTTCCAAACCCTGAATACGAGATACCTTTGTTCCCGCCTCGGGAATAACCTCATAAAGTGTGACAGTGGGACCTATCGTACACTTAATATCCTCCTCCTCCACAAGATGTACCCTAAAATCTTTTAAGATTTGCTTAATACGTTCTTTTTTTTGTTCCAATTCGGTAGGGGATGGGGTAGATGAGGTTGAGGGGGGATTTTGAAGAAGATTTGAGTGGGGTGGGTGATAGCTTTGTCTTGTAGACGAAGATTGAGAAGAGGAGATTGGAGGATGGGACGGGATGGATGGTTTTTTTTCAGCTTTCATCTGGGTTTCTTTTGCTACAGCTGCTTGTGTTTCCCGAATAAGTCGTTGAATGGTTTCTTCTTCCGGATCATTTGATGGGGTCTGGGATGGGCTAGGGTTTTCCTCGCTGAGCGGGGTATAGGAGGAGGGGTTTTCAGCTTGAATAGAGGCTTCGGGAAGGCTAGCCTGGAACCTTCTCTGAAACAAAGCTTTGAACTTGGGAACCCAATGGAACAGCTTATAATAATATACCAGAAAGACCAACAAAATAACGATTAAGAAGGGAAGACACCCCTTAGCGATGAGATGTACCAGAAGAAGAATACCCTCTCTGCCCATATCTCCGTGTAGAGGGAGTGTGGTGAAGGGTTTGGGATGCTCTAGGGTCAGGAATGCCAAGAGGAGACTGCTCCACAAACCACAAAATGACCAAAAAACGATTGTGCGCCGTAGAGAAAAAAATTGCCGACCCGAAAAGATTTCAACACCCCCTAAAAGAAAAATAGGAAGAAAGAACAGACTTCCCAATCCAAATCCTTCGTGGAGAAGAAAATACCCGATTACAGCCCCTACCAGTCCGAACCAATTATTAATGGGAACCTCAGTCTCCCATCCTTTTCGGTGTAGAAGTTCTTCCACTAAACTTTGATCAGCCGTACCCGAAAGTAAATAAGATAAACTGGACAAACCTATGAAAAGACTCAGCAGAACTATCCCTGTTCCCAAGAGGGTAAAATGGGTCTGTCTCTTCTCAGAAACCTCCTCTCCCGAAGACCCTTCTCCTAAAGAGATTTCGGGAGAAGAATTTAATACGTTTTCATGCCCATATTCTTCCATGCAAAGCTTAAAAATCAGAACCCCATGGGTACAGCCATCATGTACGGTATTACGAAACCCAGAAGCTATCCGAAAATTAGGAAAAACTATGGAAAGAATAGATATGCTTTATTTCCCTTTATTCTTCTGAGCCCATTTTTTAGCATGCTTGGGAAGATCTTCTGATATGAGATTTAGATTATTGATCAAATCGGGATGCTGTGGATGATATTTTAGTGCTTTGTATAGAGTTTTTTTAGCTTTTTCTCTTTTTCCCAAGAGGAATTGTAGATAGCTGAGATTGAGATAGGTTTGCAGGTGTTTGGGATCTTTTCCAAGATATTTCCGATAATAGTGAATGGCTTGTTGGGGTTGATTTGTCATGGCATAACAGGTACCTAGGTTAAACAGGATATAGGGTTCATAATATGGGTCTAACTTCCAAGCTTTTGTGTAGTGTGAGATGGCTTGTAGATATTTTTGTTCTTCTTGATAAAGCTCTCCGAGTCGGTTCCAAAGGGGTGTGAAATCAGGAAAGAGAGATAGAGAACTATGAAATTGTTCTATGGCAGGTTCTCTTTTTCCCTCCGACAAAAGATGATGTCCGTACAACTCATGAAGCTTGGCTGAGGGTCTTTTGCGAATGTCTGTTCCCAATAGGGTAGACAAATTGTACCACTCCGAAATTCTTAACTCTACCACGTAGGTAAAAAAAAGGAGATAGAATAACAGAAAGGGACGAAAAATCCTCTTGGGAAGCTGAAACAAAAGTCCTACACACAAAAGGGAAAATCCCCAAGAAGCATACAAGGTAAAACGTTCTGCCAGCATGCCTGCCACCAATTCAAAAAGATTGCTGTATGGAAATAAGGTTATGAGATAGAGCAGGAGTCCAAAACAAAGTATGGGTTTCTGTCTCCACCAAGCTATACACAAAAAGAATAGAACCATATATCCCAAAAAATAAAACAAAGCAGAGGGATCTAAAAGGGAAAGACGGGGAAGGGAAGGATGTCCATAATAAGATTGTAAAGGGAAGGGAAATAGGATTTTTTGTGCATAGACTCCCATAACATAGAAACTGGTTCCGACACGTTCTATCTGGGTATGCTCTGCCGCCAGACTGTTTTCCATAGGACTTAAGAGTCGTCCTTCATTTCTGAGCCCCTGGGTTGGACTTGAGAATTGAAGCCATTCATCTATTCCGTTTTGGGCATGGGATTGGGGATCTGAGAGAAAAAGGATTATAATTGATGTCAGGACCCCGAGAGAAGGGAGATAGATTAGATATTTTTTAATATGTTTCTTCCATGGTCCATTGCTGAGGTAGTGGAGACACGGGATAAGGACAATGGGGGTGAATTCATTAAAGAAACCCAGTTGATAGAAACTCAATGGGAGTCCTATCCAAAGAGAAATTTTAATCCCTTTTCTCAGGAGAGGATGCAAATGATAATGGGTAAAAGCATAGAGATAGACAGGAAGCGCCTGGAAGAGTAATACCTTTCCCCGATGAAAATCATATACATATAACCACAGAACCCCAATACCTATAAAGCTGCCAATAAATACGATTCGGGTAGAAAGGGGCATGGGTGCAGTGGCCCTCCACCCGATCAATAAGAGGGATATCCATATCAAATAGGGGTTCCAAAAAAAATATCCCGTATGCACAATATATATACAGCTCAGGAGATAAAGAAGATTCCTATGAGATGGAAAACAAAAGATGAGAACAAGGGAAAGAAATGCCATTCCCATCCCGAGCGGCCAAAGAAAGGGATATAGAAAATAAACTCCAGCCATCAAATAAAGCAAGCCCACGAGGGTGCGAGAACTAGGTTCGTGGACAAACCAAAGAATCCAGAAAAGAAAAATAACACAGAGAATATTGGCTTTTTCACTTCCTAGGGGTGAAAAAATAAGGATGCATAAGGCAGGGATAAGTCCTGCACATAAAATTCGTTGGAAGGGAATGTCTTTTCTAAATAAAATGATCCCGATCGGAACCACACACAAACTAGGAAGAGCTGATTTCTTGCCTAAGGAAGCCAGAAAAGCTAATAAAATGGCGATGAGTAGGTAGGACAAATTTTTCTTTTTCAAAACCCAAAGACTGGTACAAGCACTCCCACCCACAAAAGCTAAGGCAATGAGTTCATCCCGATTTTTTAAACTTAAAACAACTTCTGTATGTAGGGGATGCAAGGCAAAAATGAGTCCTGCCCAGATGAAGAATTCCGAAGAAACGGGCAATAGCTGTACGAAGAAATAAGAAAATAAAAATACGCCTAAGGCGTAGAGCAATATGTTGATCAAATGAGATAGTCTCGGATCCTGACCCCAAAGACTTTGTTCCAAGGCAAAACTAAGTAAGACTAGGGGCCTGTATCCATAAGAGATCCCCTTTTCATGTGCGTAGGCTGAGGAAATGATCTCATAGCTTGCAGAGAGTCCTTGCCGTGTGAGCGGATGATCTCTCGTAACCAGATCATCATCCAAATTGTATTGGTTTTGCAGGGCTGGCAAATATAAAAGAATGGACAATAAAGCTATCCCCAGAGAAATCTTAAAAGGAGAAAGCATAAAAGAATTCCCAAAGATCATAATTATGAAAACGTATCTTTATATGAAATTTGCGTGTCCTTTTCGTTATTTCTAAATGAGGTACACATACAACTTCATTTTGCACACCACGTACATACTGGGAAAGCATGATCAGTACATCATAGAATGGATAATCTGAGATTAGCTTTTTTGCCTTTCTCCTCTTGTTCTAGATCTAGGGGGTATGTGGAGGATTACCTTTCCTCTTGCGGACCGAATGGTATGAAGTATTCGTCTCGCTGTGTGGACTGGTTTTCTTCTCGGTTTGGGGATCAGGAATTTTTATTGACCCCCTCTTGTTCGCAGGCTATGCGATGGTCTATGGAACTATTTCCCAGACCTCAGCGGGGAGGTCCTGAGGAGGCCTTAGTCCCTTCTTTCACGCATCCCGCCATAGCCAATGCACTTCTTTGGAGGGGATGGAAACTTCGTTTTATAGACATAGAACCTCAAACTTGTAACCTGGATATGGATAAGGTAGCAGAAGCCTTATCCGTTCGGACGGGTTGGATCATATGCATGCACTACGGAGGATTTGCTTGTGATCTAGATAAATTGAAAAAACTACTCTCCTCATCAAAGATTCGGTGGGCAGAAGATAATGCACATGGTCTTTGGGCACGGCATGGAAATACCCTCCTGGGAGGACATGGCGATCTCTCATGGTTTAGTTTTGAGAAGCAAAAAAATATCCAGTGTGGGGAAGGGGGTGGGGTACTCATTTCCAAAAGACTTTCCATTCCTGGCTTAAGGGAGAAATACCATTCAGGAACCAATAGACAAGCCTATCTAAGTGGGGAGGTCTCTGAGTATAATTGGCAGACCCTAGGTGGAAAATATGATCTACCCGAACTCTCTTGTGCCTATTTGTTGGGTCAGTTGGAGGAGGTGGAGAAGATCACGGAAAGAAGACTTAGGCTATGGAAGCAATATCATGAGTTGTTGCAACCCTTAAGGGAAAAGGAAGGAATAAGACTTCCTCTTCCTAGGTCTTATCAACAACATAATGGACATATTTATTTTATAATTCTCCGTTCTGCCTTCCAAAGAAAACAATTACAAAACAGGCTGGCAAGACAGGGAATAGAAACCCATTCACACTATGTACCCCTACATCAAAGTCCCATGGGCAAAGCCTTCCCCTTTCACGGATTAGATAAATACAGCTCCAACTATGCAACTCGTTTGCTCCGACTACCTATCCATGCAGATATGAGAGAACAGGATATAAATCGGGTGGTGGAATCTGTGTATCAACTACTTAGTCCAAAGGTATATCGGGGAGAGTCTGATCTTGAGAAAGAAAAACTAGGGGAAAGCCTACGAGAGACCCACTGAGTTCAAACATAAAAAGGAGATATCCCTAGCATCAAAAGGGATTCTTAGTCTTTAATCTAAAAATTTCGTGGACGAAATCTTCATTCAGTTCTATGAAGGAGAGGGGAGAGTAATTGGGTGTTTTGGGGAAGGATATCTTCCTAGATTGTTCCAGGAGGTACTGTTTTCTTTGATTCTTTTTGTTCCCAAAAGGAATCTTTAACAATCTGATGAGTTGATTAATGGATTCAATATAAGGTTCACTGGGTAGGGTCCTGATCTTTCTTTGCAAACTCCTTATGAGTTGCTGAGCCTTTTCTTTCTCATTCAACATGACATATTGGAGACAAAGAAGTACCCTAAGTTCTATCGTGGCACGAGGATACATACGTAAGCCATTATATCTCATAAATTGATCAATAAGTTTGATGGCCTTTGAATAATCTCGGTCATAATATTCACAGAGTACGCGATAACTCAGCGTGGCAAGATAGTGCGGCGTATCCTCCACATATACCTCATAGTTAGCTAACAAACTATCTCGCTTTTGACTAGATAACAGAGCCGTAGACCTGTTTCTAATATGATAACGAAGACCAATAAAGAGTGCATGTTCTGAAAAGGTATAGGCTTTATAATTGTTGAGAAGATAGGGTAAATAGGGTTCTATTTCTTGATATGCCTCTTCTGTTTTCTTGAATGTCCCATACTGATGAAAATAGGATAACTTCAAATAAGCAAGAACATATTTTAAATGATGATAAACAGGATCCTCAGCAAACTCATTCAAATGTTGTTCCAAACATTGAATCTTGTCTTCCAAGGCTTCCACATCCCTTGAATCATTCTTATTTTCTTGATGATATTCTTCCTCTGTAAGGGTATAGAGTCTGTGGAAAATCGTACCCAGGCTGGCATAGACGTAGAGCCTATGAGATGGATAACTTAGCGAAAGCTTTTCCATATCCTGTTCTATACGAATGAGTTTTCGCTTTTCTTTTTCTTGGTGTGAGAGATAGTATTTTCCATAGATTTTGAAATAATCTGAAAGCAGATTTTCCATCTTATCCAGGGTTCTTCCTTTGGATATTTGTTCGTGATAATGTCTTTCATAACGTTCTGTATCGGCACTATGGAGTTGCAATTTCTTAAGATACTTGTATACGATGGCTAATTCGTGGGGCATGTCATAGTATAGGAGGTCTTTTTCTAATTTCTTCAATGTAGCCGTAGCTAGGGTAGGCTTTTGGGTGAAGATCATGTCGTGAATACTATACACCTTCCGCAATATACGGGTTCGGGACCCCTCTATACGGTTGATTAAATACTCGTCTATTTTTTGTCCGAGCCGAGAACGAAGGGTATAATAGGCATTGGTACTGAGTCTGAGTTCATTCATGAGTTTCATATCAGTTGCTTTTCTCTCCCTCAGAAAACAGAGTAGATGAGCCGACTTTTCAGCACCATTGTTCTTTAACAACCCATGAAGAGATTTATACGCATCCTCCGAAAGTTGTTTAACAATGTTTTTAAGATTCGTCATGGATTATGATGACATTTTCATATGATTTCTTAAAACCCTAAGCCCTTCCTCAGACCCTGGAAATGAAAAGTAGTTTGGAACAATAGCACTTCAGTTAAAACGAAGAGAGCGAATGATGTTGTATATTAGCTGCCCTTGCATCTGTATTAAGTGGGGAGGAAAATAATGGATAAGATAACTCAGGTTAGTATAAGAGGCGCCAACGAGCATAATTTGCAGAACGTAGACCTCAGTTTCCCCCGATTTTCACTGGTGGTTATTACAGGTGTAAGTGGGAGTGGGAAGAGTTCCTTGGCTTTTGATACCCTATATCGGGAGGGTTATTATAGATATATGCGATCAATGTCGGTTAAGTCTTCCAATTTCATGTTAGGTCTTCGTCGGCCGGATGTGGAGGATATAAGCGGATTAAGTCCCATCATTTCCATCTCACAGAAACGTTCCAGACGGAATCCTCGCTCAACCGTGGGGACCCTGACAGATATTTATCATCACCTCAGACTCTTATTTGCTCGCATAGGTATAGCCTATTCTTATCAAAGTGGTAAGAAAATGATCCAACAGACTGAGGATGATATGATGGCAGATATTAGCACTCGGTTTGAAGGAAAAAAGATCGTCTTATGGGCACCCGTGGTTACAAATAGACGAGGAAATTATAGAGCCATGTTGGAACGCTATTTTCAATTGGGTTTTGTCCGAGCCCGTATAGATGGAAAATCTTGTTCACTCAGAGGAGGGGTACGTTTAGATAGATTTAAATATCATACCATAGAAATATGGATAGATGAGGTTGAGGTTCTCGAATCAGAACGAAATAGGTTGTTAAATTCCCTACGCCTAGCCCTCAAAGAAGGAGAAGGGATTCTACTCGTAGAAGACCAAAAAGGAAAAGAACATGTTTTCAGTAAGAGACTTAAAGATCCCGAATCTGATTTGGTGTACAGAGACCCGCAACCCTCTCATTTTTCTTTCAATACCCAAGAAGGTGCCTGCCCACAATGTCGGGGTTTGGGTTTTGTACGGAAAATAGATGCCTCCTTATGGATAGGGAATCCCCAAAAAACCATAGCCGAGGGGGGTATCATTCCCTTAGGTAGGTATCGGAGAACGCAGATTTTTTACGCCTTGGAAATGTTCTTGCAAGAACATGGACAGTCTATCCGAGAACCCATCTCTCAGATACCCCAAAGCAAACTGAATCTTTTTCTGTATGGAAAAGAATCTATGAAAGGAGATATTGTCCTGAGGACAGACCTCAAAGGACCCGAAAAACTGAGCTACCTTGAAATCCTTGAAGAATATGGTATTATAGGCTTATTGGAACGAGTTAAAGGGATCGGAAGAAGATCTAGTCCTTGGTATCGGTATGTAAGGAATTTGGAATGTTCGGTCTGTCAGGGACAACGCTTGCAGCAGAGTGCACTACATGTTAAAATCAAGGGGGTGGGTATTGGGGAGGTGTCTTCTTGGTCTTTGTCTCAGGTACATACATGGGCGAAGGAGGTATTAGACTCTTTGGATGAAGACGAAGGTCTATTAGGTTCTGAACTCCTTGAGTCTATACTCCGTCGAGTACAGGCTATTGAGGATGTGGGTCTTCCTTATCTCTCATTGAATAGACCCCTTCATACCATCTCAGGTGGAGAGGTACAACGTCTTCGCTTGTCGGTTCAACTGAATAGTAATTTGGTAGGGGCTATTTATGTCTTTGATGAACCCAGTATTGGACTTCATGCCCGAGATAATCAGAATTTGATACGATCTTTGAAGAGGCTCAGGGATAAACAAAATACGGTGGTGGTTGTAGAGCATGATCGGGATATGATATTGTCGGCAGACCATGTGGTAGATGTGGGACCTGGTGCGGGAAAAGAAGGAGGACGAATTGTGTTTTCAGGAAATGTTGAAGAATTAGTTGCCTCTACCCCATCTGAGACAGAAAAAAATGGGAAGATCCTAGGAACAGCCTACTATTTGCAAAATCTGTCCCAGAAAGGAAAACCCAAACCGCAGCGAAGACAAAAACCCAAGAAATTTATGACCCTCAAAGGAGCCCGAGGACATAATCTAAAAGGAGACCCCGTCCATATCCCTTTGAAGAATTTTGTGTGTATAACGGGTCTGAGTGGAAGTGGAAAGTCTACCCTGATACGAGATACACTTCTTCCCGCCTTGCAAAAGCACCTCAAAAAGACCCAAATACCTACCCTTCCATATGATAGTTTAGAAGGATTTGAAGATTTAGATAAAGTGGTAGAAGTCGATCAGTCGCCCATTGGACGAACTTCTCGGTCCAATCCTGCAACCTATACAGGTGTTTGGGAGGATATACGAAATTTATATGCGGGTCTGCAATCGGCTATGGTTCGGGGACTCAGTTCTTCACATTTTTCTTTTAATGTAAAATCTAGGGGTCGTTGTGAGACGTGTAAGGGGTTGGGGGAAATTCTGATAGAACATATTCTTTCCGAAGACGATTACATGCCTTGTGAAATGTGTCAGGGGCTTCGTTTTTTACCCGAAATATTGAAAGTACGTTACAAAGGACTTTCCATCGGAGAAGTACTCCGCTTGGCTGTGGATCAAGCCTTGGAGGTTTTTGATTCAGAACATAGAATCGTCCGAAAATTGGATTGGATACAAAAAGTAGGCATGGGGTATATCAGCCTAGGACAATCGTCTAACACCCTCTCAGGTGGGGAATGTCAACGATTGAAACTGGGTTCCAAACTCATGAACCCAGAAAGAGGAAAAAACCTATACGTCCTGGACGAACCCACAACCGGACTCCATTTTTCAGATGTTAAACAACTCCTTGATATCATACATCAATTGGTAGATGCAGGGAATACCGTGATCATAATAGAACATAATTTAGATGTCGTCAAATGGGCAGATTATGTTGTAGATCTGGGACCTGAGGGGGGACACGAAGGAGGACATGTCATGGGAGAAGGGAGTCCAGAGGATATTATACAGATAAAGGGAAGTCATACGGGTTCCCATCTGAGAAGTATTCTTGAAGATTAGGTTTGCGTGTATGCTTATAAAATGCTAATATTGCTTCGGTCCTGATTTAGTGTTTGGATCTAGTGTTTTTTTTGATGAAACTGCTTGGATATTTTTTCCTAACGACTTTTCCCATTTTTTTGTGGGCCCAAACCCCTGAGGAAGAGACCTTACGTAGGATTCTTTCCAAGGATCCTACGTTGTTGGAAAGATCCCTTTTGGACAAAGAAAACCTTGATCCCAGAAGGGCCGATCTGCTCAGCAAGGAGAAGGAAGAGTATCAAAATGATACCTACTACCCTGAGGAGAAAAAAGATAAATCCGAGGTCCAAGAAAATTTTTCTCAGGTAGAAGAGAAAAAGGATGATGATTATGGAAAAGGATATTATGGGTATTCCTTTTTTGGTGAAGAAGAGCAATGGCTTGAAGCAAACCAAAACTTTTCTCCACCTGAAGGCTATCGGCTAGGTAATGGAGATGAGATAATAATTGATATCTAGGGAGAAGCCGAAGCAAGGTAGGTGGGGCCATTAAGCAGAGAAGGTTCTTTCAAAATTCCCTCCGTCGGACTGGTTTATTTATCCGGATTGACCCTGAAGCAAGCAGAAAATCGTGTCAAATCCAAACTATCCCGTTTCTATTCCGGACTAGTTAGTGCAGAAGGAAAAGAACAAAATACCTTTTGCGTACTGACATTGGGTAAGGTACGTACCCTAGGGGTTTATGTCGTTGGGGAGGTCCGAAAGCCAGGCAGCTATATATTACCCGCTTATGCCAGCTCCTTGGATGGTCTCTATCGTGCCGGGGGACCTGCCCTATCGGGTACTTTTCGGAATATTAGATTGATAAGGAGGGGAAAAGAAATCAGTCGTTTGGATGTATATGATTATTTCCGAAATGGAAACCCCTCTTCTCAGGTACGTTTGCAAGATTTGGATGTCATCGTGGTGGATGTCTATGGTCCTAGGGTTAGTTTGGAGGGTGGATTTAAGTTAGCTAAGATATTTGAGATCAAGGAGAAAGAATCCTTGGCTGATCTCTTGGACTATGCAGGCGGATTTAAGGCTTCTGCCCGACAAGATTGTCTTCGGATTAGACGACTCAGAAACTCTGTTAAGAAGATCTTTACCGTCTGTCAAAAGGATTATGAAAAATTTATCCTGGAAGGAGGTGACCTGATCATAGCAGACACCATTAGATCTGATTTTCTACGTCAGGTAGAAATACAGGGTGCCGTAGAAAGTCCAGGTACCTACGAATGGAAATCTGGATTAAAGATTACAGATTTGCTTGAAAAAGCATCCGGGCTCTCCGAAGGTGCTTTCCTACTCCGTGTCTTGGTTCACCGAAGAATCCCTGATGGAAGAACCCAAGTCTTTGGGGTCCATTTGGGAAAAATCATGTCGGGAGAGGCTGCGGATGTTGAATTACAAGAAGGAGATCGGGTAGAAATTCGTTTTCACGGAGATATTCTTCCCGAAGAGCAGGTCTTCATAGAAGGAGGAGTAGGCTCCCCCGGCGCATACCCCTATTACAAAGGCATGACCGTGGAAGATCTTGTGCTCATGGCAGGTGGATTAGGGGTGGGTGCTGAATTTAACAGGGTAGAAATTGCCCACATACCCGAAGGAGCAAATCTTCAGGCAGAAGTGAATCTGATCAGTATTAAGCCAGATTTATCTATTCAAAAAGCTGCTTTTGGGGTCCCGCTCAGGGCCTATGATCGGGTGTCTATTCGGCGGGTGGGTGGATGGAATCAGGATAGACGTGTCTTAATAACAGGTGCCGTACGCTATCCTGGATACTATGTCTTACAGAGTACGCATGAAACGTTGAGTGAAATGGTGAATCGTGCGGGCGGACTTGTTACAGATGCATATCCCAAGGGGGGATATGTGCTACGTACCTTTTCAGAAAATATTTTTAATAAAGACAGCCTCTCATTGCAGACCCAAAATGCCCGTTCTTATTTGTCTGTTCGGGTTGAGAAGGCTTTGGGAAAAAATTCTTCCAAACACAATGTGGTTTTACGACCAGGAGATATTCTTCATATTCCAAAGACCCTCCAAGAAGTACGTGTTCGGGGCGCCGTGTTGAACCCGACTGCTATCATGTATCAATCCTCTTATTCTTTTAAAGACTATGTTCGTATGGCAGGGGGGTATAAGCAGTCTGCCTATCCTCGGGGGGCTTATATTAATTATCCCAATGGTTCTTCTCGGACCCCACGTAATTTTCTTTTTTTTAAGATCTATCCCAGGGTAGAACCTGGTTCTGTCATAGAGGTTCCGCTCAGACCCTTTGAACGTTATAGATTATCGCCCCAAGAATGGGTTGCCCTGGGGAGCGGCATGGGTACTCTTGCCTTATTGGCTTTGAGTGTTTTGGAAAGAAGCCAAGGAATAGGGAATAATTAAAACGTGGGTTAGGTGGCTTTTTTGAAAATTGCAAAGGATGATATTGAGATAAACCTGAGCTATATCAAAGACTACCTGTTCCAGAGATGGCAGTATTTTGTTCTGGGGATCCTTCTTTCTATTATAGGGGCTGTTCTCTTCCTTGTGACAGCAGAAAGGGAATATACCTCTGCTGTTCTAGTTTCCATAGAAGGGGATGCTTCTAATAGAACTCAAGAAAATATCCTACAAAGCTTGGGTTTTTTTCGTCCTTCATCAAATTCTGATCAGGTATCCTCCTACATTAGGGATAATCTTTTAGATTACTACCCCTTTCTACAATGCTTGGGACAGGGGAGGGTTCAGTCTCCATCCCAGGGAGAGACCTCTTTTTTGGAATATTTTCTTCACGATACATCTATTCCTTCCCAAGATTCTATCAGCATCCTGTGGAATCAACCCTTATCAAATGGAAAATATATGAAGGAGATTGCGGTGCGGGAATACTCAGCCCTATCCAGCATCGCAGGGAGCATAGATGTGGAAGAAGAATTTGAACTTCACGGCATCAGATTTTCTGTCAGCCTGCCCGAAGCAAGACCTGCCTTTGATATGATCTCCCAAGTTCTATTTTGTGTGTCTGAGTTTTTTGTAGAATACCATACGATCCGAGAACGAGCCAATCTAAATTATCTTAGCCAAAGTCTAGAATCGTCAAGGCTGAATTATCAAAAAGCTCAGGAAAACCTGGCAAATTATTTAGATAGAAATATAAACCTGCTCAGCAAGAAAGCAGAATTTAGAGCAGATGCCTTGAGATCAGAACTTAGGATAAAAGAAGCCGTCTATACACGTCTTGCTAATGAACACGAAGTAAGCAAGATCAATTTGCAGAAGAAAAAACCCATCCTGAGCGTACTCCAAACCAGTTCCGTACCCAAAAAACCCTCCTATCCCCCCCGTGCCTCTTTCACCATCATACTCAGCCTATTCATAGGTGTTGTGGCATCGGTTTTCTTCATCTTTGGAGAAATGACCTACCGCCTTTTAAAAACATCCCGGGATGGCTAAGGAAAAAGATCGCTGGACCTCGGTAGTCACATCCGAAATCTCCCATTTCAAGATGTGGTGGTCCGAGATGTGGAAGGATAGATATTTGATTTATCTCCTTTTCCGAAAGGATTTCGTATCCAAATATAAGCAGACTGCCTTGGGTCCTTTCTGGGTCGTTTTACAACCCATCATGGCAACTTTCGCATTTTTTTTCTTTGGTAAGATGGTAAATGTCTCGGTTGGGACCGTACCCCCTTTTTTGTTTTACATGCTGGGTACCATAGTTTGGAGCCTTACATCCACGATTTTCCAAAAAATTACCCAATTTCTTATAGAATCCTCTGCACTCCTCACAAAGGTCTATGTACCTAAGTTATCTCTATTGTGGTCCAGGGTATGTGTGGACATTTTAAACTTTTTCGTGAAACTTGTTCTTTTTCTCGCTATTCTCGGATATTTTATTTTCTTCAAAAATGCCAATGCCTCCCCCAATCTATGGGCTCTATTTTTTCCTGTTGTCTTATTTTTTCAAATGCTCTTTGCCGTGGGGACAGGCCTTTTGCTTTCCGCTCTTACACTCAGATATCGCGACATTGTGAATGTGATCAATTTCTTGGTTCAGTCTTTACTCTTTGTGACCCCAGTTCTATATCCACTTTCTGTGGTAGAGGATCCGAAATACCAAAAACTACTCTTGTTCAATCCGCTAACCGAGTATGCAGAATTTTATAGATATGCTTTCTTGGGTGAGGGCTTTTTAGACCCTTTTTGGTTGGCATACGCTTTTACTATTGCTGTTTTGGCTTATGTGGGAGGGGTAATCCTTTTGAATAGGATTGAAAAGGTTTATGCTGATGTAGTGTAGAGATAGATGGGAGCAGAAAAAACAGTTATTAAGGCAGAGAACCTGAGCAAGGTATACCGATTGGGTGAGATAGGATTTGGAACCCTTAAAGAAGATATAAGCCGCTTATGGAATTCCATTTGGGGGAAAAAACAGAATTATTTTCAGGTAGGAAATGTTAATCACCGCGGCAGTTCCTTTGATGGGGATAGATATGTGCAGACCCTGAAGAATCTTTCCTTTGAAGTATATAAGGGCGATACCGTAGGGTTGTTGGGAAAAAATGGAGCAGGTAAGTCTACGCTTTTAAAGATTCTATCCAATATCACACGGCCTACCCATGGGAAAGCGTATTTGCAGGGAGCCGTTTCTTCTTTGTTGGAGGTAGGTACCGGCTTCTATTCAGAGCTTACAGGGGCAGAAAATGTAGAATTGAGTGGTGTCATTTTGGGTATGAAGAGATCCCAGATTCGGCGTCAATTTGATTCAATTGTGGATTTTTCAGGGATCGGACGCTTCATAAATACACCCGTTAAGAGATATAGCTCGGGTATGAGTCTACGTTTGGCTTTCTCTGTGGCTGCTTTTCTAGAATCGGATATACTTCTCATGGATGAAATCCTGGCAGTAGGTGATCATGAGTTTCGTAAGAGGGCCTTGAATAGGATGTTGGAGGTTTCTCGATCGGGTAAGACCATCATTTATGTGAGTCATACCATGACCAATATCCGCTACCTCTGTCAGAAAGGACTCCTCTTGGAAGGAGGACATATGAAGCATTTTGGAGATGTACGACAAACCATACAAGAATATGGGGAACAAGGAGATGAGGTCAGTGCCATATTAGAACTCCCCCTTCCCAATGAACACGAAAAGTCTACGGGATATGTGAAAACCATTGTCACAACCAATTTGGATGAAGAACCTACTTCCATTTTTCAATTGGGTTCATCTTGGCAGGTACATGTCTTGTTTGTCCTGAATCGGGATGCTCCAGATTTCAGGGCTGAATTGTCTATTATGGCGAGTTCTTCGGGGGTGATCGTCAATCGTTCCGAGTCGGGGATCATTTCCAAGGTGAAGGCGGGTTCTTACATCATGGTTTTTGAAAATCGGGATATTAGTTTGGGTGCAGGCGCCTATAAATTATCAATTACCCTCTCTTCTGGGATGGAAATATTTGAAATACTCCCAGAATGTACCTCTATGCATATCTCCGATATAGCCCCCGAAGATGCCCTCCAAACCTTACACCCCGATACCCTTATCCTAAATCCACTCAGATTTAACCTAAAAGAGGGAAACAAAGAGTATCTACCCGGGAAAGGGATTGCCTGAGGGATTCTTTTTTACCTTCTTTTCCTTTTTCGGGCAGACCCATCTTGGGAAGAGTTTTCCGTAGATTTTTCCCCTCCCAAACCCCGAGGCATACTAAATTTTAGCATGATAGAATGTTGATTTCCAATCATTCCTGCATAGTTTCCAAAAGGTATTTCAAATGCGTACCCTATTTTTATTTGTTGTATAGTGGTACCGATTCCTCCAATCATGGCTTGACTGGAACGATAACCCCCTTGCCACCAGATTCCTTTTTCCCATCCAAAGAGTGTGACAACATCATAAATGGTCAAGCCCGAGGGGAGTGTATTTACTAAAACAGTAGGGATCACTACCCATTTTCGGGAAAATTTAAAGGTATAGGAAACCATAGGAATCACATTTTTCCAAGTTTCTTTTTGACCTTGTTGATAGAGACCTATTAGGAAAGGAATTTGAAATCCGGTTGTGAAATTATGATATTGATACACAGCACCAAGCCCGAATTGGATATCCGAAGTCATAGATAACTCATCGTAAAACATAGGATCCGAAGGATTTGTATAATTGTTTCTATGAACAACATCTAAATTGATGCTTTCCCATCTGCCCCCACCACTTAATCCAAAACGTATAACATGAGATAAATCTCTATTCAAAGGTAATACATAGGAAAACTCAGCCGAAAGTATCGTGTTTTCTAAAATTCCAGATTGACTATAATGTGTCCTAATGCCCACTCCAGCCCGACCCTCCATAAGTCCAGTCGCCAGAAATATATGAGCATGCCTCGGGGCAGAAGACAATCCAGAATTCTGTCCTGAGAATTGAGCAGAAGCTTGTAAACCCTGGGTATCAGATGCATAAGCCGTATTGTATGAATAGGGATTCACTATGTAAAAGCTATTCCCAAATTGTTTCTGTCCAAAAAGGCTTGAAGCCAAGATGAGTAGATATAGGATGAACAGACAGGTTAAGAATAGGCTTTTCACGATTTCTTGTATTTTAAAACCCCAATATCAATAGCTATCGTAGAATGGAAATGGTACCCTTTTGTTCTACTTTTCCATTTTCGCGAAGAAAAAAATAGTGGTATGATCCTCGGGAAAGGGGTTTACCTTGGTGGTATCCATCCCAGTCATTGCGATAGGGTTTGGCCTCATATAAGGTTTGTCCGTAGCTGTTCATGATAACTAGCTTGAGATCTTGATAAAATTCCACATTTTCTACCCGCCAAAAATCATTGATCCCGTCTCCATTAGGTGTTAAAACAATATTGGCAGGGACAGAACTCTCTTCCACATTCTCTATCTCAATCCTATATAAAGCCGTATCACTCAATGCGGGTTTTTGATTGTCTGAAACCATCACATAGACTTCCTCAAATCTGATTCTTTCATAATCTAAATTCTGGGCATCCATTACGGTGATTTTTCCAGAACTAGGATCAATGTCAAAGAGCGTGCTGCTTGTCTTATCAATCCCCCGAAGCATACCATAACTCAACTTTTCTCCCTCCGGATCCTCTGCTCGTATGATGCCTACCAGAGTCCCAATAGGACTATTCTCCTTAACAGAAAAATTATCTGAAAAAAGTTGAGGCGGATCATTGGAATCTACAATAGGGATCGTGAACGTCTTGAT
>JAPOQI010000123.1 GCA_026710765.1 Cytophagales bacterium | reverse complement strand
GTCTTGCCCGACCCTGCGGAGGCTCGGTACAGGAATAGTGATTTACCTAGGTTTTCTTCACCCATGCTAAGACTGGGGACGGGTTATCATAGGGCGATTCCGATGAATGCTTTGAAGGCGATACCCATGAGTCCGGTGATGAACATGGTGATGCCCAGACCCTTTAAGGGTGCGGGTACATTGGAGTATTTGAGTTTCTCCCGAACCGAAGCCAAAGCTACAATCGCTAAAAACCACCCCACCCCTGAACCTACCCCATAGACGGATGACTCCACTAGATTATAGTCTCGCTGAATCATAAACAGAGAAGCCCCTAAGATGGCACAATTAACAGCAATCAGGGGTAGGAAAATGCCCAAGGCACCATATAGTACGGGTGAAAGCTTTTCTATCGCCATCTCGACCAGTTGAACCGTGGCAGCGATGATGGCAATGAACATAATAAATGAGAGAAAGCTGAGATTCACACCCCTGAAGGTATTGCCTAACCAGAGTAGTGCATTTTCTTTGAGTACATATTCATTGACAAGCCAATTGATGGGGGTTGTGATCGCCAGGACGAAGATAACTGCCAAACCTAGTCCAAAGGCTGTTTTGAGTTTCTTAGAGACTGCCAGATAGGAACACATGCCTAAAAAATAGGCAAAGACCATGTTATCTATGAAGGCACTTTTTAGAAAAAGATTAAAAACATCCATGGGTTCAGATCTAGCTAATTCTCCACATATCCATTTTGGGCCCGTTGGACCCATATGATAAAACCTAATACAAGAAAGGCTCCGATAGAATCTACCATGAGCCCATTGGCAGGAAAACTCTCCCACCCTGCGGCATGAAATACTTTCCACCCAAACACTGATCCCGAACCCAAGAGCTCCCGAAAAAAGGCTACGAGCAGAATAACCCATGCATAACCCAAACCACTCCCCACACCATCTAAAATAGATTCATAAGGTCTATTGGCTAGGGCGAAGGCTTCCAGGCGTCCCATAACGATACAATTTGTGATGATCAACCCTACAAAGGCACCCAAGACTTTATACATGTCATAGTAGTATGCCTTTAAAACCTCAGAAACCAGGGTTACGAGGGTAGCGATAACCGATAACTGAACGATAATTCGTACTCGGGTGGGGACTAGATTTCTGACCAAGGAAATAATTAGATTGGAAAAGACGATCACAAAGATCACGGCGATACCCATCACAAGGGTGGGTTCCAACTTGACGGTTACTGCCAAAGCGGAACAAATACCTAAAACTTGAACCGTGATCGGATTATCTTCATTCAGCGGATCCTTTACGATACCTCGACGACGTCGAGACAGAAGGGCTTCCCTGACCTTGGGGGGAGCTACGAGGGTTGCAGTTTCACTCATTTCTTTCTATGAAAGCGAATTAACGGACAGATTTATTTTCTCTTTTTTTCTTGAGGATATAGGCAGCATAGCATGAAAAATAAGACTTCAACATCTGCGTCACACCTCTACCTGTGAGGGTAGCTCCTGACATACCATCTACCTCGTGGGGGCCCAGAGGAAGACCTTTTTCACCCCTAAGCATACGAACAGATTGGAGCTGTCCTGTTTCATCAAATATCTTCTTAGCCTTAAAACGATCCTGTACCTCAGAACTTGCAATTCGTGCACCCAAACCAGGCGTCTCAGCCTTATGATCAAAAGAAACCCCAAGAATTGTATTCATATCTCCAGACAAGGCTACATAAACGGATATCCAATCCCACAATCCATTTCCAAACATAGGAAAAATATAAGACTCAGGCTCAGATTTTTCATTTTGATAAATAAAAATAGGGTATTTTCTTTTTTCGGGTGCTAATTTGTAATTCTTTTGAATATTGATCTCTTCTGCCACCAGGGGATTACCTTCCTCATCTACCTTGATTTCTTCTCCTTGTAGATTAATAACTTTAGAAACAAATCTTTGATCGTATAGGTTGAGAATTTCATCGGGGGTCTGAAAATCTGATAGACTCGTGACCGTAGCCAGTATTTTCTTTTTAGTATCAAGGTCTATCTGTTTTTTTTGCAGGGGTTGGAGATAGGTAGAGGTGAAGGAGAGGAGGCCGCCCAACACGATGGTCATGATGCCTGTGAAGAGTAGAATATAGTTATTAGACTGCATCATGATACTGCGGGAACACGTTTTAATCTTCTTTTCTTATGGGAACTGATAACAAAATGATCTATCAGGCTAGAAAATACATTCATTAAGAGAATAGCCAACATGATTCCCTCAGGATAGGCGGGATTAAATACACGTATTAAGACCGTTAACAAACCAATACAGAATCCATAAATCCATTTTCCAAGCTCCGTATGCGAAGCTGTAACAGGGTCTGTGGCCATGAAAACAGCTCCGAAAGCCAAACCGCCTATAACCCAATGATAATGGGGTGGCAATAACATAAACTCATTCAACCCTATTAGATTAAAAATCAAACCCATCACATAAGATCCTGCAAAGACGCTCAGAATAATCTTCCAACTCCCGATCCCCGTTCCTATCAAAATCAAGGCACCTATCAAACACATCAAGGTAGAGGTCTCGCCTACCGAGCCAGGAATCAAACCTAAAAAGAGATTTCCTATATCATATAGACCTGTTTTCCAAACGCCTTCATAAAGATCAAGTACCGGCACAGCTTCTTGATTTCCTACCGTGCTGGCGGCAACTGCCAAAGGGGTGGCACCCGAATATCCATCCACAACAGCACCCTCTCCTATGTATGTCCACACGGAATCTCCTGATATCTCCGAAGGATACGCAAAATATAAAAAAGCACGAGCCAACAAAGCCACATTGAAGATATTCATGCCTGTCCCACCAAAAACCTCCTTACCCACCAGTACAGCAAAAATGGTTGCCAAACTCACCTGCCATAGCGGAATCGTAGGGGGCATAACCAGGGGTATTAACATGCCAGAAACTAGAAATCCCTCATTTACAGGATGACGACGAAAAATGGCAAAAATAAATTCCACACCCAAACCTGAAGCATAAGCCACCGCAATCATAGGCAGGACAACCTGAAGTCCTATCCACATTTTCGTAGCACATGAAATTCCTTCCACGCCTGTGGCAAGATAACTTTGATGTCCTACATTCCATATGCCAAAAATAAGACAAGGGACCATGGATAAAATGACCGTAACCATCATTCTTTTCATATCCATGCCATCTCGGATATGGACGCTTCCTGAACGAGGTGTTGTATGTTCTGGAACGAAGAGAAAGGTTTCTAGGGCCTCAAAGGCGTAGTAAAACCGAGCCAATTTACCGCCTTCACGGAAATGTTTGCGTTGGGCGTGGACTATTTTTTCCAAGAATTTCATGTGAACTCTTATTTTATTTTAATCTGCTCTCATGAGGTCTATCCCCTCCCGTAAAATCATTTGTAAGTTTTGCTTTGAGACATCTGTGAACTCACATAGGGCAATATCTTCCTCAATGAGTTCATAAATACCTAGGGCTTCCATTTCATCATAATCTTCTGCCAAGATTGCTTTGATTAGATATAGGAGAAGGATGTCCATGGGGAGAAATTTTTCCCAAGCCCCTGTTTGGACGAAAGCTCGGGCTTCTCCGTGCATGTTGGTTCCGATCTCACGAAGTTTATTTGGATTTAGAAAAGAAAACAAGCCCACTCCCCTATGTACGCTTAGTTTTTGAAAAGAAGGCAATATCCATCCCAAAAATTCAGGACGATTTTCTTCAGGAAGAAGGGTAATTTGATGATGATGGAAGCCCAAATAACCTTTTTCTGCATCTACCGCAGAACCTGTCAACACGTTTCCTGAAATCACACGTACTGCCTCTGGATCTATTTGTTGTTGCTCAACTACCTTTTTAATTGAAATCCCTGAAATTGTTTCCAAGTAGGTTGGATGGGCGGCTGAAGGTCCTGTGATACTCAGTCGTTTGGTGGCATCATATTGTCCTTTGAGGAAGAGTTTTCCTATTTGTCTTAGTCCACAAGGGTCTAGGGTCCAAACTATGTCTCCTTTGTTGATGGGACGAATATGGTGAATATGCACACCCACATTCCCTGCGGGGTGCGGGCCTGTGACCTGATGTAGAATAACTTTTTCTTCTTTTGCCACTTCGGGAAAAAATCCTTGTTTCTCGGGAATACCGGATATACTTAGGTGGACGGGTCCTGGGGTTAATCTGCGTAGAATACGGAGACCTGCTTGAAAACAATCTTTTTCTCCATCCAGGAGAAAGGTGTAGTCGGATGCCAGGGGGGATGTGTCTATGGCAGAGACAAAGATCGCATCTGGATTAGTTTCTGGGTCTGCCATCACACCGAAAGGACGTTGAATGAGATGTGGCCAGAGACCGCTTCTACATAGAATATCTATTACCTGATCTCTATCCAACTCAGACAATTTTTCTGCTGCAAAGGAGGGGAAGGATAGAAAATTTGTTTCTTTATCCATGAGGATAACAACCTCTAGGAGTTTTCTTTTTTCTCCTCTACGGATCTCCACAACCTCTCCACTTGCTGGGGAAGTATGCTGAACCTTGGGAAAAACCCTATCAAAAAAGAGCGGACTGCCTGCTTTGACGGTATCCCCAACCGAAACAACGAGTTTGGGACGAGTGATATGCCGAAAATCTATCGCACGAACCGCACAAGTACCTTCCCTTATCTTGCCATCCAGCTGACAGGGTGCTGATCCTTTAAGGGGAATATCAAAACCTCGCTTGAAATTTATATCCACGGTATAGGAGTCTACGTTAATGAAATTTCTGAGACCTCAAACATGTACTGCATCAAAAACCTCTCAAATATAATCATCTTTTTCCTGATAGAATTGCAAGTCTAATAGAAATTTCTTATTCTCACAACGGAAAAAACGTTGAAATACTTGACAAATTTTTTCTGATTCGTTATAATTGCACATCTTTGTGATTAAGAAATGTCGGTACAGGTAGAAAATTTGCTCAAATGTTATCAGGAGCAGCGGGCTGTCAATGATGTATCTTTCTCTATAGAAACGGGAGAGGTGGTAGGCTTTCTGGGGCCCAATGGGGCAGGTAAGAGCACCACTATGAAGATCATCACTTGTTATATGTCGCCTACCTCGGGTGATGTTCGGATTGGACAGCATAGCATACTGGATGCTGCTGCTGAGATCAAGAAGAAGGTGGGATATTTGCCTGAGAGCAATCCTCTTTACACCGACATGGCTGTGATGGATTTTCTTTATTTTTCTGCTGAGATACAAGGTGTGGGTTCATCCCGTATTCCGGGCCGGATTCGCGAAATGGTAGATGTATGTGGTTTGGGAAGTGAAAAGCACAAAAAAATCGGAGAACTCTCCAAGGGTTATAAGCAACGAGTTGGTCTGGCACAAGCCATGATACATGATCCTGAGGTGCTTATTCTAGATGAGCCTACATCGGGATTAGATCCCAATCAGATTGTAGAGATACGAAAACTTATCAAGGAGTTGGGAAAAGAGAAGACGGTAATTCTCAGTTCGCATATTCTTTCTGAAGTGGAACTCACTTGCGACAGGATTATCATCATCAATAGGGGAAGGATTGTGGCAGATGGAAAGGGTGAGGAACTTAGAAAGGGACTTGATAAGAGGGAGGTTGTTGAAATAAGGATAGAATTTGAGGGAGGTACTGAGGAGGTCAAAAAGGCACTCCTGGGAATTGCTTCCGTAGAACAGGTAGATGAAGAAGATGGAGGAGCTTTTCAGGTTCGGTCAAAACCTGGGTTGAGTTCCCGAAAGGAATTGTTTGAGCTTTGTGTTAAGAAGGGTTGGAATTTGTTGGGTTTATCTAAGCAAGAGACTAGGTTAGAAGATGTCTTCAAGGAACTCACCCAATAGGGTTCGGATTATGGGATTCATTATTTATATAAGGATAGGGAGATGAGGAGTGCCTTAATTATAGCTAAGAGGGAGCTTAAATCTTATTTTGATTCACTCATGGCTTATCTGCTGGTGATCGTTTTTTTGGGTCTTAGTGGGTTTTTCACTTGGTTATTTGGGTCTAACATTTTCTTTTTGGGACAGGCTAGTTTGCAGGTATTTTTCAATGTTTCGTATTGGTCTTTTTTCTTTTTTATTCCTGCCATTACCATGCGTTTATTGGCAGAGGAGAAGAGGACAGGGACGATAGAGTTGCTTTGTACCAAGGCTATTTCGGACACGGATATTGTGGTGGGGAAATTTTTAGCTTGTCTTTTTTTGATATTTCTATCTCTGTTTTGCACGTTGCCTTATTATATAACCATTAGTTATCTGGGTGAGGTAGATCATGGAGCTGTTTGGGGTGGATATGTGGGCATTTATTTGTTTTCGGCTAGTTATATTAGTGTGGGGGTTTTTGCTAGTAGCACGACAAATAATCAGATCATTGCGTTCTTGTTAGCTCTTTTCATTGCGATCTTTTTTCAACTTTTATTTTCTGTTGTGGGACAGAATTTTCAAGGATTGGGTGGGCGGATCTTTGATTACTTGAGTATGGGTACACATTTTCAATCTATTTCTCGGGGTGTTTTTGATTCTCGGGATCTTGTTTATTTCTTCTCTATTATTGTGGCAGGTCTTTACTTGTCCAGGTTCACGCTTTCTCGTCGTATTTGGAGATCTTAGTACTTCTATGGAAAGAAAAAAGGCTTGGATAGATTTGGCGACCTTTTTTGCTGTGGTACTTGTTGCCAATCTGATCTCTTTTCAGTTATATTTTAGACTGGACTTCACGGAGGATAAGCAGTACACGTTGAGTCGAGCGACTCGGGATGTGTTGGAAGATCTTGATGGGATCATTACTGTGAAGGCATATTTTTCGGAAGGTCTTCCGCCAAATCTTCTTAAAATCAGACGTGATTTTGCAGATCTTCTGATAGAGTACGAGGATAGGTCTGATGCTGCTTTGGTGTATGAGTTTATCAATCCTAATGAGTCTGATGAGGCGGAGAGGGAGGCACAGCGAGAGGGGATCAATCCTGTTTTGGTGAATGTTAGAAAAAGGGATAAGGTGGAGCAGATACGTGGATATATGGGGGCAGTCCTTTATCAGGAGAATAATAGGGAGACTATTCCTTATGTTCGTCCTGGGAGTTCTATGGAATATACCCTGACGACATCTATTAAGAAGTTAATTATTCAAGACAAACCTCGGGTTGCTTTTTTACAGGGATATGGAGAAGCTCCTTTAGAACATCTTTCAGATCTTTCCAATCATCTCTCGGTTTTGTACGAGTTGATTCCTTTTTCTTTGACAGATTCGGTTTCTCTTTCTGTGGATAGGTATAAGGCGGTGGTTTGGATAGCACCCAAGGATACGATTGATACGCCAGATTTTGAAAAGGTCAATTTGTACCTTCAGGGGGGCGGGAATTTATTTGTTGCTTACAATACGCTGTATGGAAATATGGGTACAGCTTCTTTGGAGAAGGCACCTGATATAGGTTTGGCTAGCTGGCTTGGCACGTTGGGAATCAGGTTGGGGCGTGAATTTATCACGGATGCCAGTTGCAGTCCGGTGACTGTCACGCAGCGACAGGGGCCTTTTTTAGTTAACACGCAGGTAGAGTTTCCTTATTTTCCGATTATCAAATCTTTTGGGGAGCATCCTATTGTGAAGGGTTTAGAATCTGTTTTTCTTCCTTTTGCTAGTTCTGTTTCGTTGTCTCGGCGGGATAGTACCTGGCAGGTTGATAATCTACTTCTCACTTCGGAATTGACAGGGGCTGTGGCAGCTCCTGCACCTATGAATGTACAAAAGGAGTGGACGAAGGATGATTTTAATGTGGGTGTACAACCTGTTGCTTTGGCGATTGAGGGTAGGATTCGTGAGGGTACTGATGATCCTTTAAGTAGATTGGTTCTTGTTTCCAATGGAAATTTTGCGGTCAATGGGGACCCCGCACAGCAAGGTGGCAGACCCCAGAAATTAAATCCCGACAATGTGAATCTGGCAGTCAATTCCATAGACTGGCTTGCTGATGATACGGGCTTGATAGATCTGAGAACAAAGGGGGTAACATCTCGTCCCATCAAGGATTTGGAGGAGGGTCAGAAGAAGCTGTTGAAGTGGACAAATGTACTTCTTCCCGTATTTCTCGTCTTGGCTTATGCTTTTCTTCGCAGGCAGCGGAGGTTGTATTGGAGAAGAAGATGGTTAGAATCATGAAAAAGACGTCGGGAACAAAATGGCTTATCATCATACTCCTTATCTTGGTTGTGGTTTTTTTACTCAACCATTTCTTTGGAGATGATGGGACAAGGAGTGATGATTTTAAGGGTTCAATTGGTTCTAAATTTGATGCTAAGGAGGTGACAAGGTTGTACGTTTCCAATCCGGACACTGAGATTAGAATTGAGCGTGAGGGAACACAGTGGGTCCTTGTTATACGGGATGATAAGAGGGTACCTGCTCGGGTGGAGAGGGTTTCCGAATCTCTGGATCTCTTGGGGAAAATGAAATTAGATCAATTGGTCTCTCGGAAGAAGGAGGATTGGAATAAGTTTCGGGTGGATTCCTTGGGAACAAGGGTAGAGGCTTATGCGGGGGATAAAAAGGTCTTTGATATCGTTTTGGGTAGTACCGAATATGGACAAAATAGCACCTATATATATCTCCGAAACCCTTCCGATGATAAAACCTATACCCTCCGGAATATTTATCTTCACGACTTCTTTCAGTCGCCAGATAGTTATAGGTTAAATCAGTTATCAAAGATAGAACCTGATTCTGTGGAGAGTTTTAGCCTCAGGTCCAAGTTCTATGGTGATTACACGCTACGTAGATCGGGAGAGGATGAGGATGGGGTTCCTGTTTGGAAAATAGGTTCTGAGAAGGCGGAACTTGTGAGGGTAGATGCTTATTTGGAATCATTAGAATATCTCAGTTCGTCTAAATATGATGATGAGTTTGTTCCCCCCATCACGGTTGATGAGACGCTTATAATCAAAGAGCGGGGGGATATCAGCACTACCTTAAAGGCCTATCAAATAGATACGGCAAGCTGGATAGTGAACAGTTCGTTTAATGAAAGCTCTTTTTTCAGAGATAAGAAATTACGAGAAGATATCTTTAAGTCCAAGGATTACTTCTTGAACAAATCCGCAAAATAACGGATTGGTCTGTTTTTCTTCTTGCGAGTTTATCCTGTTTCTTGGATGAATTTGTTATGTTTTTCCACGATGAATTCTATGTCTTCCGATTTTAGGGCATGGGATAGGAAGTTGCTTTCATATGGAGAAGGGGGTAGATATATTCCAGAGCTTAGCATGTGGTGAAAATACCTGGCAAATTTTTGGGTATCGGATTTTTGGGCATCAGATTGGTTTTCAACAGGTTCTTTTGTAAAGAAATAGGTATACATGGATCCTATGGAATTACAAGTATATCCTCCTTTTAGGTTTTGGCTCAGGTGTTTTGTTTTTTCCTTTAGACGGGTATAGATCTCGGGATGCTTGTGTAGGTGGTTGAGCACCGTTTTACCTGCAATCATGGCGAGTGGATTTCCGGATAGGGTTCCTGCCTGATAGGTATCACCTAGGGGGCTTACCTTTTTCATGATTTCTTTTTTTCCTCCATATGCCCCCACGGGAAATCCTGCACCTATGATTTTTCCTAATGTACTGATGTCGGGAGACACTCCAAAGAGATCTTGTACCCCTCCTGCGTGGAGTCTAAACCCTGTAATCACTTCGTCAAAGATGAGAAGCACCCCTGCTTTGCGGGACAATTCTCTAAGTCCTTTTAGGAATCCAGGTTTAGGTAAAACACATCCCATATTTCCGGCTATGGGTTCCACAATGATGCAGGCTACCTTGTCTTTATGCTCCTCCAAGAGATTTCTTACCTGTTCTAGATCGTTGTAATCACTCAGTAGGGTATCTTGAATCGCAGAAGTAGGAACGCCTGAGGAAAAGGAATTAGGTATATTGGTCAAAGCACTTCCTCCGGCGATCAGGAAGGGATCGGCGTGTCCGTGGTAGTTACCCCGAAATTTAATCAATTTATTTTTTCCTGTATAGGCTCTTGCGAGTCGGAGGGCAGACATAGTTGCTTCTGTTCCTGAATTTACCATCCGTACCTGTTCCATGGAGGGTATTAGTGTACTAATAAGTTCTGCCATTTCCACTTCTGCGGGTGAGCTTATTCCGTAGGATGTTCCTTTTTCAATAGCCTTTGCGAGGGCTTCTTTAAGAATTTCTTCTCCGTGTCCCAAAATGATGGCACCCCAACTGGATATCAAATCTACATACCGCTTCTTTTTCGTATCGTATAGGTATGCACCCCGTGCCTCAGATATAAAAACGGGAGCACCCCCGACGGCTCCAAAGGCCCGAACAGGAGAATTCACACCCCCTGGAAGAACCCGAGAAGCACGAGTATGCCAGTCTTCAACCTGGGTCTTCTTAATCATTTTCTGAGTGATAAGACGGTTCGTTTAATATACCTATTTTTCCTTTTCGGAACTTGAAGAGAACGACCCTTTGATTGCTATTATAGGTTCCGTAGTCATATTGTCCGAGTGATGTGTGGGGGAGTTGATTTTTGAAGAAGGCATTGTGTGGGGGATAACCATGTTTTTGGAGAATATGTCCCAATAGGGATAGCGTTTCATAACCCATGTATCCATGGATATCAGGAAAATCTCCATAGACCTCTTTGAAATGAGAAATGAAGGATTCCTTTTCTGGACTCTCTGAGAAAAAAAGAGCAGAGAAGAAATGAAAATGTTCTTGTTCCAGATAGTCCAAATTGGAGTCTTTCAATTGGTAAAGCCATTTATCTGATAGGAAAAGGGGAATGGTATCGGGTCGGGCTAGTATGGCTGAAATGGTGTGTGCGGCGGGTAGGGAGTGGGTGGCAAAGAGTACGATGTGTCCTAGGCTATCGGGTGCGATTTCCCATTTTTCCATATACCAACTTGTATCCTCCCCATATTTTCCGGTATGCTTTTTGAGTACATGATGTCCTTCCATGTGTTCTTTCCAGAACTTCAAGCTATCTTCTTCTATCTTGATTTTTTCAGAACTACTTAATCTTTTGACAATATGTTGGCTTGTAGAGGGGTCGACTAGATAGAAGAGGGGTATTTGGAAAGCCTTTTGGTGGAGCATGAGGGCGTAGTCATTTGCTTTTCTCCTATCCTGGGGTGTGTCTTCATAGATAATACCGGCTTGTTTATTGGCAATGTATTTATCTGCAAACTCAGAAATGGTCTTGTTTTGGGATAAATAATCTGCATTTAGGAGAAAGGCATAGGGGTTGTCTTGTACGTTATCAGGATTTGTAGATAGGGGATGGATTAGGGTTTTTTTATATTTTTTGGAAAACTGGGAGGCAAGGTGAAAAGTTTCGGGATGAAAGGGACCTATCAGGGCATGACTTTGTTTTAACTTGGGTAGTTGGAGAATGGTACGTACTGTGTCTGCATGGTGTTTTGTATCAAAACTATTGATTTGAAGAATCATGTTTTTTTTCTTCAAATCTTTTTGAGCCAGTTTCATACCCATGTAAAAATTCATGACGGGATCATTATCTTCAAAAGATGAAGGATCATGTTCTTCGTGTGCTGAGCTGAAGGGTAGGAGGGCACTCACCTGATAGATATCCAAATTCAAGGATTTTTCCAGGAGAGGAAATGGATTCAGATTTGCTTGGGAGAGTCTATCTTGAATCAGGTTAAGATTGGGATGTTTGAGGAGATAGTTTTGGAAAGCCTTTTGAATACCCGATTCCTCAGGATAGGCATTGTATAGAGATATCCATTGGGATACTGAAAGAGAGTCTTGAAGCAGTTGATAAATTTTTTCTTCTTTGGTTTGGGCGAGGAGAAAGGAATCCTTTATGTGTTCCCAGTGTTTGAAGGCTTTTACGGGTTGATGGGGGAGTAGACAATATCCTTGCCAATAGGATATATCCTCTTGATGCCAAGTAGGGTCGAGGGCTTGTAATTCTTTGAATTGGAGATAGGCAAGGTCTGCATCGCCTTTTTTGCTCAGTGCTACGGCTTCATAAAAACGGGCATATTTGCGATAAGGATTTCCTTCTACGGAGGAGATAGATAGGTATTCCTGGAAGGCATTGTATGCTTTTTCATATTCTCCGAGTTTCAGATATTTTTTTCCTTCTTGATACAAGGGGGGAGCTTGTGCGAAAAGGCAAAAAAACAAACTAGCACTTCCCCAAGCGCTTAGCATGCTGCCCATGAATCTAATCCAATTTATTCCCATTCTATGGTTGCGGGGGGTTTTGAACTCAGATCATATACCACTCGGTTAATACCTTCTACACGGTTAATAATTTGATGTGCTACATTTTCCAGAAAAGACAAGGGAAGTTGACTGCATTGAGCTGTCATCCCATCCCGACTTGAAACAGCTCTTAAGGCAACCACTTGTTCATATGTTCGTTTATCTCCCATAACTCCAACGGTTCGGATGGGTAATAGGATAACGCCGGCTTGCCATACCTTATCATACCATCCTTCTTTTTTTAGGGCTTCCTGAAAAATTAAATCAGCTTCTTGTAGGGAACTTACACGTTTTGGTGTTATTTCTCCTAGAATTCTAATGGCTAGCCCGGGACCTGGAAAAGGATGTCGTTTCAAGAGGTTCTTGGGGATTCCCAAGACTTTTCCTATCTCTCGTACTTCGTCTTTGAATAGATCTCGGATGGGTTCTATTACCTTTAAAGATAGATCCTTAGGGAGTCCCCCCACATTATGGTGTGATTTGATGGTTTGAGAAGATCCTTGGACAGATCCTGATTCTATCACATCAGGATAGATGGTTCCTTGCCCTAACCATTGAATTTGGGATTGTTTTTGGGCTTCTTTTCCAAAAACTTCGGCAAAAATCTTACCTATGATTTTTCTTTTCTGTTCAGGATCCGTGACCCCTTTTAAATTTTTATAAAAGATATCCTTTACCGAAAGACAATCTACGGGTATGTCTGCTTTTCTATAATTATCCAATATCTCATTGACCTCATTCTTGCGTAATAGACCTGTATCTACCAGAAAAGCATGCAATTGATTCCCTACGGCTAACCTGATCAAGGCAGCTGCCACAGAAGAATCAACCCCACCGGATAGTGCCATTAGCACATGGGTATCTGCAATACGTGTCCGAATATGTTCTATTTGTTCCCGAATAAAATTAGCAGCTGTCCAATGTGCTTTGTAGGCACAGATATTTCGGGCAAAGTTTTCCAACCAGGTTTTTCCTTGTTGGGTCTGACTTAGTTCGGGATGAAATTGTAGTCCGTAGAGTTGTTTTTGTGGGTTTCCAAAAACGGCAAAAGGGCTATCGTGTGTCTTCCCCCAGCTTTTAAAATTTGGGGGTAGGTTGGAAATAATATCTCCATGGGACATCCATACCTGTGTCTTTTTTGGGATAGACCCTGTTAGCTGAGCGGACTCAGAAGGATAGATGAGTTCCAGAGAAGCTGCACCATATTCCCTTCCTTGATCTCCTAAAAGAACTTCGCCGCCTCCTTTTTTGACAATGTATTGGGCGCCGTAGCAAATACCCAATATGGGAATACGACCTATATAGGGTTCTATTTCTATGTTTAATTCGGGATCCTCTCCCACAGATCCAGGTCCTCCTGAAAGGACAATTCCTAGAATACGATGATGTGTGTTCCGAAAAATATCCTGGGACAAGGTCTCAGGACCATATATTCGGGCATAGATCTCCCTTTCCCGAAAAGCACGTGCGATTAACTGCGTGTACTGCGATCCACAATCTACGATGGCAATCTCTTCCACAAACCAAGTTTTTTGTCTGGTTCAGACAGGGCAAGATAGGTTAAAATATTGATAAACCCAATTATATATGATCTCTACTTGGGGGGCAGACATACTAGATTAACAAGTCTTTGCTTGGGGGATAAACTTAGATTGGGTCTAAAATTTCCTTGATTTTTTGGCAAGTAGATAGGATCTCTTCAGAACTCAGAATAAGAGGGGGCGCCAAACGGATCGCACCCGGACAAAAAAGAAATCCATCCACCATCAAACCCTTTTTCCAAAAAGAGGGGAGTATGCTATCATGGAGATCTTCTTTGCTATGAAGTTCTATGGCCATCAACAAACCTGATTGTCTAAATTCGCGAATGGCTTTGTGATGGCTCAGCTGTTCTCGAAAAAGGTTTGCCTTATTGCGTACCTCAGTTAGGAAGGAATCGCTTTGCACGATTTGAAGAACTGCATGTCCTGCGGCACAAGAAAGGGGATGACCTCCAAAGGTGCTAATGTGTCCAAAGGAGGGTTTCTGAGCTATTTTTTCCATAATCTCCGCAGACCCTATTACCGCACCCAATGGAAAGCCCCCACCCAAAGCCTTAGCACTGAGTAGGAGGTCTGGGACGAAACCCAGTTCTTGGAAAGCCCATACATATCCTGTTCGTCCCAATCCTGTCTGAATCTCGTCTACAATTAATAAGATTCCTAGATCCTGGGTACGTTGACGGAGTTCTTTGAAATAATCCAATGAGGCGCTGCGAATACCATTTTCTGCTTGTACGGGTTCTATCAAAACACAGGCTACATCTGAATCTAATTTTTCTAAATCTTCTAAAACACCAAAACGAAGGTGTAATACATCAGGTAATAGCGGCATGAAGGGCATGCGAAGCTTTTGGGAACCCGTCACCGACAAAGCTCCGTGCGTACTTCCATGATAAGCACCTTCAAAGGCTATCAAACGACTTCTTCGGGAATGTTTCTTGGCCAGTTTCAGACCTAATTCTACAGCTTCGGAACCTGAACTGATAAAAAACACCTTATCCAATCCTTTGGGAAGGGACCCACATAAGGCTTTAGCATAATCTCTTTGCGGGGAGAGTAAGAGGTCCCCATAGACCATCACGTGTGCATAGGACGCTATTTGTTTTTGAACAGCTTCCCAAATCCTAGGATGTTTATGTCCGAGTGCAGAAACAGCAATACCTGATATAAGATCCAGATAGGCTTTACCCTCCTTATCGTACAAATAGACCCCCTCCGCCCGTACTATTTCTATCCCAATGGGATATCGGGTTGGGAAGACCAGATGTTCATCTGAGAATGAAGACTTCATCTCGGCTATGAACTTAGTAATTCTTTTCCATTTTGGAAGGAAAAAGAATACAGATATGGGGTTGCATGCACGTTTTTATATGTGTTCTTGTTACAAGCTTTGCAAGCCATCAGAATTCAACAAACATGAGGTTGGTTCATATTCTCAATCCCGTCAGTCTTTCCAAGGATCAGGAACTTTATCATACACAAGCTTTTGTTTTTGAGAGTCTGAGGCGGAGTCGTGACCATTACACGGGTTCGGGAAGGATAACACATGTTTCGGTTCATTACGAGGAGGATAGACCCTTTATTCCCAAGTTTTTTCATCAAAGACCCCCTTTGAAACATTCCATTCAGGACCTTTTGCCTAAGGTAGGAGGTGGGAAAAAATTACCTCTTCTGAGAGAGGTATTAGAAAGGGGCACCGAAATCAAGTCGGATTATTACCTATATACTAATGCGGACATCATTTTACAACCTCATTTTTATGATTTTATATTTCGCAAAATAGAAGAGGGGTATGATGGATTGATCATTAACAGGCGCCGAATTCCTTTTTTCATAGATAAGACTTTGGATGAGCTTTGTCATTATGCCCTTATCAAAGGGAAATCTCATCCGGGTTTTGATTGCTTTCTGATGAGTCGAGATCTTTTACCTTTATTTGAGCTTTCTGTTATTTGTCTTGGGATTCCTTTTATCGGGGTGACCCTGGCACACAATCTGTTTGCATTTTCTAAACGGTTGGGTTATTATGATCGGGAAAACCTGACCTTTCATTTGGGTATGCGGATCAGACATAAGGCCGCTGAGGCATATTATTGGCATAATAGGAACAGCTTTTTTCAGGAAATAAAACCCAAGCTTGACCCATATTTTGATATCCATAAATTCCCTTATGCGTCTCTACCCTTGATTAAAAGATATAGCAAATGGATACAAAATCCTAGTCTCTTCACCCTTATGAATTTGAAGATGGAAATTTTAAGGAAGTGGAATATTAGAAAGGTTAAATCCATCTCCTAGCCGATTCTCTGAAAACCGAATAGAGAATCTTGGACAGGTTTTTGGGTCCGTATCAGTTATCGGAATTTTCTTAGAAGCAGTCCTTTTTTGGGAATATATTCTCCGTAGTGGATGGAGTCTCCCATCCAAGAACCTGGATTAAGGTATTGGGATTTCTCATTCAAGGATTGAAGTGTAGCCTCGTGACTGTGTCCCATGATGAAATAGTCTATTGGAATCGCACCTTCTTGCTGCCGCTGGATCTGTATTTTCTTAGAATAGTCCATAAGTATTTGGGTGGATCGTCCCTTGATATATTTTCTGTTCTGCCTACGTTCTACCCGACAAAATCTCTTGGCAATTAGAAAACCTATATCGGGGTGGAGGAGGCGAAAACACTTCAATCCGAGGGTTGAGGTCAGGATGTGTTTTTTCAACCATTTATATAACCTTGCCGTCTCACCCAATCCATCTCCGTGGGCGAGGTAAAAATATTTTCCATCTATCTGTATGCATTGAATGGGGTCTAGGCATGTGATACCTATTTCTTTTTCTATGTAGTCGCCTACCCACATGTCGTGATTTCCACCTGTAAAGAAGACGGAAGACTGGGAAGCTATTCGGTGGAGTTCCGCTAAAATCGGAAAATAGCTTCGTGGAATTACGTTCTTATACTCAAACCAAAAATCAAAAATATCTCCGACCAAGAAGAGATACTGTACCCCAGGACCTATCTCTTGTAGCCAGGATAAAAAATTATCCACCCGTGATTGTCCATCAGAAGTGGCATACAAGGGTAGGTGTACATCACTCAGAAAAAGAACCCTCCGCCCCGATTCAATAGGGGGAAGACTAAGGTATGTGGGAGTCTTGGAATCAGAAACTGTGTGCAAGGGGTCCTAGCGGGTGTCCTATTTGATATCTTTTTCTGTGGGACGATTCTTTTTCTTTTCAGACTTAGAAAGTTTCTTGAAAGGGATCTCTTTTTTATTTGAAGCTTTCTTCTTGGGGGAGGGTATAGGTTGGCTAGCTCTTGGTGGGGAGGACTTTCTTTTGGATTTTTTTATGGATTGTGGGTCTTTGACCTTTTTTTCATCTTGTTCTTCAGGGGGGTTAGGGAAGGGTCTTTTTCCTATTAGGTTTTTGAGATCGTGGGCATAAATAATTTCTCTTTTTAGGAGTTCTTCGGAGAGGATATTGAGTTTGGTTCTTTTTTTTCTGAGTAGGGACAAGGCTCGTTGGTAGGTTTTTTCGACGAGGTCCTTTACCTCTTCATCTATAATTTTGGCAGTGGCTTCGGAGTAGGGTTTTTGGAAGTTGAACTGATCATTTGCTTGGCTGGTATGAAAGGAGACGTGTCCTATTCTCTTATTCATTCCGTGTATTGCCACCATGCTAAAAGCCATTTTGGTCACACGTTCTAGATCGCTTAATGCACCCGTAGAGACCGTATCAAAAACCAATTCTTCGGCAGCCCTACCACCCAGGGACATGCACATCTCATCTAATAACTGTTGTGTTTGGTATAAGAATTGTTCTTTGGGAAGGTATTGGGCATACCCTAGGGCTGCGGTACCGCGCGGGACGATGCTGATCTTGACCAAGGGATTAGCATGCTCTAGAAACCATCCTACAACGGCGTGTCCTGCTTCGTGGTATGCCACGATTTTTCTTTCTTCCATAGAAATAATCCGACTTCTTCTTTCCAAACCGCCAATGACACGATCTATAGCATCTTGAAAATCTTGCATACTCACCCGTTTTTTATCTCCACGAGCTGCAATTAAGGCAGCCTCATTACATACATTGGCTATTTCGGCACCGGCAAAACCCTGTGTTTGTGCTGCCAACTTGCGAATATCTAGATGCTGGTCTACCAGAATATTTCTAAGATGTGTACTGAATATGGCTTCCCGACCCTTGATATCGGGTTTGTCTATGGTGATTTGTCTATCAAATCGTCCGGGACGCAGAAGGGCGTGATCTAGTACATCGGGTCTATTTGTGGCGGCCAAGATGATAACACCTGAATTGGTAGAAAAACCGTCCATTTCCACAAGTAGGGAGTTAAGGGTATTTTCTCTTTCATCATTGCTTCCGGGTGAAAAACTTTTCCCTCGGGACCTGCCTACAGCATCTATTTCGTCTATAAAAACAATACAAGGTGCTTTTGCTTTGGCTTGCTTAAAAAGGTCCCGAACACGGGCAGCACCCACCCCAACAAACATCTCCACAAAATCTGAACCCGAAAGAGAAAAAAAAGGAACCGCAGCCTCACCTGCAACAGCCTTAGCTAATAAGGTTTTACCTGTCCCAGGAGGCCCTACCAGTAAAGCACCCTTGGGAATCTTCCCACCTAAACGGGTAAACTTCTTCGGATCCTTTAAAAAGGCAACGATCTCTTCTACCTCCTCTTTGGCTTCATCCAAACCTGCCACGTCTGCAAAGGTAATGACCACCTTATTTTCCCTATCAAAAATTGTGGCCCGAGACTTTCCTATGTTGAAAAGTTGTCCGCCCGAAATATTCCCTGTCAAACGGCGGAGTAAAAACCAAAAGCCCAGGAGAAAGACAAAGAAAATACCGTAGTTGAAAAGCATGGAAAAGAAATTAGAACGTTCTTCCACCCGATATTCTAATTTATCATGGGGTGGCCAATCTTCTTGTATACTTCTAAATCTACTTTCAAAGGCTTCGGGTGCGGTGATGGTGATTCTATAATGGGGTCCTTGTGCGTTTGAGAAGAGGGGGGTTCTGTTGTTGAGTTCTGTTTTGTATTCGGATAGTGAGAGGGCTTCGCTTGTGAGGCTCAGTTCCACAACCTTTTCATTTCGGATTACGACAACAGATGCCACGTGTCGTTTTTCCATCATGCGTTCAAAACGCGTCATCGTGATCTCCACGGTGGTGGAGCTATTCATCATATATAGGATGCCGATGAAAAGGAGAACGCCTGCGACGGTAAGCCAGGTATGAAAATGTTTGGGTATTTTCATACCTGGCTTCTCATCATCATTTGGACGAGAAGAGGGTGAACCTGTATCTGTCATAGGTCTTTGATATTAGCTATTTTGTTTATATCCATTAAATTTCTATTCGGACTGCATCTCCCCACAGAGATTCCAGATCATAATATAGTCTCAATTCTTGTTGGAAGAGATGAACTACCACATCTACATAATCTAAAATGCTCCACCGACACTGACTTAAACCTTCCGAAAAAGGAGGCGTCCTACCCAAGAATCCTTTTATATGTTCCAAAACAAATTCGCACAGAGAGCCTATCTGCAAAGCAGACCCACCTGATGCAATTACGAAATAATCTGCCACTTGTTCTTTCCGTCCAGAGAAGTCGAGCAAGACGACCTCCGCAGCCCCTCGTTTTTGCAAACAATCGGCTACTCCCCGTGCCAACACTAAGGATGAGTCTTTCTTTTTACTATCTTCCACAGGCATCCGCTCCCGAAGTTAGGAAAGAATGTATGAAATCCCAAAGCTAATCTCTCTTAAGACTTGCAGATCTACCCAAGATGTCATGCATGACCTATCTGTGGAGAGTCCTGAGGGTACCACGGTTTGGACCCTCCATCAAACCCATGGAAAAGGTGTCGCTGGAAGCTGGGAATCTGAGAAAGGAAAAAATTTACTTTTTTCCCTTCTCTTAAAACCTAGTTTTTTAAACGTTCCTGAATCTTTTCTTCTTCTGTGGATCAGTTCACTTTCTTCTCAAAAACTTATTTCCCAATATATTCCTTGTCAAATCAAATGGCCCAATGACATCTATGCGAGGGATAAAAAAATTAGCGGCATATTGATAGATACGGTTTCTATGGGAAAGAGGATTCGGGAGGCAAGAATAGGTGTGGGTATAAATGTGCATCAAAGTGTTTTCTCAGACCCTGAAGCCAGTTCCATACGAAATCTATATGAAGGAACCTGGCCCAAGATCCAAAATAGCCGAGAAGAGGTACAAGGGATAAAGCATATGCTCCACATGTGGCAGAACCATTTTTTTCCCCTGTATGAGTTACTTAAATCAGGAGAACGAAAAAAAATTCAGCAGGCCTATGAATCTGTCCTCTACGGATTGGGAAAAGTTTTGAACTTCTATTATCAGGGAAAAAAGATAGCCGCACGTGTACAGGGATTAAGTCCCAACGGAGAGTTAATACTGCGGACTAAGGATCAAAGTTTCTTGCTAAGAGATAAGGAGATCACCTATCTCAAAAAGAAACACGCGTCTCCGTAACTTAAAAAGCGATATCCCTTTTGAATAGCTTCTTCATATAAAGGTCTCCACTGGCCTCCACCCACCCAAGCTGCTATTAACATGAGAAGGGTAGAACCAGGTTGATGAAAATTGCTAAGTAATCCTTGAGATACCCTAAAATGGTATGGGGGGTGGATAAAAAGTCTGGTTTTACCCATAAGCTCCTTTCTGGAAGGACCCATGTTCTTGAGAACATTGTCCAGGGATTTTTCTAGTGAAATATCATTTTTTATATTTGTATATACATCTGAGGGAATTTTGAAAGGAGCTTTGGGATTGCCTTCTAGAATTGCACCATACCAGTATAGGCTTTCCAAAGCTCTGAGCGTGGTGGTTCCCACCGATATATTGCTAAGATTTTTTGATAAGAGGGCATCTATTGTCTTTCGGGGTATGGAAATCCACTCTTCATGCATGGTATGATTTCGTATATCTTTTTCCTTAACGGGAAGAAAGCTTCCACCGCCTACATGAAGTGTTAGGGGGTTAAGGGGATGATGCTGTGCGAGTTCGTGCCATACTTGATCTGTAAAGTGGAGACCTGCTGTGGGACAGGCTACTGCACCTGATGATTGTGCGTAGGTAGTTTGATAGTTTTCCCGATCCCTCACATCTTCTTCCCGACCCAAATAAGGGGGTAAAGGCACCTGACCTATTCTATCCGTTAGTTCTTGAAAGGATTCTTCAGTTTCCCAATGAAAGGAGACCTCGCGAGTCCCCACACGGCAAGCCCGAAAACAAGCTTTTGTCTCAGAGACATGGTTCAAGAATTCTCCGATTTTCCAGGATTTTGGAGAAGGTATTAGACAAACCCACGTTGTATTTTTCCTAGCACTGAGTTCCTCCTGAGGAGAATGATTTGGAGAAGCGGGATGCAAAAGGAATGCCTCTATATGTTTACCCGTTTTGTTTCTAAAAAATAGCCGAGCCTGTATAACCCGACTGTTATTATAAAACAGTTGCGAATTAGTTGGAATCAATCGCGGAAAATCTGAAAAACAAAAATGTTGGACCTGTCCTCGGATGTAGGACAATAAACGAGAATCCCCCCTACGGGCGAGGGGATATTTTGCGATCCGCTCAGTAGGAAGGGTATAATTATATTCGTCCCGTTCATATTTTGACACAAAAGATAGGTTTTTAATTGTGGAACGGGGATTTTTTAGAAACGTAGAACGGGTAATTGTTCTGCGGTTCCAAAAAACCATACATCATTTGCCCACCCTACAAAGGAAGACACATCGTTACATGTTTCATTGGGTTCTGTGGGACAACGCAATTGTTGTTCTGTTCTACCATTTGGTATTCCTCCAAGTCTGTTCTTGTCACCTGGATACTCTCCAGAACTTAGATCCGTATTCCAGTAAACCGAGAGAAAACCTCCTTCATCTTCTTCCAATAAGTGATTTTCACCCACTATACCTCCCTTTTTTTCACCTCCTAATAGGTTATTGGAGGCATAGGATCGGGCAATGATCCCATCAATGATGGGTGTTTCATTTGCACTCCCTGAAAGCGAAACATTATTCCATCGTCCTATAAGACCCCCTACCACATTTTCACCTGATACCTCTCCTGTTGCAAAGCTATCTTCTAACAAGGTTTTATCTGCACTATTACCTATGATCCCACCCACATTTCTCCCGGTAGCCCTTACATTTGCCAGAGAAGCACATCGTCTAATCACGTAGAGATTTTGTCCGGCAATACCTCCTACATTATGGCTACCTTCTATGTCTACGTTCATAACGTAGGATCTTTCTACTATTCCCCTATTATGTCCGACAATACCCCCTACAGTTTGGGAAATTTCTCCTTCAGACAGACCCTTCACCGTAGCAGATACTGTGGCATATCGTATGATAGCATCAGATCCCATCCAACCCGCAATACCTCCCAAAAATCCTTCAAATTCCTTACCAAAATCTTCTGAAAAGGATACCCTACCCGAAATGACATGACAATTTAAAATACGTCCTCTCAACTGTCCCACAAAAGCACCTGTTTGTTTCCCTCCCTGGATTGTCGGATTTTCTAAAATCAGATCCATAAGCAGACCAAAAAGAACCGATTTCTTGGTATTGTTGGCTGTCAAGCGGACGCCTAGGTTTGCAAAAAGACCTGCCTGAGAGGAATTCTCTTCCAAACTCAGATTGATGATTCTAAAACCTTTTCCATCAAATTTTCCAACAAAGGGTTCTGTCTTATTCGGACATAGAGGACTGAGTTTTTTATCATTCGCTTGTATGTCATTTTTAAGTTGAAAAAAAGCTTGTCTGCGGGTACAGACCTGACTTAGCTGCTCAAAAGTTTCTATGAGATAGGGTGTTTGAGGAGACCCATCTCCTCCTGCAAAAGCATCATCAGGCTCGGGACTATGTTCCACTTCTAATAGGCTTTCCTCGTCCCTCAAACCCGTAGAGGGGTTGTACCTTTGTCGGGGATTGGGTAGGTCCGCCTCCTCCTCTGATCGTTTTTTTATGGCAAACGAAAAAAAACTGATCTGATTTTCTATAAGCTCATGGGGTACGACCCCTGGAATAGTATCTTCCTTGGGGGTCTCCACATCCGGACCATAGATCAAAGGTTTGTTCACATCTTTGAAACACGCCGTACAAAGAATCTGCAAGAATCCGATACAGAGAAGCCTGTACGACAAAGAAAAAAAACTATTCCTACTCATACCATATTTCACGTTCATCATAATCATAATCAGGTTTCTTAAACTCCTTTTTTCCAGCACTTGGCACTAAGCTTCTTGGAAAGAAAGCATACCAAGTATTGAACAGATGGGAATACAGAAAATAAGATGCCGAAGAATCTTTTTTATGCGAGGCTTCTATCCGAACACGCTTGTTGCCGCGAAAAAGAAAAATATTCTCCAAAATAGGTCTTCTCTTGGGAGAGACCCACAGGGCTTTGCTTAGACTAAGTTGTTTTGGCCTAGTCACTGAGGGAGATTTGATACGAACCTCTTGACTGCCGACAAACTTATGAAAATTCTTTAGTTTTTTCTTTCTGGATAAGATTGTATAGAACTTGTGATATAGCACAGATTTTAGCACAGCTGTATTTTTAAGTATTTGTATCTTTCCGAGCTTGCTCTCAGCCAACCACATTTTTTGGGGTTTAATTTGTTGTAAATTTTGTCTATGTGGGTCTTTGAGGTTTGTACCCAGGGTTTTTCTGATTCCTATGTAGTTGTGGATATTTTTATATTTATGTTTTATTTCCTTGTGGGTACGGAGTCTCTGAAAATCTTTGCGTTTTGCAGGGCTAGGGCGGGGGGGTTCTTGAACCCCTTTTCCTTTATTTCCACCCAGAAAGGATGTGATCTTTTGGGCAGCATTTTTTCTTTTACGCTGTTTATCTTTTTCTGTTCGTTTGAGATTTTGACTTTTCTTCAATCTTTTTCGTTGAGTTTTCTTGATTTCAGATCTTTTGGAATGGGTAGCTGACTGTGCTACAGCCATGGGTGTGGCAGCCATGGTGGCTATGATCATGATGACCGTATATATAAGAAGTATTTGTCTCATGGATATCAGCGTCCTATGGGAATTCGTTTTAACAATTCTGAAACGATATCTCGGGAAGAAATTCCTTCGGCTTCGGCTTCGTAGTGCAGGGAAATTCTGTGGTTCAGGACGTCCATTGCAATGGATTTGATGTCTTCTGGAAGAACATAATCTCGGCCTTCCAGGAAAGCCAAAGCTCGGGATCCGGCATGTAAGTGAAGAGAGGCTCGGGGAGATGCACCATACTGAATATATTTATCTATTTCCGACAAGCCATGTTTTTGGGGTTCTCTGCTCGCAAAGACCAGATCTACTATATAACGTTCCAGGGACTCGGACACGCTCAATTTTTTTAACTCTTCTTGCAT
>JAPOQI010000035.1 GCA_026710765.1 Cytophagales bacterium | reverse complement strand
TTCGGTAGTCAGGTCCATAGAATATGATCCGAACAGATCAGCTTATATCGCCCTGTTGGTGTATGCAGACGGTAAGAAGACCTATATTTTGGCACCCCAAGGTATCAAGGTGGGACAAGAACTTTTATCGGGTTCCGGGGCGAGCCCCGATCTGGGAAATGCACTGAGTCTGCAAGAAATCCCTCTGGGAACCGTTCTGCATAATGTGGAAATGGAACCGGGTCGGGGGGGTGTGATCGCTAGGAGTGCGGGCTCCTATGTTCAGCTGATGGCGCGGGAAGGAAAATATGCCACCCTAAAGCTTCCCTCAGGAGAGACACGAAATGTTCTTTCAGCTTGCATGGCAACCGTAGGTTCCGTATCCAATCCCGATCATGGAAATACGATTATGGGAAAAGCGGGTTGTTCTCGTTGGCGCGGACGCAGACCTCGTGTTCGGGGTGTGGCCATGAACCCAGTTGATCATCCCATGGGAGGGGGTGAAGGAAAGGCATCCGGCGGACATCCCAGATCCCGTACAGGACTTTATGCCAAAGGTCAGAAAACAAGAAGGAAGAAGTCCTCCGATAGACTTATCTTGGTCCGAAGAAAAAAATGAAAAAACCCAATCAATTCGTGATATTCAAAGAAGTCTTTTATGCCTAGGTCCCTCAAAAAAGGTCCCTATGTGGATCAAAAATTACTCAAAAAGGTACAGGACCTGGAACAATCAGGTCGGAAAACCCTCATTAGAACATGGGCCAGGAGGTCTATGATCTCACCCGACTTCGTAGGACATACTTTTGGAGTACATAATGGCAGAAAATTTATTCCCGTATTTGTGACCGAAAATATGGTTGGACATAAATTGGGTGAATTTTCTCCTACCCGCGTCTTTAAGGGACATACATCCAAGAAATCTAAGTAGTTGTGAAAGCTGTTGCCGTACTCAGAAATTTTCCCGTTTCGCCTCGCAAGGTGTCTAAGCTGGTGGAGTTGATACGGGGGGTGGGTGTGACGGATGCTTTGGAAAATTTGAAATTTCTTTCCAGCCCACATACCATAGCTATTGAAAAACTTTTACTGTCTTGTTTAGCTAATTGGCAAGATCGGCATCAAGATGAGTCCATAGAGGAGAAAAGTTTATATGTTTCATCTGTTGATGTGGGTGCGGGTCGGACCTTAAAAAGATTTCGTCCTGCACCCCAGGGGAGGGCACATCGGATACGGAAGCGGTATAGTCAGGTACGCCTCGTCTTGGATGTGACACCCGGTTCAGAGATATCTAAGTCGGTAGATAAAAAAGGTCTTTCCGAGGAAAAGAAAAAGATAGATAAGACTGCCAAAACAAAAGGATCAGCCACAGCTGAGAAGAAGGTTGAGAAGAAGAAACAGATAAAGAAAGGGGCTAAGAAAAAGGTATCTGCATAAAAATATGGGACAGAAGGTCAATCCAATAGGACTACGTTTGGGTATTATCAAGGAGTGGGAATCTGTTTGGTATGGGGGCAGACTTTTTGGAGACTGGTTGATAGAAGATCATAAGATTAGGAAATACATACAGTCCTATGTACCCCAAGCCTCTATATCTCGGATATTCATAGAACGGATGGAAAATAGAATCACCATCGCGATTCATACAGCACGTGCTGGAATTGTGATCGGGAAGGGTGGGGCAGAGATAGACAAGTTGAGGGATCATTTACAGAAACTAACAGGCAGGGAGGTTAAACTCAATATTATGGAAATCAAGCGGGCAGAGACAGATGCGGGTTTGGTAGCAGATTCGGTCGCACAACAATTACGTGCCAGGATTTCTCATAAACGTTCTATGAAGCAAGCTATTTCTTCTGCCATTCGGGCAGGTGCTCGGGGTATTAAGATCAAGGTTTCGGGACGCCTGGGTGGGGCTGAGATGGCTCGTTCGGAGAAGTATAAAGAGGGTCGGATTCCGCTTCATACCTTTCGGGCTAACATAGGTTATGCTTTCAGGGAGTCTTACACCATTTATGGAAAAATAGGGGTTAAGGTGTGGATCTACAAGGGAGAGATTTATCAGAAATGGCAAGATATTCGTCCTGAGTCCCCCTCTTCCGGACCCAGTTCTAGCGGATGGAACCGTGGTAATACTTGGAAAACTGAAAATAGAGAAAGACGCCCCGAATAAGAACTCATGCTACAGCCTAAGCGAACAAAGTATAGAAAAAAACAGAAGGGACGGGTAAAGGGTATAGCCCAGCGCGGCTATACCCTCTCCTTTGGAGAATATGGGATTAAATCTCTAGAACCCGGATGGATCACATCCCGACAAATAGAGGCTGCCAGAATAGCACTCACAAGACATGTTAAACGAGAAGGACAAGTGTGGATCAGAATATTTCCAGATAAACCCATTACCAAAAAGCCCGCAGAGGTACGGATGGGGAAGGGGAAAGGAAATCCTGAATATTGGGTTGCCGTGGTGAAGCCAGGTACGTTAATGTTTGAACTGAGTGGTGTTCCACAACGGGATGCCCGAGAAGCCCTTCGGCTGGCCTCCCAGAAATTACCAGTTAAGACCCGATTTGCTATTCGTAGAGATTTGGTGACTATATGATATATCTTAATGAGATGGACTATTGTTTTGGAAGATATTTGATAAATGGAAGTTATAATAGTTGGGGAGAGTAGATGAATAAGAAAACCGATGAGTTTAAAACGCTCACGCTGAGAGACATGGAAGAGAAGCTCAAACAGGATAGAGAACATCTTTCCCGTCTTCGCTTTTCCCATGAGGTTTCTCCACTATCTAATCCTATCCGTATACGGGAGGCTCGTAGGGGTATAGCACGTCTTTTAACGCAGATTGGAAAGAAAAGACAAGAGGAACTATCTAAGCCACTAATAGAAAAATCAGAAAAACACAGAATTAACTGAGTTATGAGAGCGCTGAGAAAACAAAAGGTAGGGATTGTGGTGAGCGATAAGATGGATAAGTCTGTGGTGGTGGAGGTGAAACGAAAGGTCAAGCATCCTAGGTATGGGAAATTTATAGGTCGTACCTCCCGATTTATGGCCCATGATGCGGAGAATAAATCGCATATAGGAGATACGGTTCGCATTATGGAGACTCGTCCTTTGAGTCGTAGAAAGAGATGGTATTTGGCTGAAATATTGCTTAGTTCTAAGTGAAATTCTGATGATACAACAAGAATCTAGGGTAAAGGTTGCGGATAATAGTGGTGCCAAGGAGGTTTTGTGCATTCGCGTACTGGGGGGTACCCGCCGAAGATATGCACGTGTGGGAGACAAGGTGGTGGTTACGGTTAAGTCTGCTTTTTCCTCTAGTGGTATGAAAAAAGGAACCATTTCTCGAGCTGTGGTGGTTCGGTCTCGCAAAGAGATCCGGCGGAAGGACGGTATGTATATACGTTTTGGAGACAATGCGGTAGTTCTTCTCAACGCAAATGATGAACCCCGTGGAACCCGTATTTTTGGTCCTGTAGCCCGGGAACTCAGAGAAAAACGATTTATGAAAATCATTTCCTTAGCACCCGAGGTCCTTTGATATGAAACTGAAATGAAAACACCCCGAAAGATACATATACAACGAGGAGACATAGTACGAGTGATCTCGGGAAACAGTAAAGGAAAAGAAGCTAAGGTTTTACGGGTGATCCCCTCCCGCTATCAAGCTGTTCTGGAAGGCGTTCAACAGCAAACCAAATATATCAAGTCCTCCAAACAGGATCCGAATGGACGAATAGATAAGAAAGAAGCAGGAATTCATATCAGTAATCTTGCCTTAATAGATAAAGAAACCGCTAAGACAACCCGAGTCGGACGCAGGTGGGATGAAGAAAAGAAGAAAAGACAAAGATATGCAAAGCGCTCAGGTAAACCCATACCCGATGTATACACCCAGACTTAAGGAGAAATATAAGGTAGAGATTCTGTCTTCTTTGAAAAAAGAAAGAGGATATAGATCAGTTATGGAGGTTCCTCGTTTGGTAAAAATTTGCTTGAACAGAGGTGTAGGGGAGGCTGTCTCAGATAAGAAGGCTGTAGAGAAGGCGATAGGGGAGATCTCATTAATAGTTGGACAACGAGCCGTAGAGACTAAGGCTAGAAGATCGGTTTCTAATTTTAAACTCCGAGAAGGCGTCCCGATCGGAGTTAAGGTAACCCTTCGCAGGGATAGGATGTATGAATTTCTAGATCGGCTCATAGCGGTTGCACTTCCCCGTGTCAGGGATTTTCAGGGAATAGATCCTAGGTGTTTTGATGGTCGGGGTAATTGCACCCTAGGTTTGAAAGAACAAATTATATTTCCTGAGATCAGCATAGATAAGGTAGATAAGGTATCTGGGATAGATGTTAGTTTTGTGACCACGGCACGAAATGATGAAGAAGGGTTGGCATTACTCAAGGCTTTTGGCTTCCCTTTTCGGGAAAACTGAAACATGTTTTATTAGACTACTCATGCTGAATTATTGATTTTATGGCAAAATTATCTGTTGTCGTCCGGAATAGGAAACGTAAGGAAATGATAGAGAAGTATGCGGAACGCCGCAAAATTTTGAAGCAGAAAGGCGATTATGAGGCCCTGGACAGACTTCCCCGAAATGCTTCACCTGTCAGATATGTAAATAGGTGTGGGTTGACGGGTCGTTCCCGTGGGTATATTCGCAGATTTGGTGTCTGTCGGATTATTTTTAGAGATATGGCTTCGGATGGTAAAATTCCTGGCGTAAAAAAGACGAGTTGGTAGGATAACTATATGTGTTTTTTTCCTACCTTTGCAAAACTCGTAAATGTTTTTTATATGATTGAAAAAAGAGACCTAGGTGTATTCTGATCCCATAGCAGACTATTTAACCCGTATTAGAAATGCGGTGAGGGCAGGTCATCGGGTACTTGAAATGCCGTCTTCCCGATTGAAGGAACGTATGACGGAGGTGCTGAAAGATCGGGGATTCGTGTCCAATTATAAATTCATTCCTGATAATAAACAGGGTATTTTGAAAATAGCCCTCCGACGAGACCCTGTTACGAAGAAGGCTGCTATCGTTTCTCTTTCTCGGGTGAGTCGTCCAGGTCTTCGGAAATATGTGGGTTTGCGGGATATGCCCAGGGTTTTGAATGGGCTAGGCATTGCTATTTTATCTACTTCCAAGGGTGTTATGTCTAATAAAGAGGCGCTCAAACGGGGTTTGGGTGGAGAGGTTTTGTGCTATGTATATTAGGTTTAGGATGGGTGAAAATAGAGTTTTTATATGTCTAGGGTAGGTGGGAATCCTGTATTGGTTCCTTCGGGTGTAGAGATTCGCATAGAGGGTCGGGTACTCCATGTGAAGGGTACGAAGGGTGGGCTTTCCAGAGAAATAGATCCTAATATCAAGGTAGAAAAAAAGGATCTCTCGGGTTCAACCCATATTGTGGTATCCCGTCCCACCGATCAAAAACATCATAAAGCCTTGCACGGATTATATAGATCCTTAATACACGGAATGGTTGTAGGAGTTTCTGAGGGATATGTTCGGGAGTTGGAAGTGGTTGGGGTTGGATATAAGGCGAGTGTGCAGAAAAATATTTTGGAACTCCACCTGGGTTATTCTCATCCGATCTATTTTGTTATGCCCGAAGAGGTGAAGGTATCTGCTGAGACCCCCAAGGGAAGAGGGGGTAATAATAATCCGCGTATTAAATTGGAAAGCATAGATAAGGAATTAGTGGGAAAAGTAGCCGCCAAACTGAGATCACTCCGCAAAGTAGAACCCTATAAAGGAAAAGGAATTAGATACCTAAACGAACAAGTCCGAAGAAAAGCAGGAAAAACAGCAAAAAAATAAAACAAAGTAAATAAAGGATAGCGTGGGAGCCAATACGAAAAAGAAGTATATAAGCCGTTGGGCTAGCCGTCGTCGGATCAGGAAAAAACTGTGGGGAACCCCTGATAGACCACGGGTTTGTGTTTTTAAGAGCAATAGATCGGTATATGTTCAGGTGGTGGATGATGTTCAGGGTCAAACATTGGTACACGCTTCTTCTCGTGAAATAAATAAGCTCGGGACCAATGTTTCTATTTGTGAGAAAATAGGTTTGAAGCTTGGAGAAAGGGTTTTGGAGAAGGGGATTCAGAAGATTGTGTTTGACCGGGGTGGTTATCCCTATCATGGAAAGGTGAAAGCCATAGCAGAAGGTGCCCGAAAGGCGGGTCTTGTATTTTGATAAATTGATAAAATATGGATGAGTCAGGTATAGAGCGACTTAGGTCTTCCGAGATAGAGTTGAAGGAGAAAGTGGTGAAGGTATCTCGGGTAGTGAAGGTTGTGAAGGGGGGTCGCAGGTTTAGTTTTTCTGCGGTTGTGGTGATAGGGGATAAGAGTGGGGTCGTAGGCTATGGTCTTGGGAAAGCCAATGAGGCTACGGATGCGATCACCAAGGGAATTGAGAATGCAAAGAAGAACCTGATTCGGGTACCCTTGATAGGAGGTACCATCCCCCATGAGTTATATGGTAAGTTTGGGGGGGGACGTGTATATGTTAGACCTGCGTCACCGGGTACGGGTTTGATAGCTGGTGGGGGTATGCGGGCTGTTTTGGAAAGTGCAGGGGTTCAGGATTGTTTGGCAAAATCCAAGGGTTCCTCAAACCCGCATAATGTGGTCAAAGCCACCTTCTATGCCTTGGCAGACATGCGAGATGCCCGAACCATAGCTAAACAACGAAGGGTCCCCTTGGAAAAAGTATTAGGATAGAATGGTTAAGACAAAGAAAATCAGAATCAAACAACTTAGGAGTGCAATAAATCGTCCCAAGAGGCAGAAGGATACCCTTCAGGCATTGGGTTTGAAAAGAATAGGAAGCTGTGTGGAGAAGGAGGCCTCGGCACCCATAGAAGGTATGATTCGGAAAGTTCATCATCTAGTAGAGGTTCAGAAGATCAGTTGAAAGTATGGAGCTGCATAATTTGAGATTTGCACCCGGTTCGGTTAAAAAGTCCAAACGTCTGGCTAGAGGTCAGGGTTCCGGACGAGGAGGAACCTCTACCCGAGGACATAAAGGAGCACAATCCCGATCAGGCTATAAACGCAGATTTGGCTTTGAAGGAGGACAACAACCCCTCCAACGACGTATTCCCCGCTTCGGATTCACCATATCTTCCCGCGTCCGCGAAAGGGGTATTGATTTGGACGTGATCCAATCTTTGGTGGAGCGAAAAGGATTGACCCACGTGGATCCTAAGATCTTTGTAGAGAATGGTCTGGCACATAAAAAAGATAAGATTAAAATTCTGGGGAGAGGAGAAATCAAGACAAAAATTACCCTCGCAGCCCACGCTTTTTCTTCCTCAGCTAGGGAAAAATTGGAAAAATCGTCTTCCAAGGTAGAAGAGATCTCATGAAAAGGCTGTTCATCACTCTACGTAATATTTTTTCTGTGGAGGAGCTCAGGGAACGTATTCTCAATACGCTTTTTTTCATTATGATATTCAGACTGGGCTCCTATATTGTGTTACCTGGGGTGGATCCCAATCGTTTGTCGGAGAAGGCAGAGGGTATTTTCGGTCTTTTGGATACCCTCCTTGGGGGTGCTTTTAGCAATGCTTCTATTTTGGCATTGGGTATCATGCCCTATATTTCGGCTTCCATTGTCTTTCAACTCCTCACGGTTGCGGTACCCTATTTTCAACGTATTCAACGGGAAGGTGAAAGTGGGAGGGCTCGGATTACCCAGTATACACGACTTTTAGCCGTGGCAGTGGCTTTTGTACAGGCGGTCGCCTATACCACCTCTACCATTCCTTCTGAAGCCATCATGGTGGAGAATACGACCCTGTTCACCTTTTCTACCGCAATCATTCTTAGCTCAGGGACCGTATTTTGTATGTGGTTGGGGGAACGGATTACGGAGAAGGGTATTGGAAATGGAATTTCCATGCTGATTATGATAGGGATTATTTCTCGGTTCCCAGGAGGTTTGACGGCTGAATTTTTGTCTCGGGGTATGGGACAGGCTTTATTCTTTTTGATAGAAATGGTGCTTTTATTTTTTGTGGTGATGTTTGTGGTCATGCTTACCCAGGGTGTTCGTCGGGTGCCTGTTCAGTATGTTAAGCAGGTGATGGGTTCTCGGACCTATGGGGGACAACGACAATATCTTCCTCTTCGTGTGAACTCAGCGGGTGTCATGCCCATTATCTTTGCACAGTCTTTGATGTTTTTACCTGCCATGATAAGTGGTGTGTGGGCAGAGGAGAGCGATCTGGCACAATATGTGGGAACCACTTTCTCGGATATTACTTCCTGGCAATATAATCTGGCATATGGACTCCTGATCGTGATATTTACCTTTTTCTATACCGCCGTGACCGTCAATCCACAGCAGATGGCAGAGGATATGAAAAGAAATGGTAGTTTTATTCCGGGTGTTCGTCCGGGTACGGAAACGGCGAATTATATGGATAATATTTTAACCCGCATTATGTTCCCAGGGGCCCTATTTTTAGCTTGTGTAGCTGTTCTTCCTGCTTTTGCCATTATGTTGGGTGTTTCACAAGAGTTTGCCCAATTTTATGGGGGAACCTCTTTGTTAATCATGGTGGGTGTGGTTTTGGATACCTTACAGCAAATTGAAAGTCATTTGCTGGTGAGGAGATATGATGGATTGATGGAATCAGGACGGGTGGCAGGACGACAACCCTTACCCACCTAAGTTTTTTGCAATGGGAAAAAAAGGATCCATAGAACAGGACGGAGAGATATTGGAGGCGCTTTCAAGTGCTAGATTCAGGGTGAAGTTGAAGAATGAACATACTGTGTTGGCTCATTTATCGGGAAAAATGCGGATGTATTATGTTAAAATATTGCCTGGTGATAAGGTAAAATTGGAAATTTCCCCCTACGATTTGACCAAAGGAAGAATAGTATATAGATATAGACCAGGAGAATATGAAGGTTAGAGCATCCGTGAAAAAGCGAACCCAGGATTGCAAAGTGGTTCGGCGAAAGGGTCGGGTCTACGTGATCAATAAGAAAAATCCTAGGTTCAAACAAAGACAAGGATAAGATATGGCACGTGTTTCAGGTGTAGAGATTCTAGATCACAAGCGAGGAGAGGTTGCACTTCTCCGAATCTATGGAGTAGGTCGTAGCGTGGCCAAGAAAATACTTAAAGAAGCCCGAGTGGATCCTAATAAGAGGGTAAAAGATTGGTCTGAGAAGGAAATAAACGCGGTGAGATCTTGTCTAGCAGGTGATTCTTATAAGATAGAAGGTAGCCTTCGGGGAGAGGTTCAACTCAGCATCAAACGACTTTTGGATATAGGATGCTACCGCGGACTCCGACACAGAAGAGGCCTGACCGTAAGGGGTCAAAAGACAAAAAATAACTGCCGAACACGGAAGGGTAGGCGTAAAACCGTGCCGAATAAAAAGAAAGCAACCAAATAAAATGAACCCTTCTTTGAAATACAAAAATCCCAACAACCCTATTTGATCTGTTATGACAACTCAACAAACTAAGTCTTCAAGAGGAAAAAAGGTGTTGAAGGTTTCGGTTAGCCCATTGGGTAGGGCATATGTGAAGGCATCCTTTAATAATATTCTGGTCACGATTACCAATTCACGAGGTGATGTTGTGTCTTGGTCTTCATCAGGGAAGATGGGATTTAAGGGTTCTAAGAAAAGTACCCCTTATGCAGGACAGGTTGCAGCTGAGCGATGTGCTAAATTGGCTTATGAGAGGGGTGTGAGACGGGTGGATGTTTATGTAAAAGGACCAGGGTCTGGGAGAGAATCTGCGATTAGATCCCTTGTGGGAGCTGGTTTGGAGGTATTGTCTATTCAAGATATTACACCTGTTCCCCATAATGGGTGTCGTCCTGCGAAACGGAGGCGGGTATAGTTTAATATGTGTGGGTGTTAAATGCTATGGATTCAAGGAAAATTAAAACAATATGGCATGGATTATGTGTAGAGATATTTTTGAGATGAGGAAGATATATGGCACGTTATAGGGGACCTAGGGTCAAGATATCTAGGCGGTTTCGCGAACCCGTTTTTGGGCCCAGCAGGGCTTTGCAGAAAAAGAACTACCCCCCAGGAGAACACGGAAGAAGCCGAAGAAGACGATCCTCTGAATATGCCATACAACTGGGTGAGAAACAAAAAGCTAAATATACCTACGGATTGCTAGAACGCCAATTCTCAAATCTCTTCAAAGAAGCTTCACGGATGTCTGGAGTTACGGGAGAAAACTTGTTGATCCTCTTGGAAAGCCGATTGGATAATGTGGTATTTCGTCTGGGAATAGCCCCTACTCGTCGTTCAGCTCGTCAAATGGTTTCTCATAGACACATCCTGGTCAATGGGAAAGGGGTTAATATTCCTTCTTTTACCCTAAAAGAAGGAGATGTCATAGGTATTCGGCCGGCGTCTCGGGAATGGCAGGTCATTCATGAAAGTCTGAATGAAAACGCTGAGGGAAGACCCAATTGGTTGGAATGGAACGAGTCCTCCTTCACAGGCCGAATGGCTGCAAAGCCCACCCGGGAACAAATTGCAGAAAATATCAAGGAACAATTAATTGTTGAACTCTATTCCAAATAATCAATTTCTAAATAAAATATCTTTGAATTCTATCCAAATATAGACCCTATATATAAAGCTATGTCTTCATTATCTTTTCAAATGCCAGATGCTGTTTTGATGGAACAGGACGGGGATACCCACGGTGTTTTTGTTTTTAAACCTCTAGAAAAAGGATATGGTGTGACCATCGGAAATGCACTGAGACGAGTTTTGTTGTCCTCACTAGAAGGCTCAGCCATTGTTTCTGTCAAATTTCAGGATTCACTCGGTGTCTTACACGAATTTTCTACCATAAAAGGAATTGTGGAAGATGTGACAGAAATAATTCTTAATCTGAAAGAGGTACGTTTTAAACGTACAGGACAGGGGATTGATTCGGAGAAAATTAACGTGCGGATCCAGGGACAAGATGTTTTTCGTGCAGGAGATATTTATAGATTTACAAATGCCTATGAGATCCTAAATCCTGATTTACTTATCTGTCACATGGAAAAATTTGTGGATCTCCAACTAGAGTTGACCGTTCAAAGGGGAAGAGGTTATGTGCCTGCCGAAGAACATAAATCCTTTCAAGAGAGACAACATGAGGTGGGATTAATACCCGTAGATGCTATTTTTACACCTATTAGAAATGTCAAATATTTGGTAGAAGATACACGTGTAGAGCGTCGCACGGACTACGAAAAGTTGACCGTGGAGCTAAGTACGGATGGTTCTATTCATCCCAGGGAGGCCTTGCATCGGGCCTCAGGAATTCTCGTCCAACATTTGAGACTCTTCTCTGAAAAAGGATCAGAATGGAGAGCAGATGTGGATCAGGAAGCTGAGTTTGTAGATGAAAGTGTTCTCCGAATGCGAAAGCTTCTAAATACAACCCTAGAACATCTTGATCTCTCAGCCCGAGCATATAATTGTCTTAAGGCTGCTGAGGTGAAGACATTGGGTGATATGGTGAGGCTTCGGATTGAGGATCTTATGAAGTTTAGAAATTTTGGGAAGAAATCGTTGACCGAGTTAAAGGAATTGGTTTCTGAAAAAGAACTCTCTTTTGGTATGGATGTGTCTAAATATAGGCTCCAGGAGGATGATCGCAGTTCAATATGAGACACGGTAGAAAGACGAACTCATTGGGAAGAACTGCCAGTCATAGACGAGCTATGCTGTCTAACATGGCCTCTTCACTCATCTTGAGCAAGCGAATCAAAACTACCCTTGCCAAAGCAAAAGCCTTGCGTAAATATGTGGAACCGCTATTGACACGTGCCAAGGAGGATACAACACATGGAAGACGCATCGTTTTTTCCCACCTCTCTAATAAGTACTCGGTTGCCGAACTCTTTGATAATATATCTAAGAAAATAACCGAAAGACCCGGAGGATATACCCGTATCCTACGCCTTGGAGAAAGACAAGGAGATAAAGCCCAAGTCTGCCTCATTGAACTAGTAGACTATAATGATACCTATCAGAAAAGAAGTAGAACAGGAAAGGGGTCTAAAGATTCACGAAGAAGTAGAAGAGGGACAGGTAGGAAAAAAAGAGAACAACAAGAAGCCGCTGTTAGCGAAATTAAAACCCCATCAATAACCCCTTCTGCGAAAAAAGAGGATGTCCCTCGTGATGGAAGCGGTACAGATTCTGAAAAGAAAACCCCTTCAGATTCCAGTTCTTCCTGAATAAAGACCAGCCCTGACCTTGAATAAGTGCAGATCACAAGGCTGTGATCTGCACTTATCGTATAAGTTTGTTGATGGTGAGTCCCTGGATACAGATAGAGAACACGACAATGGAATAAGTGGTTACGAGGATCATGTTCCGTACCTCTTCGGGAACCCCTTCAGGTAGGCTGAGTGCCATGGCGACAGAGAGTCCTCCCCGCAAGCCACCCCATGTTAGTATGGCAATGGTATTTTTTTCAAAGCTTCGGAAGAATTGTAGGATAGAGACGGGTAGAGCGACGCCCAGGAAGCGGGCTAAGAGGACGATAGGGATGGTAATCAGTGTGATGGCAAAGAGGTCTATGGAGTACTTTTCACTAATCACAATGATTTCAAATCCGATCAGGATGAATAAGATGGCATTTAATGCTTCATCTAGTAGGTGCCAGAATTTATAGACATATTCTCCTGTCACGGCTTCTGTTTTTTGCTGCTGACCCTCTTTAGATAGGATGAGTCCCATGGTAACAATGGCTAGGGGTCCTGATACGTGGTGTAGGATTTCTGCAATTCTGTTACCACCCAAGACCAGGGTGAGGGTCACCAGGACCTCAATTTCTGCATGCTCGTTATCAATGAAGGCCAGGATGCGCCTCCCTACAAAACCCAATACCAATCCCAGTACAACCCCACCCCCTACCTCTGTTAGTAACAACCACCCAAGTTCTCCAAAATGAAAGGAAGGTTCTGCACCCGCACCAGACTCTATTACTCCAGCAATACCCAGAAAAACTACAACCCCAATACCATCATTGAAAAGTGATTCGCCGGCTATTTTGGTTTCAAGGTTTTTAGATAATCCTGCTTTTTTTACCAAAGCAAGTACCGCAATGGGATCGGTTGGAGAAATGAGGGCTCCAAAGAGAAGACAATATAAATAATCTACATCATAGTGAATATATTGGAGGGTATAATAGAATATTGTACCAATAATAAAGGTGGTGAAAAGGACTCCGAAGGTGGCTAGGATGAGAATGGGCCACTTTTCTTCCAGCAATTTTTTGATGTCCATAGAAATGGCACCCGCGAAAAGGAGAAAACTCAACATGACATTCATCAATACCTCCTTGAAATCAAATCCCCCCACCACCTCATGGGCTATCTTAGATATGTCAGGAAAGATGTGTCCCAGCCCCATAACAACCAAGGAAAGTACAAGCCCTATGATCATTAACCCTATGGTAGAAGGGAGTTTTAAAAAAATTAGGTTTATCATGCTGAAAATGGTTGCCAGCAGGATGAGGAGCGTAATTAGATCTAGGATCGACATAGTAGATAAATACCCCGGGGAGACAATTTTTCTAAAAGGGTCCGGTACGGAACAGAACCCAACATACCAAATATACAATTCTTTGACAACTTTGATAACTAAGTTGATGGGTAATTTGTTAATTTGTCTGATCAGTGGTGTTGGGGCGAGGTAGCTCAGTTGGTAAGAGCGCAGGATTCATAACCCTGAGGTCACGGGTTCGACTCCCGTCCTCGCTACGGTTTTATGTTCTTTTAGTTTTTTTTTAATTTTATTTAGGTAGTTATGCGAAGATTTATTTTTTCTGTTTTGGGTTTATGTTTGTGTTTTTCTCTTTTACACGCGGGGGGAGGTTGGACCCTAAAAAAGGGAAGGGGATTTTTTAAGACCGAGAGTCGATTTTTGAGTGGGAATAGTTTTTTTGGAGATGATGGCTTAGTGGTGTCGGGTCTTGGGAATACCAGTTTTTATATTCATTCCTTCTATGGAGAATATGGGTTGAGCGATAGATTCAATCTCATTGGAAATATTCCCCTCGTATGGAATCAATATCAACCTGTGAATCAGAACCCCGAAAATCTGCGTACGCAGATCTTTGGATTGGGTGATATCCAGCTGGGGTTGAAATATGGATTTTTTCAGGATAAGAAATACGTGCTGAGTACCTCCCTATATCTGGGAATACCAACAGGTACCAATCCTGATGCCAATCTTTCCTACGTGCAAACAGGTGATCAGGAGTTTAATCAGCAAATTCAGGTAGATGGAGGCCTTTCTTTGTACCCTATTCCAGCTTATGTGAGCCTTGGAACCTATTATAATCATAGAACACAATCTTATTCAGAGGAGATAGGTGGATATGTACAGGCAGGTTATTCACTAAATAGGTGGATGATCAAGATTTTTGCTTCGGCTAATTTTTCGCTGCGAAATGGTTCTAGGGTCAATCCTGTTCAGAGGTACTCAATTTACCTGAATAATAGCGAATACCTTGCTTTTGGTCCTGAGATAGGTTATCGGGTGGGAGAAAAATTGGCTCTCGGAGTGGGGGTGGATTTGGCAGCCGTATCACGTAATATTCTGGCTACTCCATCTTTTTCTGCCTATCTGCATTATGAATTATAGATGGCTCTGGAGGCTATCTTTTAGGTATGGGTTTGGACTGGGAACCCTAGGGATTGTTTTTTCCCTGCACGGTCAGCGATTCTCGGGAACTGAGATCCCCTTAGGAAGTTGGCGGTCCCACTTTCATTATCAACAGTCTTTTCAACTAGCACAGTATGGTCGGGTCATCTTCAGCCACGCACGACACAGCTTAGTTTCCTATGACCTGGAAAAAAGACTGTGGCAGCGCCATGCCCAAACCCGTGACCTAAGTGGCATACACATAACTGCATTGGGATCAGATCAAGGAGAAGAACAAGTCTTGGCTGTAGGCTATCAGGATGGGGGTATAGATTTTCTTAGGAAAGATAAGTGGACCACGTTGAACTACCTAAGAACATCCCCTTTGGCTATCCCTAAAGCTATTCGGGATTTTTTTTTCACGAAAGAATATATCTATGTGGCAGGAGATTATGGACTCTTTCGGATACAGAGGGAGAAGCTTGAACCCGAACAAAATTATTTTGAATTAGGTCACAAAGGTACTCAGACCCTCATTCATCAGGTTTTGATACGGGATGCTAAGCTGTTTTTGCTAACAGATGAAGAGGTTCTTGTGGGGGCGGAAGATGAACCTTTAGAAGATTATCGTTTTTGGAAACGATATTCTTTTGAGAACCTAGATATCTGTTATCTTGCGGTCCAGGGGGGTAGGGTACATGTGTTTTTAGAATCGCTTGCCGGGAACACAAAAATCTTTTTCTATCAGGATGGAGAATGGCAAGAGAAAGAAGAGTTCCCCTTCAGGTTGGATTTTCATAGAAGAGAAGGGTCTACCTGGTACTTTGGAAATCAGGAAAACTATTTTCTCCAGAAATTAGGAGAAGAGAAAAAAGAATTTACCTGGAATAGCTCAGCAAACCTTGGACATGTGGTAGATATACTACCCTTTGAAGGAAAATTGTGGATAGCAGATTCGCTCAAAGGAATAGGGTATGTAGCGGAGGATAATAGGGTTGAGTACGTGGTTTTCAATCATCCTGTTCCGGCTTCTCATTACAGACTTAATTATGTTCAGGAGAAACTTTGGGCTATACCCATAACTGATCCGCCATCCAAGAGTCTTTCTTTTTTTGAGGAAAATACGTGGCATACCCTCCCCATTACGGATGAGATCCCCCAGACCTTGAAACCTTGGGTCCCGAATGGAGAAGGGAACTATCTTTTGGCCAATGAAGAAGATGTTGAAAAACCTTTGGATCCTATGCCTTCATTTTTGCTTTCCTCAGTACGTGGGAGGATTAAGCAAATGAAAACCACAGCTTGGGGAGATATTTGGACCATCCTAAGACGTGCAGAGGATGAAAAAGATGTACTGCTCATATTTCATCTGCAAAACAGAAATTTTCTCGTGATAGAACGGGTAGAAGACTTCTTGCAGAGCCCTATTTATGATATGGATTTGGATTCCGAACAAGCTATGTGGATTGCGAGCCATGGGGGTCTTTTTGTCATACAGAATACTTTTACACTGCTATCAGATGGCATGGCACGGGCCTATAAACCCTCCCTAGGAAATGCTTTTCTCTTTCAAGCACAACCTGTATATGCCATAGAAATAGATGGGGGCAATAATAAGTGGATTGCCAACACCCAAGGAATAGCCTATTTGAATACGCAGCAGGAGAAACTTGAGGTCTTAACCTATCCCAAAGGAATTAAATTACCCCCTAATATTTACGACATGGAATGGCAAGCAGATACGGGCGAACTTTTTATCAGTCTATCCCAGGGTATCGTATCGTATAGAACTTTTTCTTCTAGACCCCAAGAATCTCCTCATCAGCTTCGTATTTTTCCGAATCCTGTACCCTTTCAATATATGGGACGTGTGTCTATGAGTGGTTTGTCAGCTTCGAGTATTGTCAAACTCATTAGACCTGGGGGCCAACTTGTGAAGGAGGTAGAATCTAATGGTGGAACTGCCAGTTTTAGATCTCAAGATCTTCCTTCCGGGGTCTATATTCTGTTATCCTCAGATATGTTGGGTAGAGAAACTTATGTCGGAAAAATTACCATTCTCCGCTAAGGGGAGTCGGATTATTTTGGGGATATTTTTTTTCAGTCACGTTTGGACGGGGGTTGAATGATCACAACTTTACGTTGTGAGGTGAGCGTTAGGCCTCTTGAGGATATAGAAAAATATCCTGTTCGGGCCCCTTCGGGTATTCTAACTTTGATAAGGGAACCCAAATTATCTACCTCCTCGGGATAACTATTACCTAAATAATTTTCAAAAAGAATTCTATTTCCTCGGGGAAGCAGTGAAAATCCTGATCCACGAATTTGTAAAAGCTCCCCGGATTTTAGACTATCTGGAAAGAAATGGGAAAGAGAAAATCTATGTAATCGGAATCGTTGCGCAGAATGAACCAATTTAAGACCCACCCGGACCTCTAATCTTCCCGAACGGGCATGGGAAGGAACCCTTACTCTTAAAACATTTCCACCTGCTTGAAGGTCATTGACCATAATGGATACTGATTTTCCAAAAGATATAAAGGTTCCGTGGGGGGAGAAGCCCCGACCCTCTACCGTTATTTCTTGTCCTACGGTTCCTGACAAAGGGTAAAAACGATGTACCTCAACAGGTTCTGCGGCATCTCCAAATTGTCCCCAGACGGTACTGAGGTGCAGGGCAGCGATTAGGAACACACCCCTGAACATGGTGTATCTTGTGGGTCTATGAATTGGATAGGCAGAAGGAAGAATTTATCAGAGAGACACATCTGTGTTCTCATTTCCGGTGGATTCTTCTATCCTGGTGGGTTCCTCTACAATGATATTTATTGTGGAGGAGAGTTCTTTACCATAAGAAACATGGGCCCCATCGGCGAACTGAAGGCAAAGTGTATATTTACCGGGGGCGAGATTAAGAACGGTATTTATTTCTCCCTTTCCAAAATGGAGATTGTTTTCATCCTTGGGAACAATTTCTCCTTTTGGAATAAAGGGTCTATTGATGAGGATGTGATGATGACCTGTGTACTTCTTCACCTTCCCCGCAGGACGAACCACCCAACCCTGAACAGCCATTTCTACATACAAGGGACTTTCTACAATATCACCATCTTGAAGATTTCTGAAGAAAACACGGGGAACAACATCAGGATTGATATCTAATTCGTCTTTAAATCGTCCGTATGCAGCCTCTTCATTGACCTGTTCTGTAGAAGATTCAGCTTTTTCCTGTTCTTTCTTTCCCCCACAAGAAAGTAGAAAGACACAGATTATTAAACACAGCGAAAAATACAATCTGGATAAATTCATCATTTGGGTATTTTGATAATAGGGTACAACAAACTTGGGAACACCAATTGCTATTTACCTAATTCGGAAAGAATATCCAAAGATTTTAACTTAAAAGGGTATAAAAATTTTTGATAATAGGCTATCATAAAACGGATTCCCTCTTTGAGAAGATGCGTATCGGAGGAATTATTAGACGAATTTTCTTGACAAGCACGTAGAAAATTCAAGAGTTGGGGTGAAAAAAATGGAAGATCTTTCCATTCTGAAGCTTCACCATGGATCCAACCAATTCCCATCTTTTCGGTCAAAAGGAGTAGAAAACGAAGACAAAGAAATCCCAGACCCGTACTTGCCCGATTGATAAGGCTCAGAAATTCAAATATGAATTCAAAAAGATGTTCATCCTTTCCTTTTCCTCCTTTTCCTAGTAGATGTTCTAGAAAATCGGTCAGGAACCAGACATAGGCCAGATTTTGGGGTTCAAAGAGTCTATGGGGTAGCTGACTAAACTTAACCTCTCGTATTCTTTGAAAATTAGCATATTCCCGATAATTGATTTCCAAATCCAACAAGCTAAGCGGACGAAAAAAAATAGACCAGTTTTTTTTATTAGACCTACTAAGACCCCTAATCCAATAGGATTCTATGCCAATGGAACAAGTTAAAATACGTACGATGCTTGCGTTGTCTCCGTAGGCAAAATGACCTAATGCAATTCCTTGTGTGGACAAAAACACGATAACCCTAGACTTGAATAAACTTTGACAGACTTAGTAGGCTATGGGGATGGATATATTTTTTTACAAATAGAATAATCAATTCATGAGCATGTGACAACCTCGTGCAGGGGCATCTTGTACTCGCCCTAAGACTTCAAAGTCTCCCTTTTCAAAGGGGGGGGTCAGACGACCTCTATCTTGGGTCTCCAGAAAACAACAGCTATGTATATTCATCATGTCTATTATATTTATACCCCCTTGTTCACCAGGTGGAAGATATGAGAAGGGGTCCGATAGATCCCGAATTTGTACGTACATCCAGGGTGGGGGGGAAAAAATTCCCTCGATCCCATAGGCTTGGGAAAGACACTCCGTCATACCGTATTCTGATTGTACCCCCTTTATTTGCCAGGTAGTATGGAGACGATGGTATATTTCCTCTTTGGATAGCGTCGGGTTTCCTTGTTTCATCCCACCTGTTTCTATAAAGACCGTATCGGAGCGGGGGATAGATTTTGGATTTGCCTGTTTTAACCATTCTTCAGAAAAATTAAACAAACTCTGAGGAAGTCCCCAGACCATGGTTTGGGGGACTGATTCTTTCAAAAGTGTAAAAGCACCCTGATAATTATCCCACATATTTTTACCCGTATGAGCTTGAGAAAGAAAATGCTTTATCATGTATAGTAAAGATGATTTGGGATTTTCCCGATATGTAGGAAGAAGGGTATATAGGGTATATTTTGAAAGGGGACCATAGTGGTCTTCAAAGGATCGTTGGCAAAGGGATTCATAAAATGAAAGCTTGTCTATGGCGTGTTGGCTTCGTTGGATTTGGGTAGTTCCACTGCTTTGGAAGACGATTTCGGGAGAATATGAATGGGTTTGAATCAGAAAATGACGAAACATCTCTATGGGTAAGAATGGAATATCTTGAAGATTATAAATTTCTTCAGGAGAACGATTTAAATGTTTAATATAGGCTGCATAAATCGGATTATGCCGAGCCTGATAGCGGAAAATTTCAAGTACTAATTTATCTCTGTCCTCAGAACCAGATAAGGCACGGGTTCTGAAAGAGAGAAACAGAGCCTCCACATCTGGGCACATGTTTCCTGATTAAGGATAACGGATGGGATCAGCTTCGTGTAGTAGAGAATAACCGCGTTCCACTACATCTTCCACCTGAGGTTTGGAAAAATAATCCCCATCCGAACCATAAGCTGGACGATGGGCAGAAGCCGTGAGACTCATGGGTTTGGAATCCAAAAGATGATAGGCATCTTGTTTTTCCAAAATTTGTTGCAACATATACGCACTGGCACCCCCTGGAACATCCTCATCCACCACCAAAAGGCGAGAAGTTTTCTTCAATGATTTAGCGATCACATGATTTATATCAAAGGGTAAGAGACATCGGGCGTCCAAGACCTCCATAGAAATACCATAAGACCCCAATTCATGAGCGGCTTCCAGAACAATCCTACACATAGAACCATACGTGACACAGGTTATATCCTCCCCCTCCCGAATAGTTTCAGGCACACCTATGGGAGTCCGTATATCCCCTATGTTCTCAGGAAGACCCTCTTTTAACCGATATCCATTCAGGCATTCAATCACTAAGGCGGGTTCATCAGCACATAAAAGGCTGTTATAAAAGCCAGCTGCTTGTGTCATATTTCGGGGCAGTAAAATATGTATACCCCGAAGACTATGAAGAAGGGTCCCCATCGGGGAGCCTGAATGCCACATACCTTCTAATCTATGCCCTCGGGTACGAATAATTAGGGGTGCTTTTTGTCCGCCGGCAGTTCTATAATGAAGGGTAGCCAAATCATCAGAGAGGGTTTGCAGGGCATATAGTAAATAGTCTAGATATTGAATTTCTACCATAGGACGAAGACCACGCAGCGCCGCACCAATCCCTTGTCCTACAATGGTGGCCTCTCGGATACCCGTATCCGTAACCCGATCCAAACCATATTCAGCCTGTAATCCCGCCAATCCTTGGTTAACATCTCCAATCTTACCTACATCTTCTCCGATGACAAAAAATCGGGGATCCTGGGAAAGCAGTTTGTCAAAGCAGGCCCGCAAGACCTCCCGACCATCTACCTCTTTTTTTTCAGTAGCATAAGAGGGTTTAACCTCTTGAATTAAAAGGGCACTCTCTTTGGATTCAGACATCAAATGGGAATGATATTGTCTTTCGTGTTCTTCGTTTAGCTCAGCAAGGAGTTGTTTTAGCTTATCTCTTCCTTTAATATTCGTATGCTTTCCAAGCACCATGTGGGCTTTTCGCAAGGCACGAACGGATTCTAATTTCCAGGAAGAGGTATTTTTATTCAGGTTCTCCATAATCCTAGAAACCTCTTCTGAGTCTGTACTCAGCGGTTTAAGAACCTGTATAACACGTTTTTTGACCGCATTAGAAGAGGATAGAAAAGATTTCCAAGCCTTTTCACGAGCTTGTTGTACCTCTTGATTTGATTTGTTTTCTCTTACTTTGAGTTCCTCGGGTTTGATAAGTTTTCTTTGCAGGATATAGCTTCGCATCTTGTTGAGTGCATCGTGTTTTTTTTCCCAATCCAGTCGTTTGGTAGACTTATAGCGTTCGTGGGATCCTGAGGTAGAATGTCCTTGGGGCTGGGTGAGTTCTGTTACGTGGATCAGGACGGGGATATGTTTTTCCCGAGCCTGTTGGGATGCCTTCTCATAGACCTCACAGACCTCCTTATATTGCCATCCTTTGACCGAAAGAATATCTATTCCTTTTGTTTTCTCGGTACGTTGATAGCCTGAAAAAACCTGATATAGGGGTTTGGGGGTATGATACTCTTGGGGAACCGAAATACCATAATCATCGTCCCAGATGGAAATCACCATAGGCACCTGTAAAACCGCACCCGCATGCAGGCTTTCCAGAAACAAACCCTCAGAAACAGAAGCATTGCCAATCGTACCCCAAGCCACCTCTGAACCCTCACGAGAAAAAACAGCATATTTATTTGATTTTTTACACAATTTTGGATTCTGTCTGTATAGCTTGGAAGCATAAGCAAGACCTAAGAGGCGGGGCATTTGACCCGCAGTGGGGGAGATATCAGAACTGGAATTATATAAACTGATTAAATCTTTCCACTCTCCTTTCTCATCTAAAAAACGGGTTCCAAAATGGCTATTCATCATCCGACCCGCTGAGGAGGGGTCTGCTTCCACCGAAGCGTGGGCATACAATTGGGCAAAAAAAGAATTTACTGTTAGACCCCCTACGGACAGCATAAAGGTTTGATCCCGGTAGTAGCCAGATCGTATATCTCCTCTCCGGAAGGCACGTGCCATAGCCAGTTGAACGATTTCTTTTCCATCTCCAAAGATGCCAAACTTCGCCCTACCCATGAAGACCTCTTTCCTACCCTGAAGACTCATACATCTGCTAGTGTAGGCTAGCAGATAATCTTCAAGGATACTCCTATTTGTTGGATCCACGTTCCTTGGAAAGTTGGTTTTCTATCTTATCTAATCGTTTAATGAGTTCGGGTAATTTGGAGAAGTTGACGACCGAACGGGCATGGGATGTACATTTCATGACAGGTGATAAACCTGTCCATGCTTCTCCTTCTTCGTTCAAACTTCTAGTCACGTTGGTGCCAATTCCTATGGAGGTGAAATCTGCTATTCGTACTTGTTCCGAAAAGTTTGCCCGAATACCAATCCGACAATTTTTTCCAATTTGTGTAGAACCTGCCAGGGCAGACCCTCCTGCCAGGACAGCGTTTTCTTTTATATGACTCCCGTGTCCTATCCCACACCCATGTCCTATCTTAACCCGATCTTCTATCTGTGTGGAAGACAACAAGGCTCTGTCTATCACACAACCCACGCCTATATATACCCAGTCTCCAATCACTACCTTTCCGATGTGGGGGAGAGAACGATAAAAATCCTCATCCACACCCTTAAAGAAACCAAAATCCTCTCCCAAACAACAATTGGAAGAAATCACCACATGCTCACCGATCTCAGTATAAGGATGTATCTTTGTACCAGGTCCCACCACGGTATGATCTCCTATTTTGCAATCATGCCCGATATAGGTATGTGGAAAGATCTTGGCATGAGAACCTATTTGAGTTCTATCCCCAATATAGGAGAAAGCACCCCTATAAATTTCTGTTCCAAGCTTCACATCCTCCCCTATAAAGGAGGGCTCTTCCACACCTAATTTTTCAGGATGCAAATCCTCCCTACGTCTCCCTAGGAGGATGGAGATACCCATAAGCACATCTTTCACACGTATTAATTTTGCACGTAGGGGTGCTTCTTTAAATTCCCAGTCCTGATTGACCAGGATGGCTGCTTCGGAGCTGTAGACGAAATGCTTCCATGCTTTGTCCCGGAGAAAGGCTATAGACCCTTTTTGGGCTTCATTAATGGGTGCAATATGATGTATTTTATCATCTGCCTTTCCATTTTCTAGGGTACCCCCTAGGATCTTTGCGACTTCTCCTAACGTGATGAACATAATTCCCTTTTTCTTCTAAATTTTCATGCTTTTCCTTTTTTTGTCTTCACAAAGGGAAAAGCAGAAACCCGTGCTAAAATCTTTCTGGGCGGCATAGATATATAAACCTGGGTACCTATCTCGTGTTGGTTCTGATCTAGGTTCAGATAGCCCATACCGATCCCTTGTTTGAGGGTTGGCGAGTAGCCCCCTGAGGTGATTTTTCCTAGGGGTCTAGAATCCTGAACCGATATGATTTCAGCCCCAGAACGAGGAATACCCCTTCCTTCTGCGATGAAGCCGAATAACTTCTTCTTAATACCCTCTTTTCGCTGCTTAGCCAAGGCTGTGGCACCTATAAATTCTGTATCCTCCTTGACGATCCAACCCAAACCCGCTTCCAAAGGACTTATGCTTTCATCTATGTCCTGACCATAGAGACAATATCCCATTTCTAAACGTAAGCTATCCCTTGCCCCTAATCCTGCGGGACGGGCACCTGCTGCGACGAGTTCATCCCATACCGGACGAGTGTTTTCGGTGGGTAGATAAAGCTCATAACCTCTTTCACCCGTATAACCCGTAGCCGAGATCATTATTTTTTTTCCTATGGGGGGTAGTTCTATAAAAGGGTAAGAGGAGGGGATAAGACTTTCATCTCTGCTAAAATGGTAAGGGGAGGGGATACGACTTTCAAATATTCCCAAAGCCGAGGACAGAATTTCTTTGGCATCAGGCCCTTGCAAGGCAAGAATATCAAGGTATTCCGATGCATTTTGAATATACACGGAAGAATACTTTTTAGCACGAAGCCCCTCTTCTTTCTTTTTACGACAAAGCCAGTCTTCTATCTTTTGTGTGTTCGCGGAATTCACCACCAAAAGGTACTGTTTTTCGCTGAGGAAACAATAGACAAGAATATCATCCAACAGACAACCATCTTCATTTGTGATGGTGGAGTATTGTGTTTTTCCTGCTGAGAGTTTATAAACATCATTAGTTGTCACATGCTGAACAAAAGCACCTGCTTCTTTACCTTCAATATATAGAAGTCCCATGTGGGATACATCAAAAAGACCCGCATTCTCCCGAACAGCTATATGTTCTGCCTGAATGGATCCATAATGTAAAGGCATCTCATAATCCCCAAAAGGAACCATCTTAGCTCCTCGAGAAATGTGTACTGAATGGAGTGTTGTTTTTTTCACCCCTCAAAAATTCTGTGAATCATATAGTCTTCAAGTTTAACTTTGATTTGCCTCTTAGGTGGGGATTTTTATTTGTATCTGCCTCTTGCATGTATAAACTTGGGTGGGTTTTGGATTATTTTCTGTGGAGAGGGACAGAATTTTCTATATTCTCAATAAATTCCCGATCATGTGCATCTAAATCCCCATGGTAATTATTCATTTGAGGAGCGTACAAAATTACCCTAAGATATGAAAACTAGAGGACATATTTTATTCTGTATTTCGGGAACTATTTTTTTAGACTGAAGCAGGTTTGCCTAATGATGAGATATTTTTTTTAATGCGTTCATTTTCAAATCTGTTTTTGTGTGTCTTAGGGGGTTTGTTTTTATCTTCTTGTATCCGGGAGGTAGATTGTCAGGATTCTTATTTGGATCATTTTGTGGCAGGGTTTTATGTGTCTCAGTCCGGAGAAGTACCTCTTCTTAGAACCGTCTCATTTACACAGATTTGGGCAAGTCCTGAACTATATGAAGAACCCCTCTACACATCTATAGACCTGCTAAGAACCTTCCGACTTCCTGTTCATCCCGAAGCAAATAAAATTACCTATCGCTTTTGTAAAAAAGATGACTGCCAAGAGATTAGGTTTTCCTATCGGTCTGATTATGTTTTTCTCTCCAAGGATTGTGGGAGTCGATGGCGGGTGGAATTGGAAAAAGTTCTTTCTCATGATTTTGATTCTGTGAAGATAGTTCAGCATGCCCTGACCCGTACTGTACCCGTTCATGTACAGATTTTTCAATAGTTCACTGATCTTGGGTTTGACCTTCTTATGGGGTTCTTTTCTCAACGGACAAGCAACCCTGAACAAGGCAGCAGATAGCCTATCTGGAACTGGATCAGGTTTTGTCTATGCCGACCTGTATAGACCCTATCAATTGTCCCTATCCTTGGACCTTGTAGGACCCGTTTGGCTTTTTCTTAGACCCGAATATAAGCATTTATACTCATTGAGTTTGGGTTTGCATACCCCACGGATAGTTTGGGATTCCGAAATAACCTTTTCACAAGTTGAGTTATCGTCCAATACCCAGAATTTTCAGACCCACTATGATGGACAAGGTATTGGGATTCGGATAGGCCCCCGTCTGAGGCTTTTCACCCGTGGGGAGGCTCAAAGGGACATGAGTTTCTTGGGATTTCGGTATGGAAGGGCTTTGTCTCAGTCATCTCTCATCCATAGACAGGATTTTTCTTTTTTAGGATCAAGGGAGTTAAGGCATGACATAACTTCTTTTCAGGCTTCTTGGTGGGAGGTGTTGGCAGGAATGGAGATGGGATTGACCCAGAATTTATTTATAGGATATATGATTCAGTTTATGTTTTTACATCGTCTTTATTTGCCCTCAGAAACAGCGTACAATCCATATCACACACCGGGTTACGGACTCCACACCCGACAAGGAAAAATACGTCTGAACTACACCCTAACTTATACAATACCCTTTGATTAGATAGGAAGATAAAGGAGAGAAACCTAGCCCCTTAGTAGCGAACTTAGTCTTTGGCAAACCGTGAAAGATAGCTCGTTTTCCCCCCACCTGGGAATATCCTCAACCAATATATGCCGGCGGGCAGAAAACCTACATACACTGATCTTTCCTTTTTCACGCTAACATGAGTTTTACCTAGAAGATCTATGATTTGGAGAGATTCATATTCTTCGTTGAGGTGGAGGAAATCTTTAACCGGATTGGGATAAACCAGTCTGGATAGGTTTCTGCGGGATAAAGACATGGGGCCTTCAGAATTCTTAGGATCCTTTGTCTCCGACAGAATAAGAATATTCACATCCAAGGAGCTATTTCCTCCATTTCCATCTTCAGCCAGGAATCTTAGGATATATTCCGATCGCTCGGCTTCGGAGGCCTCCCGCCTTAGCAGGACGATATTTTGTAATAATTCAAACAACTCTTCTTCATTCCCACTCAGAATGGAATACTTAATAATATCACCATCCGGATCCTTTGCAGAAAGAACTCCTATTTCGGTTCCCTTTTCTGAACTTTGGGGAATAGAAATGGGACCATTAGGTGTGATAGATAGATCCTTGGGGGATGCATTGGGTTTGGCGACTTCTATGGTAAATACTCTCGCAAAATTACCTCGTCCAAATGTGTCGGTGGAGGTTATTTTTACATCATATCTCCTTTTACCCTGGACTAAGGTTTTGACCAGATAGAGTTCATTTTTTTCTTCTCCTGAAATGGCAAACCATTCTCCTTCGTTTCCTTCCTGAGCGAGGGTATAAGTGAAATATTTGCTATCGCTATCCACGGAAGATAGGGTTCCGATCAGGACGGGTTCCGACTTGTAGCTGTCTTCTTTCAGATGGACAACGCCTCTAATGTCTTCATAATTTCTGTCTGAAGGATGTCCCCCTGTGAAGGCTTGTTTAATTAAGAGAAGCAGGTCGGTAGGGGGTAAATTTCGGGATATCCTGATCCTGATATTTATAGACGAGCTATCTCCTACATCTCCAGTGGATGCGGTGATGTTCAGGAGGTATTCTTCTTTGTTTGCCGTTCTTTCTAGAGGATTGTTGGTGGTTTTTAATTCAAGGTTTTGATCTCCACTGAGCTGGAATTTTTCAAAACCTTGCGCATCATCCCCGGAGGTGATTTCCAGAGATATAGGAAGTTTTTCAGGATCTCGGGCAGAAAGGGTGCCTAGGAGGAGGTCTGGGGGAGTTCCTTCGGTCACAGAAACCACATCTGAATTGGGGGTTTGGAAATCTTCTGCCACCGTGAAAGCAATCAAAGGAGGCTCATTAACATCTATTACATGTATCTTAAACGACTCGGTTCGGGTTTCTCCACCCCCATCACTAACCTCTATCATAAGGGTATGGAGGGCAGTTGTTTCTCTATCCAGGTCATCCACTTGACGAAGTTGATGTTCAACCAAAAAACCATTCTCTATACGTTCAAAGATGTCAAAAAAATCTCCTTCATTTCCCCCGACTATTTGATAGGTGAAAGAACTATCATCTTCATCTTCTGCCGAAAGACTCCCTATTACAAGGGGTTGGACAAGTTCTCCTTCCAAAAGATAGATCTCCTGCGTACCCTCAGCATAGTCGAGGGCTGCGGAGGCATCTTGTCGTTCAGAGGTATACATGGCTTGGATGGAGAGGTCAATATCTGATGGGGGAATATTCCTTGATACAATTATATTCACAGACAGCGTATTGAACTCTGTGTTTTCTCCCGTATCTACCTGAATGCTGAGGGTATAATTTGTTTTGATATCCCTTGAGAGTGGTATTTTTGTGGTGAGTAACTGATTTCCCTGTATTGAAAATTTAGCCTGATCCCCGGGATCATCTCCTCCTTTTAGGACAAATCTAAGAATGGAATTGCCGACAGAATAATTATTAGTTGCGCTGAACTCCCCTATTTGCATTATTCTACGTTTACTCTCAGGAATAGTAGCCGTATGCTCAGTACCCGAAACCTCAAACTTGGAAAAGGGAACAAAAGAAAGACCCGTAGGGGGCTCATCTGCATCAAGAACATGGAGGATAAAATCCCGTTCCACATACTCGTTTGCCTCATCTTCACTTCTCAATTCCAAGACATATGTATCCTTCTCTTCATAATTCAGGTTTTTGTTTAAATATAAGACCGTATTGCCATTCTCTTGTAAGAGCTTGAAGGTAGAATTCACATCTGAATTGTTAAGGAAGCTATAACTATGAATCTGACTATCTATATCTTGTGTAGAAAGGGTACCCAAATCTATCGGACCCGTGGCAGCATCTGCTGACTCCAAGACGTATATATGTTGAGAATCTTTATGATATAGGGTTGCCGCAGTCGTTCGGGCAAATAGGGGAAGGAGCAAAAGATTGATATCCAAGGGGGGTTGGGACGGGACCACCCTAATGATAATTTCGTGTACAGAAGATAAGGTTCCATCACCTGTGTCTACGGTTATTCCTAATCGGTAATCAGGATCTCCTTTTTGGATCCGAGTTGCTGTGGTTTGGAGTTCGGATCCCGAGATAGCGAATCGTCCCGTGTGGGGGGAAGCCTGATCTCTTGTAAGACGATAGCGCAAAGAACCCCCAGACCAATTAGTTTGTGCCGAAAACTCACCTATTGAAAAATTATCCTCTGTCTTCAGACTCACCCTAGCCGAAATATTCTCAGCCGGAATCCCACCATAACCCTCCTTAGTATTGAAAGCAAATCGGGTAGGCGCCTCGTCTACATCTACCACATGAAGAACAAAACTTCTGGACACAGAAGCCCTATCGGGATCTGAGGAGAATACATTGAGGGTATATCTCTTGTCTAACTCATAGTCTAAGGTATTGATCAGAGATAACTCTCCGATCTCGGAAACAGCAAAAAGACCCCCCACATTATTACTCAGGGATAAGAGGTAGGTGAATTGGTTATCATCCACATCTAGGGTAGAAAGCTGTCCGATCACGATATCAGTCGTGGTAAAAGCATCCTCCTTGATATAAATCTCTTGTACCCCAGGGGTATAGACCGCATCGGTACTACCTGTTCCATCCGATTGGGTATAGACCCCCTTGATGTTTAATTTTATATCATGGGGTGGCTTGTTGGGTTGAACCGTGATGGAGACAGAAAGAGAAGCAATGAGTTCTGGGGTTTTTTGAATGTTACTTGAATAGGCTTCTATTTCCAGGGTATAGGTTTTGGCCAGAGTGCTTAGGTTGATGGAGGTTTGGAGCATGTTGCCATTTATTTCAAATTTATTGAGTGAATCATCGCCTCCTGTGATTTGGTAGACCAAATCACCGCCCGAGGGATAGTTATTGGTAGCCTGAAAAGTACCCATTTGGATTCCAGGGAAGGTCCCTACTTTGAGGAATAACGAATTATCCTGGGTTCCGAAATTTGTCGCAGGTTTGAGAGATAAATCCGTGGGTGCTTCAGGTATGTCTACGACCTGAATTTCAAAAGTTTTTTCAAAGGACGCATTTTGAGAATCTGTTGTTCGGATTGTGAAATCGTGTTGGATTGCCAGGTTATAATTCAGAGGATTGATAAGATGTAGTTCATTTTGATAGGTCCCGCCCAGGGAAAGAAAAGGGTATGTTTCCACCAGAGCATAAGAAAAACCCCTTCCATCGTCTCCATCCACGGAGGACAAGCTACCCAGAATGATGGGGGCTTGGGCTGAGGCACTTAGCTTTTCGGGTACATAAAGACCTTGACTTCCTTCTTTATATTTTTTGCTTTCACTTGTTGAGGTGGCATCGGCTGCCGTGAAATTTCCTTCTATTAGAAGAACAATATCTGTGGGTGTTTGATTGTCTATGATCTGAACTTGTAGGTTCAGGGAAGCCACAGCCGTATTAGATCCTGTATTGGCACTGAGCCCAATGGTATATGAACCAGAGGGTAGATTTAGACTGCCCGATGTTTTTAAAATTCCGTCTGTGGAGAGCGAAAAGTATTCTTCCGAATTCAGAGGATCCGTAGGACTCGTGATAGTAAATACCACGGATTGCCCTTCGGGATCAGTAGCTTCCAGATCAGCCAATTCCAGTACTTTGGCTTGGGTACTCCGAAAAGATATGTGGATAGATGGATCGGAATTTGAAAAGGCACGGCGAATACTTGCACTCAAAAGGGGGGGCTCATCCACATCTTGTACATGAATGTTGAAATCTTCTTTATAATAGCGTTGGGTATTTGTGTTGGTAATTTCTATGGTCAAGATATGGGAGCTATTTTTTTCGTAGTCTGCGGGTCGGATCAATTGAACCGAGGTCCCGCTCAGATTAAAAATATCATCTCCTTCCAGGACATAGGTGAATCCACTGGATCCGTCCGTACTGCTGAGCGTACCCAGGGTGACGGGATTTCCGCTTGAGACGGCTGTGTCTTCGGATAGATAGATTTCTTGAGAAGAACCATAAACTGCATCCACAGTCCCGCTCCCATCTGCTTGGGTGAAGGCTGCCTTGATGTTCAGTCTGATATTACCAGGAGATGGGGTGGAAGAGAGGTGGAGTTTCAGACTTTGTGTGGACGATTGAGTTTCATCACCTGTGTCTATGATGAGGGAAAGGGTATAGTTATCAGGGCTTTCTGAATCAAAAGAACCGTCATCAGAAATCCTGATTTTATTTCCTTCCACCGTGAAGAGGGTAGAAGTATTCTCCAGACGATATCTAAGATTGCCCCCACCACTGGGATAGTTATTTCTGGCTTTGAAGCTACCTAAGACCGTTTGTGCAGAGATGGTTCGGGGTAGACCCACATCAAATTCTCCTTTTTTTCCACCATGGGTGGGTTCAGCATAGAAGGAAAAGTTGTCCGGGGGTTCATCCACATCTTTGACGTGAACCTTAAAAATTGATTGAATGCAGTCCAGGCTATTTTCCGGACAAGACTGAAGCAGGATAGCATATTCTGTTTGGGATTCGTAATCTAAGGCACCTGAGAAAAGGAGTTCATTTTTCTGCGTACCCCCTATGGAAAAAACAGACCCCAAATTTCCTTTTAGGATGGCGTACACGAAAGAGTTATCATCTGTATCTAGGGTTGAGAGCTGCCCTAATGAGGGTGCGGTTGGGGTGCTGGTAGTATTTTCAGATATATACAGCTCCTCAGAAGAAGAAACATAAAGGGCAGACTGAGTTCCACCTTGGGTGAAGCCAGATGCAATTCTGAGGTTTATTTTTGTTGGAGATTCTTCATCCTGAACAAGTATTCGGATCGGGAGGGTAGCACTAGGGGTCCCGACCCCTGTATGGGCTTGAATGTTGACATCATATGGAGGTCCCAAACTCAGAGGATATGAGGTGCTTAAGATCTTAGATCCTTCTACCCTCAGGATGGGATCAGAACTTATGAGACTAAACTGAACAGGCAGTGATTCAGGGTCTGTGGCAGAGACGGTGCCTACCTCTACACCCTCTTTCGTGTGAATTCGTAGCTGAATCGTATTTTCTTCTCCTACCACAGCTAATCCTTGGGAAGGGGTGAAGGCAAGACCTGATGGGGGTTCATCAATGTCGGATATCTGGATTTGAAATTTTTCTTTGTAGGTCCCGCTGGGAGAACCATCTCGCACTTCTAAGGTTAGGTTATAAGTATCTTCTGTTTCATGGTCTAGATTGCCAGATAGGATCAGTTTATCATTCTCCGAACCCCCAATACCAAAAAGGCTCGTACTGGGATCCGATTCTACAATGTGATAACTGAAATAAATATCTTCTGTATCCTCAGCTGAAAGGCTACCCACCACCAGGGGATGGATTGGGGTTCCAAATAGGTTTTCGGGAATAAATATCTTTTGTGAAGAGCCATAATCAGCATTGACCGTTCCACGCCCATCAGCTCGGGTATAGACGCCTTCAATTTCTAAATTTATGTCTGTGGGAGGGGTGTTTGCTCTCACCCTGATGGGAATCCTCAGTTGTACAGACTTTCCTTTGGGACCTCTCCTTGCTCGAGCTCGGATGACTAAAGTATGAGAGGAGCGGGTAGATACGTCTAGCGGGATAGAAGAGGTGCTAAGTGTCGTTCCCAATATCTTAAACTTCTCCTTCGCATCCGTCCCATCACCCTCATCAATAGTATACAGAAGCCCACCACTAAGGGTGCGAAAGTTATCTGTGGCAGAGAGGGTCCCGATTATAAAATCTTCTCCCTTAGCTTCGGGCAAGAGTAAAGAACCATCGGCTTCTTTGTAATGAGAGGTTAAAACGAGATCAGTAGGGGCCTCTTCTATGTCCAGGACAGTAATATTCACCTGAAGACTCTCAGCACCCGACGTACCCCGAGCAGGTTTTTCTATGATCAAAGTATGGGTGGAAGATCTTTCAAAATCCAAGCTTCCCGTCAAAAGGAGTCTACGGTTTTGAAGGGAGAAAATATCTTCACCCTGGGCATCCCGCGCATTACCACTCTGAATACGAGAATCTCCAAGAAAATAAAGACCATGGAAACTAAGGATACCTATTTCTATTTCTGTATTGGGATCTAAATCTTCAGAGAGAAGTAGTTCTCTGTCGGATGTGTACAAAAGACGCTCGGCTCCTTGACCTGCCCCGCTACCTCTGATGAAAGAACTGAGAAGCCCCAGAGATTTAGGACGATCTAGAACCCTAAGTACGAAAGGATGTCCAGGAATTCTAATGATTTCGCTGTAATTGGTCACTTGGACGGAGGATTCTATTCGGTAGGTTGCGGCTGTGTTGACGGCTTTACCACTTGTTTTGAGGAAATTTCCATCCAAGTAGAGAAAATCAGGTATATCTCCATTCGGGGTGGAGAGCTCATAGATAAGCTCTAATCCATCCTGGCTTTGGAGGGGATAAGTAGCCAAAATGATCCCCCTGTTATAGGTGCCTTTGGGGATGGAAAGAGAAATACCATCGCTTGAATAAGCACGATTGAGTTCAGGATGCCGAAAATGGGGAGGATCTTCACTTCCTCCGAAGACCTTTGGTGGAAGGACCTGAAAAGAAAAAGACCGACTGATCCCGTTGACACCCGGAAAAGAAGACTGAATTTCAATATCATAAGTACCCGATGCAGGAACATCCTTGACCACATGAAGTTGATTGCCTAAGGGACCCCCTATGGATAGACCCAGCGGATTTACACTTGTGATACGATAGCTGGGCTGTGTATTGGGGAATCTCAAGCCATAGGAAGAAAGTTCGCCGATCAAACCCGATGCTGTATCAGAAAAAGAAGCCCCGCCCCGCAATATGATGGGAATTGAGTCATCATATAGGATGGGGGTACGGATGGGATTCCTATCTATTTGCTCAGAAAATTGGTAGCTAGGTTGAACTACTAAATTCATCCCCACCAACCTGGGATTAGAAATAGCTTTGACCTGAATTTGAAGGATGGTGGGCCGTTCAGCATAGAAGACACCCCCTGGATAATGAACTTCAAACTCTAGAGTAGCACCTGAGGAAGTGATCTCAGCTGAAGAAAATATTTCAACAAAATCTCCCCTGGGACCGGAAGACCCTAATCCAGATATAGAATTCCTGGGCCTGAGTAGGAATGAAGGGTATTCCTCTCCGGGTCTGGGCTGATGAAGGGTGCCTAAAATGGTGTTGGCAGAAATGGGAAACTCATCCACAAAAAACACCACAGAGGTGGTTTGACGGAAGGGTAGGTGGACCTCAGAATTTTCAAAGTCCCCTTTTTCCAGAGCAGATGAAAACCTCACAAGACCCAACCCTGGACCCGAAGAACTAAGCCTTTTGGTACGAATCGCTCTCTCCTCATCAACTAAAACTAGACCCCCCTCATCATCCACCACCTTCCTTAAAATTGGATTCCCCTCATCATCTAAAACTGGATTCCCCTCATCATCCACATCCGCCTCCAACTTATAGTCCTGATATCTCTTTACAAGAAGATCATTACGTTTTGCATGAAACTGATCATCTTTGGGTCTAATGAAGCGGAAAAGAAAAGGTTGGGGATTGGAAAACACTAAATCATTACCACTAGATCCAACCCCATGAAAATCTTTCAATTGCACACGAAAACTTTGATTGGTCGAAACCATTTTGTCTAATTGGAAAAATGAAGAAGTGCTTCCATCTAGCGGATCAAGGGTGAGGTTGACATGATAACACCTCTTGGCAGACCCATGTCTTGCGTCATCCCATCTTTCAAATCCCCGAACATTTCCTGAGGCATCTTGAACAAGGGCTACGGGATAGGCGAAAAGCCCGTTCCATTCCGTATCAGAACCATGGACATCCTCGAGAATCGGCCGGCCGGAAGAGTCAAGGAAAGGATATTTTTTGCGATCCGTCCTGGTGAATTTTCTTCCTGAAGAACTTGTTGTAGTTATTGTTTCGGAGGGAGACACTAGGGATCCAAAGCTTCCATCTGCTTCCCTCAGGCAGATCACACAGAGTCCGCCCACAGAAGCTTCGACTTGTAGGGGTTCATGGCCCCAGACGGGAGTGGATATGCCTGTGGGTGGGGTAGGCTCAGACCCGCTGCGGGCCCCTGCGGGTTCACCTAGATCATACACCATGGAAGTCATTTCGCCTGGGGCGACCATAGGAAAATATCCTCGGAAGGGTCCTCCCTCTCCCTCTCTAGGTCTGGGATTTAGGTGATGAAGGTAGAGGGGGCTTCTAAGTTGCTGATAGTTCCCACTTATCGGGAAAATAACCACGCGGGCACCTGTATCGTTTGTATTTATCTTTTTCTGGTTCACAATCACCTGGACGCGACTCTCTTTGCGTGTAGTCTTATTTATCGTGACTAGGTGAATAGCCATTCGGCTTGGGGTATCTTCTTCAAAGGGTTTGGCTAGGTAGAGCCTATTCGCATCGGATGAATTATTCCCGAGGACAAATAATCCATTTACATCACCAAAAAGAATCTCATATATGAAATCGGTACTATTTCCTGAAGAGGGTTCAAATCTCCCTAAATATTTGGGGTTTTGTGGGGTGGCTTGGACATTGCTGAAAACGTAGATCTCTTCAAAGATGGGTATATAATTTCTTTCTCCTTTTTTTTCCAACTGGGTATAGGGAGATTGAATTACAAAACGGAATTCAGAACTCGTTTGGGCCCCGAGATGACTTGAGCAAAACAAGGATATGAAGAATCCCAAACCCAAGCCCAAGAAAATCTTTTTCACGTTATTTTTTCCCATTCTCAAACAAAAGCCTTAACATGAGAGGACTCAACCCCCCCATTGGGGATGACCCTCTCTCCCCTAGGGTAGGAAAAATTTGAAGAAAATCCAAATTTTCATAGACTGCTTTGCTCAGAAAAAATCTCTGAGAATATGCTATACCCTAAATTTAATGATTGTGAAAAAGAATCAGGGAATCCAGACCGTCCTGATCTAGTTCACAAAGGTTTTTATATTTTCCTGCCCCTGATTCTCTTTCTGCTTGTCTTATCATTTGTCCTGCAACGGGAAAAGAATGCATCAGTTGAAGGTCTCCAACCCGAAGGTACTAAGGCTGTGTCTCCTTTGCATGGTCAAGAGTTGAATCGGGTGCGGAGAGAGGACTTAGAAAAGGTTCGGGGAATAGGTGCTGTTCTTTCCCAACGAATTATAAATCGTCGGGATAGCTTGGGTGGCTTTCATGACTGGATTCAACTCCGTGAAATTCCTAGACTGAGCCGAAAGGTGATTGGGAATTTGCAACGTACCTTTCAAATGACCCTATGTCCTATTCCTTGGGTCCGAATCAACCATGGGAATCAGCAAGATCTGAGTAGCCATCCGTATCTATCCGCAGAATTGGCAGATCAAATTGTGGATTATCGGGAAAATCATGGATTCCTTAACTCTTGGACCCATTTTGAACAGGAGTTTGAAACTACTTTTCCAGATCTCTTTAAGATCCGTCCTTATCTTTGTTTTGAAGTATATGTTCTTCCTTATCCCCGAATTGAAAACGAATGAGTCCGTGATATCGTCCTTGCTGACGGATTAGGCTTTGATGGTTTCCGTGTTCAATAATTTTTCCTTTTTCCATGACGAAGATGGTATCGGCATCTTGAATTGTGCTAAGTCGGTGGGCAATACTTAGACAGGTTCGGTCCTCCATGACCCTGAAGAGGGCTTTTTGAACCGCTTGTTCAGATTCAGAATCCAGGGCAGAGGTTGCTTCGTCTAATAGTAGGAGGGGGGGGTTGAGTAGGATGGCTCGGGCGATACAGAGTCGTTGTCGTTGTCCGCCGGATAGTGTGATGCCTCTATCTCCAATCTGTGTTTCATATCCCTTGGGATGTGCCATAATGAAATCGTGTGCTGAGGCAATTTGGGCAGCTCGGATGATTTCCCTAGAGGTGGTGGGACGCCCCAGGCTGATATTTTGATAAAAGCTATCGTGGAAGAGATGGCTTTCTTGTGGGACTATACCTATCATATTTCGCAAAGAGGAGAGTTCATATTCGGCTAAGGGGTGGCCGTCCAAGAGGATACGACCTTCTGAGGGTTCATAAAAACGAGGAATAAGATGAAATAAAGAGGTCTTCCCCCCACCCGACCTCCCAACCAAGGCTATGTGTGAATGTTTGGGAATATGTATATCAATATCTTGTAAAATAGGTGCAGTTGAACCAGGGTATTGAAAACTAAGTCGCTCCAGGATCAATTCTTTTTTCAGAGACCTGGCCAGAAGTTTTCCCTTATTTGCGATCATAGACTCTTCACTCAGATCTAGGATTTCAAAAATACGTTCCCCCGATGCCAATCCTCGGTGTAAGCGGTTAAGTGAATCAGCAAAGGATCTCGCAGGGCGGGATAGTTGATGGAAAATCAACAAAAAAGTCATAAACTCGGGGGCACTCAAGAGAGGAACCCCTCCAAAGAGAAGACTTCCCACATACCACAATAAAAAACATAGAGTTGCAGTACTCAGAATTTCTGCCACCGGCAGCGCTAAGGCAGACCGTTTGATGGCAGACAAATTGAATTTCAAATAAACGTACAGATTCTTTTTTGTTGCATTGCTGAAATATGACTCAGCAACCGAAGACTGGATGGCAGATATGTTTTGAACCGTTTCCTCCAAAATACTATTGATCCGACCCAGTGTGTCTTGTGACTGATGAGATTTCCGCCGCAATGCCTTACCCGCATAACTAAT
>JAPOQI010000064.1 GCA_026710765.1 Cytophagales bacterium | reverse complement strand
TATTCCTCAGGTTTATTATGATACAGATTCTGTTCAGGTCAGACCCAAGTCTCTACCTACCCTAGATAGCCTGGCTTATCTTCTAATCCATAATAAAGACGTCCGTGTAGAGATTCGCTCCCACACGGATCAAAAAGCCTCTGAAGAGTACAACATGAAACTTTCCCGAAAACGAGCCCAGAATATTCTCCAATATCTGATCTTTAAAGGAGTCTACCCCGAACAATTAACCTCCCAAGGATATGGAGAAAGCCTACCCATAATCCCCAACCCACAAACAGAAGAAGATTTCGCAGCCAACCGAAGAACCGAATTCAAAATCTTGAACTATAACCGAGAAAAATTTATCTTGCGAGACCAAAGTGAAGAAGAAATAAAATCCGAAAAAAACTCAGAAGAATAGTCAATACGAAAACATAAGACCCCCCCACTGAAAATAAAAATAAAAAAAGAGATGAGTCTTGAATCCGGATGTACTATGCTATACACATTTTAGTCCATGAAAGAAGATCCTGTTTTTTCCCTGATCCGGAAGGAAGAAAGAAGACAAATTTTGGGTGCAGAAATGATTGCCTCCGAAAATTTTGTTTCCCCAGAAGTTCTTCAAGCTATGGGGAGCATTTTGACAAATAAATATGCAGAAGGACTCCCTGGAAAACGATACTATGGGGGATGCGAATTTGTTGATGAAATAGAAGAATTGGCTATCAAAAGAGCTAAAAAGCTTTTTGATCTGGAATGGGTTAACGTTCAACCCCACTCCGGTGCACAAGCCAATGCAGCTATTATGATGGCATTGCTCAAACCTGGTGATCCCTTCGTAGGCTTTGACCTCTCCCATGGAGGACATCTAACCCACGGATCTGCTGTTAATTTTTCAGGTAAACTCTATCAACCCCATTTCTACGGGGTAGACAAAGAAACAGGACAAATAGATTATAAAAATCTTAGAAATACGATCCTCTCGGTCCGACCCAAACTTATCATTTGTGGTGCTTCTTCCTATTCCCGAGACTGGGATTATAAAACCTTCAGAGAATATGCCGACGAAGTAGGAAGCCTACTCATGGCTGATATAGCCCATCCCGCCGGACTCATCGCCCACAGCTTATTGAACAACCCCTTCAAATATTGCCATATTCTAAGTACTACTACTCATAAGACACTCAGAGGTCCCCGAGGCGGCATGATTATGATGAGAAAAAATATCCCAAACCCCATGGGATGGAAAACGGCTAAAGGAAGGCATAAAACCATGGGAGAAATCCTAGATAGTGCCGTCTTTCCAGGAACACAAGGAGGTCCCCACGAACATACCATCGCAGCCAAAGCCATCGCACTTCAAGAGGTCCAAACGTCTGAATTTAAAAAATACGCCCAACAAATTTGCCGAAATGCATCCACCCTAGCCCAAGCCCTCATGGACAGAAATTATCAGGTCCTCTCTAAAGGAACAGATAATCACATGGTCCTGGTAGACCTGAGAAATAAATCCATCTCCGGAAAGGAAGCCGAAGATATCCTATCAAAAGTCTCTATCACGGTGAATAAAAATATGGTCCCCTTTGACGATCGATCCCCCTTTGTCACCAGCGGAATACGATTAGGGACCCCCGCCCTCAGCACACGAGGACTCAAAGAAAAAGATATGGAAAAAATCGTAGACTGGATAGATCAAGCCCTCAGCGCATCCCAAGATGAGGTCCATTTAAAGAAAATCCGAAAAGAGGTACAAACCCACATGTCTTCCTTTCCCCTCTTCTCCTGGGCATGAAGCCACTCGTAGAAGATTCCTTTCTCGGACATCTCGAAACACTCAGATGGCATCTCTTACGATCTCTCATCGTCATCTTTATAGCAAGCATTGCTTGGTTTCTTGCCAAAGAAATCCTCTTCAAGCACCTCATCCTGGGGCCCACAAAAATAGACTTCTGGACATATACCCAATTTTGCCGATTAGGTCAAGTATTTCAAATCCAAAAATTCTGTCTCCAACAGTTTCCCTTCCTCTTGCAAAGCCGACAACTTACCGGACAATTCCTCATGCACGTAGCTGCCTCAGCCGCCGCAGGACTTATCAGTACCTCCCCCTATATCATCTGGGAAGCATGGCATTTTATCAAGCCCGGGCTCCTAAAATCAGAAAAAAAACAAACCCGTGCCGCCGCATTTTTCATCACAGTTCTTTTTTTTACAGGTATCCTCTTCGGATATTTTATCCTCTCTCCCATTGCTCTCTATTTTCTCGCACACTATCAAGTAGATTCTTCCATCCAAAACTATTTTGATATCAGTTCCTACGTATCCACCCTCCTCACCCTAACCCTAGGTTGCGGACTTGTTTTTCAAATGCCCGCGATTTCCTATTTCCTAACCCGAGCCCGACTCATAAAACCTCAACTCCTTAGATCTTATAGAAAATATGCCATCGTTATTTTACTCGTCCTAGCCGCCGTCATCACCCCACCTGATCCTTTTAGTCAAATCATCCTCGTGATTCCCCTGTACCTGCTATACCAATCCTCCGTCTGGATCAGCACCTGGGCAGAACCTAAATAATCTGTCAAGAAAATCAACACATGATCCCGAAAGATCCCATCTCAACCCTAATGGAGTTAATCCAAATTCCGTCCCCAACCAATCAGATGGGAATAGCGATCTGGCGAGATCCATTTGATATCTCCATTCAAGCCCTGTCCGGAAAAATAGAAGATATCTCAGGTACAGAAATAGAAAAGACATCCGGTTTTATCATGATGCCCTTTCCCGAAAAACAAAAAGGATACCGCATACTCCCTCAAAAAAAGTATAAACTGCCCCTCCAAAACAACCCCCTAGGAAAACCTATCAACCCCCATACAAACCTAGATAATATTCTAAAACCCTGTCCGAAAACACAAGACTCTACCCAAAAAACCTATCTCAACATGAGTGAAATAGCCCTCCAACTCATCCAAGAAGAAAATTTAAAAAAAGTCGTCCTAGCCCAAAAACAAAAAATCCCCTTTCCCCATGCCGGACTAAATATAATTCCTAAGTGGATTCGGCTGGTCCAAAAACATAAACACGCCTTCGTATATCTTTTTCTAAGTCATCATATTTGCTGGATGGGAGCCTCCCCAGAACTACTTCTATCCCTATCCGGTCAAAGAATCCAAACCCACGCCATAGCCGGAACCCACCTCCTCAAAAAAGATAAACTACCCCATTGGAACGACAAAGAAAAAAGAGAACAAGATTTGGTCAGCAAGCATCTAAAAAAAGAGTTGAAAACCTTTGTCTCCCAACTGGAAATCCAAGGTCCCGAAAGCTATCCCGCAGGAGAAGTGGTCCATATCCGAAGCACCCTAAAAGGACAACTAAAAACCCCACACGAACTGAATCTGAATAAACTAATCCACGCCCTACACCCAAGTCCTGCCATTTGTGGGCTCCCCAGAAGTACAGCAAGAGATTTTATCCACCAGTACGAAGACTTTGAAAGAGAATTTTATACAGGTCTTGTAGGATGGATACGAAAAGAAAAACAAGAACTATCTCTTTATGTTAACATCCGATGTGCCCAAATATTCTCTCAAACCGTTCATATCTATTCAGGGGCAGGTATCGTGGAAGGAAGTCAACCCCTAGCCGAATGGAAAGAAACCCAAGAAAAAACGAAAACCCTAAAAAGCATCTTCTACCCACACACCTAGGTCCGTTCTCCCTTTCAACCTATTCAAATATAAATGCAATCTTTGGCAAATTGGTGTTTTGAATGGGGAATTAGAGAAGCCGTCATTTCTCCAGGATCCCGTTCTGCCCCACTAAGTATAGCTCTCGCACGACATAAAGGGATTAAAAAATATATTGTCCCTGATGAGAGAAGTGCCGCTTTCATCGCCATGGGCCTATCGCTCGCACATCATAGAAGACCTGTCTTGATCTGCTGTACCTCCGGAACCGCTACGCTAAATTATCTTCCCGCCCTAGCCGAAGCCTATCACCAAGCTGTCCCACTACTCGTATTCACAGCAGATCGTCCAGCCGAATGGATAGGGCAAGGAGAAGGGCAAACGATCCCACAACAAAACATGTATGCACCCTTTGTCAAAGATAGCTTTACCTTTCCATTGATGAATTCAAAAAACCACAAAGATAAAGCTTGGCATGCTTATCGGATCATCCAAGATGCTCTTCAGTCTGCTTTTTCAGATCCTCACATGCCCGTACACGTTA
>JAPOQI010000095.1 GCA_026710765.1 Cytophagales bacterium | reverse complement strand
GAAATTTCAGCTCCGTACCTGCCCCATTCACTGCATGGGCAGAAACACTATAAGAGCCAAAGTGAATATAGTTTGGCGAGGCAGTGGTCTTAAAGCCCGTACCCCTGATCGTGATCACCGTCCCAGGAGGACCCGTAGCCGGCGTGAAATTCGTGATCGTCAAAGCAATGGGCGTGAAAGTACCTGAGCTGGTGGCTCTGGGGCTAGACGTAGAAGAAGAAGAAGAGGTATTCACCGTAAGCCGAGCCGCGGATTGGCCATTCCAAGCATTAGGGACCCGAAATTTCAGCTCCGTACCTGCGTTATTCAGCGCATGGACACGGACAGAGCCCAAAGAACCCAAGTGGACATGGATCGTCAAGGGGGTGAAGCCCTCCCCCCTGATCGTGCCCACCGTCCCAGGCCGACCCGTAGCCGGCGTGAAACTCGAGATACTCATCTGCTCGGGTGATAAAAAATCGCCCTGTCCATGCAGGGATACTATCCCCAGCAAGGCACACAAAACTATTCCTACTATTTTCATTTTGTTTTCATAATTCCCTATATCTAATTTTTATATCCTATAATCTCAGAAATCGGCTCTTCAGCCTTTCGTTACAAGATAGGAATATTTATGCAGGATATCTAATTCTGTGGGGAAATAAATTTGGACGGGTTATCAAAATTTGGAAAAATAGTTCTCCAAGTCTACTGAGAGTTCTGGTACTGCCAACCGAAAGGCGTTCAAAAGGTCCTTGTGCACGGGTCTACCTGCCATTAAATCCCAGAAATCACCGGCCACTTTCAATTCTCCTTCTAAATCCAACATGTCGCTCATATTCATTCCAATAACATATCTATCAGGGAAAAAGGTATTATAGGGGATGCCAATGATGCTGTGTACTTCTACATCAGTCACCTTCTGCATCTCCACACCTACCCATCTCAACAACCTGCGTTTGAGTTCCCTCGCCGTTCTTCTGTCGGGATGATTTTTCGGTACTTGTATGTCTATAAGAGCGATATGATGGCCTGTTGTTTCTTCCATGTAAATGTTTGCTCTTTTGAGTCTTATTGATTTTGTGCTTTGAACTTCCCCAATAGATTTACGTATTTGGTCTACCTCATGAAATTTATCTGATTTACCTATGCCTACACCGAGTCCATCCATGATATCCTCAATGCACCCGTATGTTTTTTCACCTATTTCGGTACCTACTTTATAGGAGCGTTTAACAACGGACATCCAAGGATTCCCTTCTGCCAAGGCTACGGCAAGATCTTCAAAGATGGAGATCCCAAAATGGGAATAAATGGCATGCATGAAGGCATGGATTGGAACCAAGCTTCTAGCCAACAAGTCAGTCTGAAAAGGCACATTGCTGGTTGGCAAGGGGTAACCGGAAAGCTTCTTCTGGATGCCTTTCGTGATTATCTGTGTCAGTGATTCCGCCATAACGCTATAAGATGAAATATGCTTTCTGTGTAGGGACCTGTGTCCTTCCCCTTAAAGAGGGAGAAGTATCTTCATCCCTTCTGTCTATAATGAATGTTTTATATACATATGTGCTGGTATAGCCCGCAGAACCCAAGTGGATGTAGTTGGAACTCGCAGTAGTGTGAAATCCCGTACCCGTGATTGTGATCTCTGT
>JAPOQI010000042.1 GCA_026710765.1 Cytophagales bacterium | reverse complement strand
TCATCCTCCTTCAAACTAACACCCCGAGAACCCACGCCACCTCTACCTTGAACCTTATATTCTCCTAAAATCGTCCGCTTCATATAACCCGCCTTGGATATCGTAATCACCATCCGATCATTGGGTATTACATCCTCCATCGTAAAATCCTCCCCATATTCATCTATCTGAGTCCTTCGCTCGTCTCCATATTTTTCCCCGATCTCCAAAAGGTCGGTCTTTATTTGATCCATCTGCAAATCACGACTTGCCAAAATAGATTGGAGGTAGGAAACACGTTCTTTAACCTCATCATGCTCTTTTCTCAACTTCTCTCGCTCCAAACCTGTTAGTTGGCGCAAAGGCATTTTCAAAATGGCAGTAGATTGATCATCTGACAAGCCATGGGTAGACATAAGATTTTGTTTAGCTTCTTCTGGTGTGGCAGCCTGTCGTATGAGTCGAATAAACTCATCTAAATGGTCCAGGGCGAGGAGAAATCCTTCCAAAATGTGTAATCGCCTTTCATTTTCCTTAAGCTCAAACCGAAGTTTTCTAAGAAGTACATCGTGCCTATGCTCCACATAATGAACCAGAAGATCCTTAAGATTTAACACCTGTGGTTTCCCCTTCACAAGGGCTACATTATTAACACCAAAAGAGGTTTGTAAGGGTGTTTGTTTATAAAGATTGTTCAAGACAACCTGTGGAATAGCTTCTTTTTTAAGCTCGTAAACTACCCTCAATCCATCCCTATCGGATTCGTCTCTGAGGTCCGAAATTCCTTCTATCTTTTTGGCACTAATCAGTTCTGCGGTCCTTTCTATCATAAGGGCCTTGTTTACCATAAAAGGAATTTCGCTAACCACAATCGCACTTCGTCCTTTCTCTTCTTCTATCTCGGCTTTGCCACGCAAAACTACTCGTCCTCTTCCGGTCAAAAAGGCCTCCCGAACACCCAATACCCCATAAATTATTCCACCCGTTGGAAAATCAGGTGCCTTAACATAATCCATCAACTCCTCCACCGATATCTCCGAATTATCAATATAAGCTACCAATGCATCTATAACCTCACGCATATTATGAGGCGGCATATTTGTAGCCATCCCCACTGCGATACCACTAGAACCATTTAAAAGTAAATTCGGAATCCGTGAAGGCATAACCACAGGTTCTTCGAGCGAATCATCAAAATTCGGTTGATAATCCACGGTCTGCATCCTGATGTCTGATAATATTTCCTCTGCTAATTTTTGCAAACGAACCTCCGTATAACGCATAGCCGCGGGAGAATCTCCATCTACACTCCCAAAATTCCCCTGACCCTCTACCAAAGGATAACGCAAAGACCATTCCTGACCCATACGAACCATAGCATCATATACCGCAACATCTCCATGGGGATGATACTTTCCCAAAACCTCACCCACAACCCGAGCAGATTTCTTGTACGCACGATGACTCAAAACACCCAACTCGTACATACCATATAAAACCCGTCTATGAACCGGTTTCAAACCATCACGAACATCAGGAATAGCACGAGATACGATCACCGACATAGAATAATCTATGTACGCGGTACGCATCTCCTCCGATATCTGAGAACGAATTACATTCCCTATCTGCCAACCTAAATCCTCCTTATCTTCTTCCAAATCCATATTATTCTATCTATCCCTTCTATACACATACATATATCCCATCCCGGTTGCCAAAGCAAATGGGTTGAAAGATGTGAAACAAAGATAGGGTTTTTAGGATAGATTCTCCTCAGAATCCTCTATTAATTCTCTTCAAAAAAATCCTCAAGCAGGACCTATGGCCTACCTAGAAAACTTTTCTACTATATATATGAAATCAAAAATAAGAAGCGCAAAGAGGATCTCGTGAAAGAGTCTTGATCTTAATCCTATAACTAAGGGCAATCTCATGAGAACCCCTAGACCCCGTAGCCAAACGATTGGCTATCAAATCGTAGGAATACATCACACGTACATTGTCATTGAGAATAATTTGAAAAAGCAAAGAGGCCGTACTTCCCACGCGATATGAAATACCACTCATTACAACATCATAAAAAATAGCATGCAAATTTAGATCAACCCCCAAAGAGGCCCCATGAAGAATTCTAATCAATGTAGAAGGATAGGCTTTAAAAACCTGTCCTGAATCACCAATAACAAAGCCCCCAGTCACATAAAAAGCACGAGGCTCATTCACCTGTTTGATAATACTAGTGTCCTGTTCCGGATTCAGTAAATTTACTTGATAGCTATTCAAGATATAGGGTACAGATATTCCCGCATAAACATTTGCATTATAATAATAGGTACCCACACCAAAATTAGGAACCGTTCTCTGAGAATATCCCAGTAGATGAGAATCCTCCGAATGAAACAAATTCAGATTTGAATAATTAGACCCATTTATAGAAACCCCACCCGATAATCCCATAGATACATATCCGTGGGATAATTTGATCTTGTAGGAATAGCTCGCAAAACTTCCAAAATTGTGATGCACCCCAACCGACTCCCTGGAAAGCAATAACCCAACCCCGATCTTATTAGACATCATAGGCGTATGACAAGTGATTACCTGATAAGCAGGCGCACCCTGTACATTAAACCATTGCTGCCTGTACAAACCCGTAAGGCTAAAAACCTGCTGACTTCCCGCATAAGCCGGATTTAAAATTAACCCATTATACATGTACTGAGAAACCAAAAGCCTATTTTGTCCCTGAACGGTAAAGGCAAAGAGTAAAGGAAAAAGGCAGAAAGGATGCCGCCTTATCCATAAAAAAGTTGAGAAAAGAAAATGTCGCACTATTAATGCAGTAGCTCAATAAACCCTACTAGGGGCGTGGTACCATCTCCCTTATTTACATGATAATAATAGGTTCCATCAGAGAGAAGTCCTCCCCCAAGTTGGGTTCCTATGTTGGAAAGTCCTGTAAAAATTGCATTCTCATTATCATATCCTTCAACACGGAAAACAATTTGACCATTCCTATCATAAATTTCAACTTCATTATTTGGAAACCTATCCACACAATCTATCATCAAGAAATCATTTAATCCATCCCCGTTCGGAGATAATCCTTCATATACAATAATATCTGGGAGTATGATAAACTCCCCAGTTCCATCACAACTATTTGCATCCACAACATCTACCCTGTATTCACCTACCGGCGCATCTTTGAGCTCTATTTCTCTCGAAATAACTTGTTCTCCTCCTGTGGGTCCGTCCAGAAGTGTCCAGGTAGCTTGACTGATTTCAAAAGGGTCTATCGGGATTACACGAGCCGTACCTGTAGATTGTGCACAAAGAGACGTAGTTGTTCCTATCTCAAATTCTTTCTCAAGAACAGAATAGTATACATCCACATAAGTAGGCACCTGAGAACGACAACCTGTCCTGAGATCTACATTATGAACAAGATATCGTCCCGCGGGAAGATTCGCAGGATTTGCCTCATCCTCAATAAAAGGACTGCCCAACTCACCCTCCTTATACCAATCAAATTGATAATAATAAGCCCCATCAACAGACTCAGCCAAAGCCTTCCCGTCAGGAGCATCACACCTCGTATGATTCCGCTCCAACTTAACACGAGGAGGAAAAGGAACCGTGGGAAATTTGGAAACCTGATATTGCTTTTCTCCTGCACAACCCGTTACATTATGGGTCAACTCAGCTAAATAGAGGCCTGCACTCACAGCTTCTAAAATATGCGAATTCTCCGATAACAACTTCTTAGAAACAAGATTAGACCTGTACCACTTAAAGCTATGGGAGAATAAATAATCTCGCTCCGAAGGAACAAAAGCCTCTATAACCCCATTCGGTTGCTCATCATCACAATTGGTCAGAGTCTTCACCTCCTTAACATCTACAATAGGTTTATTAGAACTATCTGTGATGCTTACAGAATAAGGTTCGGAACGGCATTGATTGTCCTCATTTAGATATGCCATAACGGTATATTCCCCACTTTCGAGATCATCCTGAGATTCTCCCTTA
>JAPOQI010000083.1 GCA_026710765.1 Cytophagales bacterium | reverse complement strand
TATTTTTAGATTTTTTTTATGATGCAAAGGTTTAAGTTTTTTTATGTGTCGCTCTTATTGCTTAGCCTAATATTAGGTGCCTGTGGTCGGAAGGTATCTCGTATTAGTCCTGACGAGGTGATGGATTTATCGGGTAGATGGAATGATACGGATGCCAGACTTGTTTCGGAGACCATGATCAAAGATGTCTTGGCACATCCTTGGCGGAGCGAATTTTTTGAGGCGAAGGCTAAAAAACCCGTCGTGATTGTAGGTATTGTTTCGAACAAGAGTCATGAGCACATAGATGCGGATGTTTTCATTAAGGATTTGGAGAGGGAATTTGTAAATTCGGGGATGGTTAGGCTTGTTCAAAATTCGGCATTCAGGGAAAAAATTCGGGAGGAAAGAACTGCACAAAAAGATTTTACGAGTCCGGAGACCCAGAAAAAATTTGGCTTGGAACTGGGTGCTGATTTTATGCTCTTTGGCACGATTTCCACAGTAGTGGATAGCTATAAACGTAAGAAGTTAATTTCGTACAAGGTAAATCTGGAATTATCTAATTTGGAGACGAATGAGAAGGTCTGGATTGGAAGGAAAGAGATCAAGAAATTTATCAAGAGATAGGGGTAGCTTGAAAATATTTGTAAAAACCTTGTTTCTTAGGTCTTGCGGAGTTCTTAGTGGGGGAGTTCTTTCCCTGTTTTTAATTTCTTCTTGTGCCACCTATTATCATAAAAATAAGGTTTTCAACGAAGCTTTTGAGCAGAGAGATCTAGAGGCAGCACATGCGTTCTTAGAAAAGAAAAAGAATCCTGAGAAAAAGAAAGATAGATTTATCCACTATCTGGATAAAGGGATGCTCGCACACCAATTAGGAAATTGGGAGGAAAGCAACCTTTATTTGGAAAAGGCTTATATTTTTGGAGAAGATTATAAGAAGAATCTGGGTACGGATCTGGGTTCTACCGTGGATCATGGCCTGGTTCTTTACTATGGGGAGTATCACGAGCATCTTATTCCTTTGTACTACAAGGCTTTGAACTATTTGCGTTTAAATGATCTTGATGCCTCTTTGGTGGAATGTCGCAGGTTGGATATTCGTTTACAGGAATTGCTTGATCGTTCTACGTCTAAGAAGAAATATACCCGAGATGCTTTCATTCATACCCTTATGGGTATTCTTTACGAGGTAAAGGGGGAGTATAATAATTCGTTTATTGCATATAGGAACGCGTATGAGATTTATAGAGATGTTTATGGTCCGGTGTTTAAGATAAAAACCCCGATTCAACTCAAAAGAGACCTTCTCAAGACAGCACGTATGAATGGATTTGAAGATGAGTATTTACGGCTCAGAAAAGAGATGAATTTCAAGGAGAAAATACCTGAGGTGGAGAGTTCATTAGGAGATGTGGTTTTATTGTGGAACAATGGCTTATGTCCTATTAAGGATGAATATGAGGTTTTTTTTGTTTTTGCTCCCGCTGCGGGTGGATTTTATTGTCGGAACCTGGACATGTTGATACCCCTTCCCATAGGCTCGGTTTATCAAGGCTTTGAGTCTGTTCGTATAACTTTTCCAAAATACTTGAGTCGGCGTCCTCGGTATTCTCGGGCTAGGGTTCGGACCTCATCGGGGAAGTCCTATGGTTTTGAACTTTTAGAGGATGTGAATGCGTTATCATTTTATTTATTGCGGGAACGAATGTTTAAAGAGATATCTAAGGTTATTTTGCGGGTTGCTGCGAAGGAGCTTTTGGAACAAGAAGCCAGGAAGGTAAATCCTTGGTTGGGTTTGGGGGCAGATATTTTAGGCAGTCTGACCGAACGCAGTGATACAAGAGGTGTTCAGACTTTACCTCATAGTATTTTTTATACCCGAATTTCTCTTCCCGCGGGCGTACAAAAACTTGATTTAAGTTTTCATGGGAAGGGTGCTAATGCAATTAGGGTTGAGCAGAGTATAGAGGTAGAGTCACAGAAGACGGTCCTTAGTTATGTGACAACGATAGATTCCCATGCCCCATCGGATTAGATTTTTCTTTATTTGTTTTATCATTTGGGGCATGTATTTTTTGGGTGTCCCATCTGGGGGCTTTATTTTTCTTCATGCCCAGTCCTCACCTTATAAGTTAGAGAAGGTTGTCTTAGATGCAGGACATGGAGGTAAGGATCCTGGAGCTTTGGGAAGGTTGGGGCCCGAGAAGAAGATTGCTTTGCGGATCACCTTGCTCCTGGGACAATTGATAGAAAAAAACCTTCCGGATGTACGTGTTATTTATACCCGAAAGGATGATACCTATCTTACACTTCATGAACGTGCAGATATTGCGAATAAGGCCAGGGCAGATTTATTTATATCTATTCATTGCAATTGGAGCCCGAGACCCCATGTGTGTGGTTCCGAAACCTATGTTATGGGTTTGCACAGAACCCAGGATAATTTTGAGGTAGCTAAGCGTGAGAATGCAGTAATTTTGTACGAAGAGAATTCCGAGGAGATTTACAAGGGCTTTGATCCCACATTGCCAGAATCCTACATTCTTTTTAACCTCTCCCAATCCGCTTATCTACAAAATAGCCTGTCTTTAGCTACGAAGGTAGAAAATCATTTTGAACGGTTGACGAAACGAAAAAGTTTGGGCGTTAAGATGGCAGGTTTTTGGGTACTTTGGGAGACCTCTATGCCTTCTGTTTTGGTAGAGGTAGGATATTTGAGTCATCCAAGGGAAGAAAAGCAATTGAATACGCGAAGAAAGCAAAAGCAACTCGCAGCGTCCATTTATTATGCTTTTGTAGAATATAAGGTAGACATAGAATCTGAAAATGAGGTATCACAAGGAAATTAAGGTAGGCATATTTTGTCTAGTTGGTTTATTGGTCGCATATTTTGGATCCAAGTACATTTTGGGTCAGGAGGTATTTTCCTCCAACAAGCTATACCATGTTAGGTTACTCAATGTAGCAGGTTTATCCACGGAGGATCCTGTCACAATTGATGGATATAAGGTCGGGTCTGTTAAGGAGATAAAACTTCTTCCCAACAAGGGTATAAAAGTATCTTTATCCGTTCAACGTCAGATTCTATTGCGAGAGGGTACTGTGGCTACCCTGGTGAGTACGGATTTTTTAGGTTCTAAAGAAATTGTATTGTCTCCTACTCAGGCAGGTGAGATTATTTCTTCCGGTGATTCTCTTGAGGCAGGTGTATATGAAGATGTGATTAGTCTGGTTACTCAACAATTTTTACCTTTGGGAGATAGCCTTCGGGTCACGGCACATTTACTTAATGAGAGTTTGCGTGGGATTCATCTTTTAGAGGGGAGTATTTTACCTATTATTTCCAAGCTGGACTCTTTAATGATTGAGGTAGATGGTCTTGTGAAGGAGAATAGACGTTCTCTTTCGTCTGGGATGAAAAATGTTGAGGAGATAACTGCCCATCTTTCTCACACGACTCATCACCTAGATACCCTGTTGACTTCTCCCGAATTAGGGACCCAGATTACTTCTACTTTATCCTCTTTGGAGAAGGTTTCTCAGTCTATGTCTTCTATTGTGGAGGATGTGCAGGAAGGAAAGGGAAGTTTGGGCAAACTTGTGGGTGACGAAGCACTTTTCGAGGAAATAAAGAAGACGGTTTCCCAACTCAATCTTTTTTTGGAACACCTAGATGAGTCTCCCAGGGATTTTTTATATCCCTTGGGCCGTAAGCGAAAGACAATACGCAAAAATAGGGAGAAAGCACGAGAGAAGAAGTGAGCAGTTGGGACTCGTTATTAAGTGATCTTCAAGAAAGATACGGAAAAGTCCTTTTAGGGGGGGGTGTAGAAAAGTCGCGGAAGCTTCGTCTTAAGTCTAAAATGACGGCTCGGGAACGGATTCATAGTCTTTTAGATTCCGATTTAGATTGGGTAGAGATAGGTGCTTTTGCGGGGGATGGCATGTATGAAGAGTATGGGGGGTGTCCTTCGGGTGGGATTGTGGTGATCATGGGTTATGTTTCGGGTCGGCTTTGCATAATAGCTGCGAATGATCCCACGGTTAAATCAGGGGCTTGGTTTCCGATTACGGGCAAAAAGGCTATTCGTGCTCAGGAGATTGCCTATACGAATCGGATTCCAATTATCTACTTGGTGGATAGCGCGGGCGTATTTTTACCCCTTCAATCAGAGGTCTTCCCCGACCGAGATCATTTTGGACGACAGTTTTATCACAATGCACGATTGTCAGAAAAAGGGGTTCCGCAGCTGGCAGCGGTATTGGGAAGTTGTGTAGCAGGTGGGGCTTATCTTCCGGTTATGGCAGATGAATCATTTATTGTAGAGGGTCAGGGGTCTATTTTTTTGGCAGGTAGCTATTTGGTTAAGGCGGCTATTGGGGAAGATATAGACAATGAAAGTTTGGGAGGCGCTCATACACAGTGTACCCTTTCAGGGGTAATTGATAATAAGTATCCGGATGAGAAAACTTGTCTTGCTGCCATCAAGGAACGGGTCTCTAGGCTGGGTAGTCCCAACCATTCACCCTATAATAGAGTAGGGTCGAGAGATCCAAAAAAACCTGCCCGACATGTGTTTGAGTCTTTCCCGACAGATCGTACCCAATCTTATGATAGCTATGAGTTATTGGATTGCCTTATTGATGTGGATACGTGGCAGGAATATAAGGCTGAGTATGCTAAAACATTGATATGTGGTTATGCTCGGATTATGGGTTGGAGTTTTGGTCTTATTGCGAATCGACGCACCGTTTCCAAAAACGGTGCGGGCGAAATCCAAATGGGGGGTGTAATTTATTCGGATTCAGCCGATAAGGCAGCTCGTTTCGTAATGAATTGCAATCAGAGCCGTATACCCCTTTTATTTTTACAAGATGTGAGTGGGTTTATGGTAGGTTCTCGTGCGGAACGAGGGGGTATCATTAAAGATGGGGCAAAGTTGGTGAGTTGTGTATCTAATTCGGTGGTACCTAAGTTCACCGTAATCTTAGGTAATTCATATGGTGCGGGTAATTATGCTATGTGTGGTCGGGCATACGATCCTAATCTTATGTTGGCATGGCCGACAGCACGTTTGGGAGTTATGAGTGGGAGATCCGCTGCACAGACCTTGTTACAGATTGAGAAGAAAATTCATCTTAGGTCCAAGGAGGACTCAGCGAAGCGGGTAAAGGAGATAGAGGATAGGTACAATCAAAGTTTATCACCCTACTACGCGGCTGCACGTTTGTGGATAGATGCGGTAATAGACCCGACGGATACCCGTAAGTTTTTAAATATGGGTATGTTGGCAGCCCAGCATTGTTCTCCCTCAGATTTTAAGATGGGTCCGATACAGACCTGAGGGGGTTCACAGATCTAGGGAAAGATGTGTATCTTCATGTGCTATCCTTTTTATTTTTGACCTAGGTATTTGAAAGATATTTCAAAGGTTCTTAAGATAGGCGATCTGATGCCTTCCTGTACCCTTATCGGATCACATGGAAAGCCTATTCTTTTATCAGATGTGTTTTGCCAACACAGTATAAGTTTTCTTTTTTTATACCCGAAAGATGGCTCTCTCCTTTGTACGAAACAGGTTAATCTTTTGAAAGGAATCTACCCTTTATTGCAAAAATATGATGCCACGGTGGTGGGTATAAGTTCGGATACTCCGATCCGTCATGCTGCTTTTATTGAAGGCCATGCCCTTCCTTTTCTTCTACTTTCAGATGTTGAAAAGACCTATCTTTCTAAGTGCCATCAGACCCCTTTTTTTTCTTTTTTACCCCCTCGGACCACTTATGCTGTGGATAGAAAGGGGTACATTTTAGATATTTGTTCATCTTCTCTTTTTCTGAGTCATCATATTAGGATGATTCGGAAGGTTTTATCTGAATTAACTTAGAGTATGTGTGAAGAATTCATAGCGTAATGATACGGATTGGGGGGGTTTATTTATTTGAACATGTTATGTACATAGTGTTTTTATATTCGTCTTGATATCTTTTTGATGAATTTTCGCGAGATAGATCAAAAGTGGCAAAGGAGATGGGATTCGGAGAAGACCTATGCATCGGAATTTCCTTCTAAGAAGCCTAAGTATTACATCTTGGACATGTTTCCCTATCCGTCCGGGGCAGGACTGCATGTGGGACATCCCTTAGGGTACATTGCTTCCGACATACTCGCTCGTTATTATCGTATGAGGGGTTTCAATGTACTTCATCCAATGGGTTTCGATTCTTTTGGTTTAGCAGCCGAACAATATGCTATACAGACAGGTCAGCATCCTATGGAGACGACCCAGAAAAATAGAGATCGTTATATAGGTCAATTGAAGAGAATAGGCTTGTCTTATGATTGGTCCAGGGAGATAGACACTTCTCAGTCAGATTATTATAAATGGACCCAGTGGATTTTTAAAGAACTTTTTCATACTTGGTTTAACAAGGAAAGCGATCGTGCTGAGTCTATTGAGGATTTGAAAAAGATACTAGATAAGCAGGGAAATATAGGTTTGAATGCAAGTTGTGATGAGGATACACCTCGTATAGATAAGGGTACTTGGGGTTCATATACGGAGATAGAGAAGGGGAATTTTCTTTTAAAATACCGTTTAGCCTATTTATCAGATGTATATGTGAATTGGTGTCCTGATTTAGGGACAGTTCTCTCAAATGATGAAGTGAAGGAGGGGTATTCGGTACGTGGGAATTATCCGGTGCTTCAAAAAAAGATGCGTCAATGGATGCTTCGAATCAGGGCATATGCAGATCGTCTTTTGAAGAACCTGGACACGTTGGATTGGCCTGAGTCTGTGAAGGATATGCAGCGAAATTGGATGGGTAGGTCCTTGGGCGCAGAGATTAAGTTCTTTCATCCTCATACCCCGTTGCGTGTCTTCACAACCCGACCGGATACACTATATGGGGTTAGTTTTTTAGCCCTTGCACCTGAGTCTGAATATGTTGCTGGACTTATTCATCCTGATCACGCAGATGAAGTGAATGAATACCTAAAAAGACCCCGTCAATCTGCTGAGAAATTGCGTTCTAATAGCTCAGAGGGTGTATTCACTGGAAATTATGCCCAACATCCACTTAGTGGAAAACCTATTCCGATTTGGATAGCAGACTATGTACTCGTGGAATATGGAACGGGTGCTGTCATGGGGGTACCCGCCCATGATGCTCGGGATTATATTTTTGCCAAAGCACATGGATTACCTATCAAGCCGGTGATTTTAGATAATGATATTGAAGATGCAGGGGATTTTAATGAACCTCATGAAGCAAAGACAGGAAGATTAATAGATTCGGGAATTTTTTCGGACCTAAGTCCTTCAGAGGCCATTCCAAGGATTATTTCGCATCTTGAAGATCAAGGTTTAGGGAAGCCTAGGGTTCAATACAGGCTTAGGGATGCGGTTTTTAGCCGACAGAGGTATTGGGGTGAACCTATTCCAATTTATTATCGTGATGGGACGCCTTATAGCTTGTCGGATCATGATCTTCCTTTGCGAATCCCGAGTATAAAAGATTATAGACCTACCTCAGAGGGTTCTCCTCCCTTATCTCGTCTGAAGAACTGGAAAAACTCATCGGGTTATCCTTATGAGACAAATACGATGCCTGGTTGGGCAGGGTCTAGTTGGTATTTTTTCAGGTATATGGATCCTCATAATGAATCGGTTTTTTGCTCGCCTGAGGCACAGCGATATTGGCATCAGGTGGATATTTATGTGGGGGGACGGGAACATGCAGTGGGTCATCTCCTTTATGCCAGGTTCTGGACCCATTTTTTATACGATAGGGGATATGTGAATACCGAAGAATTTGCGAAGAAACTAGTTAATCAGGGCATGATATTAGGTGAGTCTCGATTCATACATCTCCTCAAGGGCAAGAAAACCTATGTATCCTTGGGCCAGCTACATAATTATTCGCCTGAGGAGGTAGTAGCCCTTCATGTAAATACGGATTGGGTAGATGCTCAGAAGACCCTAGATCTTTCTCTCTTTTTAGAAAAGACCCCGAATTTGGAGGGATATAAATTTATTTTGGAGGACGGAGGGCTTCGTTCAGTTACTGATACTAAGGGGTTTAGAGATATTTTTCGAGAAGGAGATATTTTTATATGTGCTGAGGGTATAGAAAAGATGTCTAAGTCTAGGTACAATGTGGTCAATCCTGATCATGTCATAGATAAATACGGTGCAGACACCCTTCGTTTATATGAGATGTTTCTAGGACCGATAGAACAAACTAAGCCTTGGAACACACAGGGTATAGAGGGTGTTCATCGTTTTTTAAGAAAAGTTTGGACCCTTTTTTATCCTAAGGATAAGTTTTTAGTGGAAGACATAGAGCCTTCCGATGCGGAGAAGAGGATTATTCATCGTCTTGTCAAAAAATTGAGAGATGATATGGAGAGACTTTCATTTAACACGTGTATAAGTGCTTTAATGGTGGCTGTGAATAGGTTATCGGAGTTGGATTGTCGTTCTCGTTCCATCCTGTGTACATTTTTGAAAGTTTTATCCCCTTTTTCTCCACATATAGCTGAAGAACTCTGGGAGAACTGTGGTCATAAGGGTTCTATTAGCAAAGAGAAATTTCCGAATTGGGAAGAGAAATATTTGGAGGAGGATAGTTATTTATATCCTATTACGGTGAATGGGAAATTGCGTGCCCAACTTAGTTTTCCCGTTGATACCGAAAAGGAAGAGATTATCTCAGCGGTTTTAGCTCGTGAGGATATTAAAAAATTCATAGGACCGGGACCTCCCAAGAGGATCGTCTTTGTACCAGGTCGGATCGTAAATATTGTGGTCTAACGGGTGGGGTTGGGTATGCGTATTCTTCAGGTACATAATTTGTATTTAAACAGGGGTGGGGAGGAGTCTGTGATTGCATCTGAGGGTGAACTACTTCGTGAACGAGGTGAGGAGGTACATCTGCTTGAGTTTGACAATAAAAGTTTGTTTGAATCTAAACTCCCTTTTTGGAAGCGCTTTCTGTATTTATTCTATAACAAGGAGGCGTGCACACGCTTTCGTTTAGAGGTATTATCTTTTCGTCCGGATGTGATTCATTTTCACAACCTTGCCTACTATGCTTCCCCTGCTTTGATTAGGGAAGCTCAGAAATTGGGAATTCCTTCGGTCTGTACGCTTCATAATTTTAGATGGATTTGCATTAAGGGCCTACTGTTTAGGGGGACCAAGATTTGTCTTCGTTGCGTAGGCTATCGCTTCCCATTTTGGGGAATTTTTTTTGGTTGTTTTCAGGGTTCTAGGGTTCGCAGTTTGGTTCTTCAAATGGTGATCTTTTTTCATCAGCTTTTTAGGACCTTCACTTATCCACGAAGTTTTATTGTTTTCAACTCTTTTATAAGGGATCTATTTCTTAAATCTTTGATTGGGGTTCCTAAGGAGAGATTTAGGATCAAGGCAAATTTTGCACGAGATCGGGTTTTTTCTACCCCGGAGGAACGATCTTCTTTTTTTCTTTTCGTGGGTAGGCTGATAGACTACAAGGGCATACCTGAGTTATTGAGGATTTTTGATCGGGTCTCACAACCCTTACATATTCTAGGTACGGGACCCTTGGAGGAAGATATAATTCGTTTTGCGGGGTCCCACGGACATATTAAATATATGGGCTTTCAATCCGAAGAGGAGGTCTCCAAACAGATGCGATCCTGTCAAGCACTTTTATTTCCTTCTTTATGCTATGAAGGTTTTCCTCGTGTGATAGCGGAGGCTTTTTCGTTTGGTACGCCCGTTTTGGCTTTTGAAAATGATAATCTTAGCACCCTGGTGAAGGACGGATACAATGGCTATTTATTCTCTAGAGAAGATATCTCATCCTTTGCAGAAAAAATTCAGTCCTGGGAAGCCACCGACCCGAACCATGAACCTCTTTATACCCATGCACGAAAAACCTATGAAGACCTGTGTATTCCTGAAAAAAACTACCATCAACTTATTAGGATTTATAAAGAAGCTTGTACCCCTTCGCCGATCAAGGACGATTCGTAAATCGCTTATATCCGATCAACTCTGTATTTTGGGGTTGTTGTAATGGCTTGTAATAAATGAATACCTCATATACTTGTTGTGACTGAAAGAAGTATCCGCTGAAAGATTTACCACTTGATGTCTCATAGACATAGTCATAATACCCTTGTTTTAGATATAGTGTTTGTGTGTAATTCGTTGTTTCTTCCTGATATATCATACGATTCATAGGGTCTTTGACAAATGAGTTGAAGCTGCCCAGGAGATACACATCTTCTTTTTGTTTGGGAGTTTTGAGTGTGAAGCTGACCATGAAGTAGTCTGCTTTGAGTGAGGCAGCCTTAGGTTTTTGTGCCAATAGATACCTTCCATTGAGATCAGGTTGTCGGATGTAGGGATCGGAGCTTATATCTCTATCTGTATATAAATATGCATGTGAGAAGTTTTTTTGTTCTACACGTGCTACACCCTTGCCTCTAAAATTGCTGGGTCTTATATCAAATCCGCGAAAGGCTCTGGGTGAGGGGAACAAAATAGATGAGAGGATGTCAAATTCTATAGACCCGGATCCTACCCGACTCGGACGTGTGGGATGCACCACTTTATCCCATCTATAATTCTGTCGGATATAAATTTTTAATGTCTGGACGGGAGATGAGATTGAATTGGGGTCATAAGATATTTTTAGGTTTAATTGGTGATGCGTGTTTTGATACTTTTTTTCTGTCCGAAAGGGTGCAACGACTTGTTCTTTTATTTGTAGTTCGGGCCTGACTATCATAAGACGCCGTGAAAGCACGATATCCTCTTTATCCAATCTTCTATATACCACCAGAACATAATTACCTGCCCGTGTTATGGGTGGGAGGTATTGGGTATAATGCACGTAGGGTATTGCAGTACCCGTATAGTAGGTAAAGTTAGTGATTTGAAAATCATTATTTCCTTGAATGAAGTCTATATGGGGTATTGGGATTTCTTTCCATTTTTCATCACAGGGTATAAAATATGTATAGTAATCTTCGTGCTTATCCGCCAGATCATCAAAGGACAATCTTAGTGGATAGGGATCTCCCAATCTAAGGACCGAAGGATCCAAACTCTCATCTTCCTGTCCAGTATTGGGGTAGAGTTGAACACTTTTGATATAACTTTCATAGGTAGCGTTCCTCATGTGAAGAATCTTCTTGGGAGAATCTTGGGAGATATTTTGGATGGTACAGGAATTTAGAAATCCAATGGAACATAGCAGAATTGGTAAAATCTTCATTTCTTTTGAGATAGGAAGGAGGATTTGTGCTACTCGGAGCAAACAGATAATTTTAGTTTATTCAAAAGAATAGGTATGGATAGTGTATAGGATATAGGTCAAAATCCAAGTCTGTGTGCAGGCCCCGGAAAACCGATCATCATGTAGATGGAAAAATGTAATATCTGCTGTGAGGCCTCCCAGTTCGGTATCATACCCAGGAAAGGACTAGATTCTGTCGTAATAGATCTGTAACTGGTGGGATTCCTTCCCAGGAAACTTTGTCCCAGGGTATATCTGAGATCAAAGATGATTAATTTGAAGGGGTCTACGATTGGGAGGTGGAAAGAGAAACCAGCGTCTATCCCCCATTGTATTCGTTGAAAACCCGGATTATAGATGGCAACGCGATCCTCAGGGACCGTAGTGTCTACAATGATGGCAGTATCCTCAGGGTCAGGTTCATCGGGTTCTTTAAAGCCAATCTCATACTTAAACCCGTCGGTAGATGCTAGATCGGATAGCAATATTCTGTGGGATTGAAAGAGTCCATTCCCGTACATCCAATAACTCACATTGGGTCCGAAATTGAAGTACAGGGCATAGTCTCTTTTTGTCAGGATCCCATAGCACATCAGGATGGGTAACTCCAAATAACCCATTTCCAATCGGTTAGACACAAAGAGGTCCCCTCGTCTAAATACCTCTATATTTCTCCGAGAAAACAGGATTTCTGACTTGAAACTCCATTTTTTGGTAACCACATAATCCATACTTATTCCACTCTCCCACCCCCTTCTTATGCCAGAGGTATAGGCATTATTAGAAAGATATGATCCGTCTGAAAAATGCGCCAGGGATAGGTGTCCTCCTACTTTTCCACCCATAAACAAAAAATGATCCAAGACCTGTGCATTCAAGGAGGATGAAAATAGGAATCCAAAGACCAGTAATTTAGAACCCCCGGCTATCCATTTTTTGTAAGAATTCACATTCAGACTAGATTTTGCTACCCTTAAGTTTGAGCAAGATGTTGCATGATAAGTATAAATTCTCTGTTGGGATAGAAATTTTGCTATACAAATTATATCTTGTATAAATCTTTCGGAGGAAATTTTAGCAGAACTTTTGTCTTAGGTTGTATCATGTAGAGTTATTCGGGCCTGAGTTTACCTGAGTAAAACGAAATTGTTGGGAGAAATGTTGTTATGAGTATCTTGAGACTGTGTAGTTGGGGTTCGATCTTAGCGGGGATTTTTCGGGGTTCTTTCATTTTGGGGGGTTGTTTGTGTTTGGTTTTCTCATCTCGGGTTTATGCTCAGCAACCTCATGTATATAGTCAATTTTTCGTAAATCCTTATGTTTACAATTCTGCTTTAGCAGGTTTAGAGGGTCACACAGCTGTTTTTCTTGTTTATAGGAGTCAATGGCAGGGAATTAATGATGCCCCTGAGATATCGCATGTCAACTGGCATGTACCATTAAGACGTAGTTTTGCTTTGGGTTCTCAATTTTCTAATCAACGTTTAGGTCCCCTAACAGATAATTCTTTTAAGGTAACGACGGCTTATTTGTTGAGTATAGACAGGACCCATTTTTTTAGATTTGGACTTTCTTTGGGTGGGGGTGCTAGGTCGGTTAGTTTTCCGGATTTAATAGATGCTTCGGGTTTGTATTCTTCTCGGAACACGGGTTATTTGCAAGGATATTTGGAGAATAGTTCTTACTTCCTAGCAGATGCAGGTTTGATGTATCATTTTGGTCGTTTTAACATAGGGGCTTCTTTCCCTGATCTTATTGCTAGGGCCGTGATTCACACAGGCACGTTGAGTCCTGTTGTGTCCCGTCCTCTTGATAATATTTTTTTCACCATGGATTATCGTCTTCCTCTTTTCAACGATAATGTGGCGTTGGAACCCCATGGGGTTTATCGTTTTTCTGCATTGGGAACAAATCAATGGGAGATGGTCATGATTTTTCATATTCTTCACACAGTTTGGTTAGGGGCCTCTTATAGACAAGATGCAGGAGGAAATCTTTTGACAGGTTTTAAAATGTTAGAGTCTTTTGCTTTGGGTTATTCTTATGAAATTCCCTTCTTTTCAGACCTTTCACCCTATACGACGGGGTCTCATGAGGTTCATATAGGTATTCATATTGGTGCGAAGAAACGTCATGCTGCCCATTCTTCTTCGTTCATTAAAAGTCATTCAAAGAGTCTTGAGGAACGTTTGGCTGAGAAGGCTATTAAGGAAGGTGAGGAGGCTCAGGCGAGTGAGGGTGAGCTTTTAGATCTTTTAGATATGGAAGCAGAGGATATTACTCCCCCCTTGGAAGCACCTGTTGTGGTTCCTCCCGCTGTGGTTCCTCCTGTTCCCGCAGCAGCTGCTGCGGCACCTCTTCCCAGTGCTGTTCAGTTGGAGGAGGATCAGACTTTAAAGCTAAGGGATTCGGATGAGACATGGAGACCTCAGGTGGAGGAGGAACCTTATGTTCGCAGCGGCGATGAGGGTTTGGAGGAAGCTGTAACTTTGTTTCGGGAGGGAGATCCTACAGAAAAAACATATGCCTTAGGATGGGTTCCTCTTCCACGTGGAGGGGCACAAAAGACTTGGAGTCTTCAAGAGGATGTGCCTCTTGAAAAAAGAAAAAATTCAGAGGGTAGAGATGAATTGGTAGCTGTTTGGACCTTGAAAGATTCAGGGGGTCTAAGGACAAATCGCTCAGTTGTTTTCCCAATTTATTCAGCTGATGAGTTGGAGAGGATTATTCAAGAGGAGGGTGCTATAAGGAGGAAAACGATTCCCATTTATCTGAGTAATAAGGAAACCTCTCGTGCCTACAAAGATGATTATATCAAATTAGGTACGGTGGTCCGTAAGGGAAATCATATTATGGAACTTCCAATTGGTTCTTATGTTATTGCAGGATCTTTCCGTTCTTATGAGAATGCGGAACGGTTTAGCATTTCATTAGGAAGAAAGGGTTATGTTTCTTCGGTGGGTTATAATTCGGAACGCGAGCTTTTTTATGTAGATGTATTTTCTTCCTTAGATTTGACCAGGGTTCGTGCGGAACGTGATAGTCTAAGGAAGAAGGCTCTGTTTAAGAATGTGTGGGTTTTGACCGTCATACCTAGATGATATACTTATATGTGTAGGAGACATTTTTTTTCTGAGATTAAGATATTAGCAGGTGTGCTGATTTTCTTGGGGACCTCTTTTAATGTTTTTTCTCAGGATGCTGCGACTCCGACGGTATTGCGTCCTATGGTTATAGAGTCTGTGGATCGGGTATCTGGTGCAGCAGGGGATCGGATATTTATTAGTGGTCGTAGATTTCCTGATAATTCTAACTTGGCTGTTTTTTTGGGAGGTATAAAGGCAGAGGCGGTGGCTGTATCGGGTAGGGAGTCATTTTTGATAGATGTGACGATACCTGCTTATTCTTCTTATGATAACATTATCGTGTTGGATAAGGGTGCTGGGTTATCGGTGAGTTCTTCTGATTTCTTGGGATTGAATTTTGGAGGGGTTGCGGATTTTGACAAGGATTCTTTTGAGGAGATTGTGAGGTTTCAGTTTGATGCACCTAGTTATGCGGTTTATGATCTTGCGGTATGTGATTTTAATTCAGACGGTCTTTTGGATGTTGTTTTTTCTCATGATTCCACTAATGACGATGAACCTGGAACAGAAATCACACATGTCTCCATTATGATTAATCAGGTTGAGGCTGTGACGGGTAAGGGAGAACCCCTGCAGGGATACGAATTAGAAGATCATGATGGAGATCCTGATACACCCGAGCGTCCTATCAAGGCTTCTTTTAGAGCATTTAAGCTTAAGCTGGAGGATCATACGGTTAATATTGCTTGTGGTGATTTGAATGGGGATGGGAAGCCAGATATTGTGGCTTCTCAGGCGGTGGAGCCTTTTGGTGGAGATTCTGGGGGTGGGGTAGCAAATGCACTTTATGTGGCCATCAACACAACCCCTGATGGGACACCTCCGGATGGAAATCTTACTTTTGAGTACGATGCAAGCGAAACTTCACATCGGTTTCAACTCCCAGAATCAGATAAGGTAGCTAGAGATGGTAATCCGATTCAACGCCATTCTCGTAAGATCGCTTTGCGCGATGTAGATGGGGATGGGAAGGTGGATATTATTGTTAACAATGAGACAGATTCATCCATTTTCATTTATCGGAATGGGAGTACTTCTGGCAGTTCGGGTTATAGGTTGATGGGGGTTACTTTTCAGGCAGATTTGATAGGGGGTTCAGCTTTAAGAGGTTTGGAGGCACGGGATTTAAATGGGGATGGTCTTCCTGAGATTATTGCAGCACAGAATGGTGCAGAGGGTGTCTTTATCCGTACAAATACGAGTAAGCCAGGTAGGATTGATTTTGACAATGTGGTTAAAACCCTTCGTGTGGAGGCTGCCGCACTCAGGACCCTGACGGTGGGAGATATAAACAATGATGGCAAGCCCGACATTCTTTTGACGGGGAGTAGGGAGATATATATTTTCAAAAACACATCTGAATTCGGTACCCTTTCCTTTGATGAAGAACCTTTTAGGTCGGGAGTATTATCTGAGCGGGATAAGAATGCTCGTATATGGGGTATTTCTTTGGGTGATTTAAATGGGGATGGTCGTCAGGACATAGCTGTTGGTCATCATAAGGATAATGAAGACAAAGGTATTTATGTTTTTTTAAACCGAACGGAGGAGGGTACTGAGGCGGATATTGATTTTGAGGAAATAGATACGGAACAAAATTATTCTGCCTTAAATGTAAAGATAGCAGATGTGAATGGGGATGGGCGGCCAGATATTATTTTTGCCCATCAACAGGGTAAGATGGGTGAGATGGGTGTACTGATCAATAAACACTGTGTTAAACCTGTAATTAGTCCGGGGAATGATGACACAGACGAGGCTTTAAAAGTTTGTGGGGGGTTTCCTTTTAATTTGCATGCTACCCTTTCACCTACGGGTAGTTATCAGTGGAAAAATGGGGGTAAGGATATTTCTGGCGCGACCAATCCTACTTTTGACGTTGACGCTGAGAACTTGACAGCAGACACTTATACGATCACGGTTTCTCTGAGTGTGGGTTCATGTGAAGAGACTTCTGATGGGGTTAAGATAGAGAAGTTAGGCGATGCGGCTAGATCTGTATTGCCTAGAATTGGTCAGACACATTTTTGTTTATACGAGTCTGATCCTAAGATTTTTAACACCACCGTGCTACTTGATGCACATGGTGTCCCGATTCCAGATACAGATCTGATTTGGTCTTGGACAGGTCCTGCGGGCTTCAGTTCCAACCAGAAAGAACCCAATTTGAAGGATCATCGGATAGCTGGGAGATATACTTGTTTTTATTCGATTGGAGATTGCAGGGGTCCTGAGAAAGATGATATAGATGTTAGTTTTGAGAGTCTTCCTTTGGTCAGGGTTGAGTTATCGGATGATTCGTCGCCTTATGTTTGTACGGGTGAGGAGGTATCCCATGCTTTGGGTATATCTAGTGAGGAGGATATAGAGGAGGATATAGATGGAAATCCTTTTAGTTTTCAGTGGCGTCTTGATGGTG
>JAPOQI010000093.1 GCA_026710765.1 Cytophagales bacterium | reverse complement strand
GAATTTGGAAAAGCGGTAGCTGATCAGGAGAAGTTGGGGGGATACCAAAGTGGCCAACTGGGGCAGACTGTAAATCTGCTGGCGTATGCCTTCGTAGGTTCGAATCCTGCTCCCCCCACATGCCTTGGAACTTGTGAATAAGTTTCTTTGGGATGAATTTTTTAGATTGCGGGCGTAGCTCAGTTGGTAGAGCGACAGCCTTCCAAGCTGTAGGTCGCGAGTTCGAAGCTCGTCGCCCGCTCATTTTTCCCATCAAGTGATCGGGGATTGCTTTGCCGATGTAGCTCAGGGGTAGAGCGCTTCCTTGGTAAGGAAGAGGTCAGGGGTTCAAATCCCCTCATTGGCTCGTATGTGCGAAGATGATTATGATTTGAGGGGATGGATCTATTTTTTGAATTTCTTTTATGTTAAATATACTCAACCGCTCTATTTTTTGCCATGACAACATGGAGGTTTTAGAAGGGATTAATGGTTCCTGTATAGACCTAATATATTTGGACCCGCCTTTCAATAAGAAAAAAACCTTCACAGCACCCATCGGGTCCCATGCGGAGGGGGCATCTTTTGAGGATATCTTTCGGGAAGAGGATGTGAAGGAGGAATGGTTGAAGACCATAGAGGAAGACCATCCCGATTTGTATGTATTCCTTCATGGGGTACAAGCCTTAGAAGGAAGAACCAGTTATAATTTTTGCTATCTGGCATACATGGCCATCAGATTATTGGAGATGCACAGAATACTCAAAGATACAGGGTCTATTTATCTGCATTGCGATCCCACCATGTCCCATTATTTGAAGATTTTGATGGATATTATATTTGGAGAGAAGAATTTTAGAAATGAGATTGTGTGGCATTATCAAGCAGGAACAAAGGGAAAAAGACAATTCGGGAAGAAACATGATATTCTTTTGTTTTATAGTCAAAATCAGAAGTATCCTTTTAATAGACAATCACAACCAGTAGTTGATCCCAAGAGATACTCATTGAGAGAAGAAAATGGGAGGAGATATTTATGGGGAGGAAACTGGGATAAAACTTTGAAAAGAGGGACTAAAAAATATTATTTAGATGAAGGGAGAACTTGTGATGATGTTTGGAGTTGGTTAGCTGAAAGTGAGTTCCAACAAATAAATTCACAATCTTCAGAACGAACGGATTATCCAACACAGAAGCCGTTAAAGCTTCTAGAACGTATTATCAAGGCTTCCTCCAAGAAAGGAGATCTAGTCTTGGACCCCTTTTGTGGCTGTGCCACCACCTGTGTGGCTGCGGAGAAATTAGGACGAAAATGGATCGGCATAGATGTCAGCACAAAGGCACATGATCTTGTCAAACACCGATTAGCCAAAGAAGTAGAGTCTAAGGAGGAGGGGAAATCCATGGCACTCTTTTGGGAAGACAAAATTAATTATCAGACAGATCCACCCCAACGAACGGATCAAGGTGTAGATTATCGGGAGAAAAAACATATTTATGTGATTAGTCATCCCAAATATCCTGGAGAATATAAGG
>JAPOQI010000072.1 GCA_026710765.1 Cytophagales bacterium | reverse complement strand
TGACCTCTGCCAAACCCGATATTTCTTGTATCATAGATATCTTATCAAGAAGATATTTGATGAAATTTTTTAATGAACTTACGTTCCTCAATACCCAATTCACCTCCCAACCTCTTCGCAACCCTTTCTACGGAACGTAAAAGAGCATCCAATTTGAATTTAGACCTCTCCTCTCCATGGCGGCACCAAGAAAAAGGGGGAAGATATCGGGGTGAAATTCCTGCCAAGGCAAGCTGCGTATAAGGAGAGATATGACTGCCCGGATAGAAACGGGTACCTATTCCACAGGATACATAATCCCCCATCATGGTGCCACAAAATTTTCTTTCCGTATCTATAAAAGACTTAGTCCCTTCATCCCAGAAACGAATATTGGATCCATTATCTTTGGTATTTGAGGTCAACAAACCCGCACCCAAATTGCAACCCGCACCGACCACAGAATCCCCTACAAAAATCCCATGTTTCTGGGTTGTCCCACCCACACCCCCAAAGAACACAGATCTAACTACTTCTCCCCGAATTTCACAATGGGGTCCTAGGGTGGTTCCGGATCGGATATAGCTATGGGGACCTATTTTGCAATGATCCCCTATGGCACAAGGTCCCTCTATGATCGTGTAATGTCCAATTTTTACATTCTTCCCTATAAAAATAGGTGCCTCAGGTGTTGACTCCAGGATACAGGTTTTAGGAATTTTTGAGCCTAAGATATCTTTTTTCTTTGTGCGAAGGGGTTTTAAGTCCTCCACAATCTGGCTAGGATTATGGGTTAAGATATCCCATGGTCTTTGGATAAGGAGGGGTTCAAACCCTGTTTCTCGGAAAACGGGTTTGAGTTCCGAAGTCAAATTCTTATTCTCCAAAAAACTTGAGATTATATTTGGTATTTTTATGTGTCCATCAGGAATCCTTTTTATGTGTTCATCAGAAATCCTTGCCGCCAAAGGAATACCTTTATGTCTCAAGACCTCCTGAGGAGACAGATGGTAAATTTCCTCAACCAAATCAGAAGAAGGAAGAAGACAACTATTTATGACCAACATATCCCCTTGTTCAGGAAGGGCTTTGGGTATATATAAGGGATGCAGAGATTCAGAGAAAACATAAAAGGGGTTCTTGCCCGTGCATCTCTCCCACTTATGGGCAATTCTATGAATACCAATCCGCAAACGCGAAATTGGCGAAGTATAAGTAAAGGGTCTGAGGGCGGGAATCAAAGATGGGGGGTCCCACAAGATCAGATTCAGGGAATGCGCTCCCATCTCAGTCACAAAATCGGACCCATTAGACTTGCCTCATCCTGGGCTTCATCTAGAAAATCCTGTCCTTGTTCTCGTATTCCGATCCCGTTTTTTTCCCTATTCTTCTCCTTTTGTCTTCTTCTCTTGCCGTTGGGCATACCTCTTCCTGAACTTCTCTACCCTACCTGCTGTATCCACAAATATCTTCTTGCCTGTATAAAAGGGATGAGAAGCCGAACTGACCTCTACCTTCACCAAAGGATAGACCTCATTGTCTTCCCACTTGATGGTCTCCTTGGTTTGCACAGAAGAACGGCTCAGGAACTTAAAGCCACTAGACGTATCTAAGAAGACAACTTTCCTATATTCGGGATGTATGTTCTTTCGCATATCACAAAACTACGTAAAAAATATTTCCCATGAAATCTTATTTCAGAATCTTATCCTATACTTTTCCTTATAAGATAGGATATTTAGGCTATGGCTTGAGTATTCTGGTCTACTTGGCGACCAGCATGTTGAATCTGGCCATGGCACTTCCTTTACTAGATCTTCTGTTCGGAGGGGCTTCCCAGGAAATTATCCAAAACCACAGCAACCCCCCTACCTTTGAATGGAATGCTGATCATCTCAAAGATCTCCTGTACTATCATCTTTATCAAACTGTGTTGAGGGAAGGAAAATTACACACATTGAGATGGGTTTCCTTAATTCTTTTAGGCTCTGTTATAATATCCAGTCTGTCTCGGTATGCTTCGGAAATTTTTGCAGCCTATATTCGTTTCTCAGCGGTGGGACATCTTAGAAGTCTCTTTTATAAGAAGATCTTATCCCTTTCTTTAGGTTTCTTTTCTAAAAAACGAAAAGGAGATCTTCTTTCTCGCTTTTCTAGTGATATGCAGCAATTGGAGCAACATTTAATAGACACAAACAAAACGGTATTTAAAGACCCCTTATCTATTCTCTTCTATTTTTTCCTACTCCTCTTTCTCTCCCCTTATCTCACGGCACTTAGTCTTTTATTGGTTCCTATATTGGGTTTAGTGATTAGTT
>JAPOQI010000066.1 GCA_026710765.1 Cytophagales bacterium | reverse complement strand
GGTTCTTGTACCATGAAATTAAATGCGGCATCTGAATTGCTTCCCCTTTCGTGGAAGGATATGGATATCCATCCCTTCGTTCCACATAAACAGGCCCAAGGTTACCATGCACTCATAAGTGATTTGACCCGACAACTTCAAGAAATAACCGGATTGTCTGCCATCTCATTCCAACCCTCCTCAGGTGCCCAAGGTGAATATACGGGTCTCTTGGTGATCAGGGCCTATCTAAAATCAAAAGGGGAAGCGGATCGGGATGTCATACTCATTCCCGACTCTGCCCATGGAACCAATCCGGCTAGTGCCGTCTTAGCGGGTTTAGATGTGAAGGTACTTCCTTCGGACAGTTTCGGAAATATTGATTTTGAGGTCTTAAAAAAGATGCTCAGAGATTACGGAAAAAATTTGTTAGGTCTCATGATGACCTATCCATCTACCTATGGAATCTTTGAAAAACGGGTGAAAGATATTTGCGAACTAATTCATAGCCACGGAGGACAAGTCTACATGGACGGTGCCAACATGAATGCCCAAATTGGCTTAACCTCTCCTGGAAAAATAGGCGTAGATGTCTGCCATCTCAACCTACACAAAACTTTTTGTATCCCCCATGGGGGGGGAGGACCGGGTATGGGACCCATTGCGGTAGCCAACCACCTAGCGCCTTATCTTCCGGGTCATAGCCTGGTGCGAACGGGAGGTAGGCATGCCATTCGGGCTGTATCTTCGGCTCCTTTTGGAAGCGCTTCTCTTTTGGGTATTCCCTATGCTTATATTTCCATGATGGGAACGGAGGGTCTTCGAAGATCTGCTGAACGAGCCATCCTACATGCCAATTATTTGAAGGACAAATTAAAAGTCGATTATCCCATACTCCATGTGGGAAAAGGAGGACGTTGTGCTCACGAATTCATCATAGATTGCAGACCCTTTAAAGATGCAAACGTTATGGTGGAAGATATCGCTAAACGTTTGGCAGATTACGGATTTCATGCCCCTACGATCTCCTTTCCCGTACCCGAAACATTGATGATAGAACCCACTGAGAGTGAAAATCTAAGCGAGCTGGATAGATTTTGTGAAGCCATGCAAGGTATAAGAAAGGAGATAGAAGAGATCCGAAAAGGAAAGGCAGACAAAACAGATAATCTTCTCAAGAACGCACCACATACCCTATCCATGCTCCTATCAGATAATTGGTCGCATCCATATTCTCGAGAACAGGCTGCCTTTCCGGTATCGGGTTTGCGAAAACGCAAACTTTGGCCCTCTGTAGCCCGAGTAGACAATGCCCTGGGGGATAGAAATCTGATTTGTACTTGCCCTTCTCTGCAAAAATTATAAGTCATTAGTTTGCTTGATTCGAGATTTAAAATGTGCCTATTGGCTTTTCCACCGTCTGAGGTGTCACAAGCTTAGGGGAAATCATTTGTCCTTTACCCGCATCATTCGGGCTTTGGCTAGGGTGAATGTTTGTTTGGGGGTGCTTGGTGTTTTGCTGAGCCTTTCTATTCTCAAGGGTTTTGAGAGCAACATATCTTCCCGCCTACACAATTTCCTAGGGCAGATACAAATAGAATCTTTTTCTCTTTCCCGAGAGATCAAACCCTATTTTGAGTTTTCTAAAGATTCTCTGGATCAAGAGGGCATACATACCGAAGGGGTTGCTTATGCCCCTGTTTTATTCAAGGGTACAGATCAATCTTACAGCATGGTGGGTATGGGAATGGAAAATTTTTCCTACCGAAATGAATATCTCTATGCAGGGAGACTTCCTAAAAAAGGAGAAAGAACATGTGCACTCAGTCAAAAGGTGGCTCGGCAATACAAGCTGAACATAGGAGATACCCTGGTTTTTCATTTTCTACAAAATCCCCCCCGCTACAGAAAATTAAAACTTGTCGGACTCTATCAAACCCAACTTCTAGAAGACATAGATAATATCTTCCTATGGATTCCTATTTCTCTTCTCAGAAAGTTGCATAATAAATCTAATAAGGAGGTCATGGGACTCCATGTCTTCCTGGACCCAGATTTACCCATCCCTGAAGCCATAAATATATTAAACCACAAATTGCCACCCAATCTTTATGCCACACCAACCTCTGAAAAATACGTACATCTCTTTGACTGGCTCCGTTTGATCCGAAGAAATGCCCACATATTTATTATTCTTATTCTTTCTGTGGCAGCTTTCAACATGCTTTCTCTTTTATTCATTCTGATGATGGATCGTATACGTATGGTTGGGGTTTTGAGAGCCTTGGGTGCTCCGGCTCCTTTATTGGGGGGGTTGTTCGTTTATCATGGACTTTTTTTGATCTTGCAAGGTATGTTCTGGGGGAATATACTGAGTCTTGCTTTTGTCCTCATACAGTCTTCTTTTCATCTCATCCAACTCAATCCCGAAACCTATTTATTATCCTATGTACCTACCTTTTTCTCTGTATCCATGTGGTTGAAATTCAATCTCCTTCTCTTTTTTATACTCTGCCTACCCCTACTTCTTCCTATGATTCAAATGATTCGCAAGGGTCCTGTTCAGCTTCTCCGTTTTAGATGAAAAAACCTTATAAAAGATATATCGACAGAGTTATGCGAAACCTAATCTCCATCATTTTGATGGGATCCGTTATCTCCCTGGTCTGGGGACAAGAAAAGAAAAAGGTATTTGAACACGATGTTGGATTCGTAAAAGAAAAAAAAGATACGATTTGGCACAGCTTCTTCTATCATCACACCCAAACAGATACCTTATATACCGAAAAAACCAAAATCTCTTGTGAATGTTTGATCTTTGATAGACTCCCTAATCAGGTTCTTCCCGAAGACACAGTACAGGTTCGTATAGGCTTTATTCCCTGGAATCGCTTAGGTAGGTTTGAGAAAGATATCCATTGGATATTCAAGAACCAGGATACCCTTTCCTTTCATATACAAGGTCATGTGCTACCTGGTCAAAATAGCCGGAAACCCGAGCGATATTTTAGATCTGCTACAGGTCCTCTTTTGTGGAACGAGAAGGGGTTGAAAGTTCAGGGTTATGAACCCAATTCTTTCCCATTTTACAACAATACCCAAGATAGTCTCCTGATCTCCTTCAAGACCCCATCTCAGATATCTCCTAGAAAATCCATTAAACCCCTATGGAAATACCATGTCTATCCTTCAAGAAAACTAGCCCCTGCCTCGGTAGGATATCTTTCTATCCAATTCTCTCCCCCCAAATCTTCACGCACGAACAAAAAAAACCTCCGCATTCTAGGCGACACAAATCAGACAAATGAAATCCCACCTTTTGTCCTAGACAGTCTCATCATATACCATCAGGATAGCATACGTATAGGTATAATTCCTATAGGTTGGACAGATAATTAAGATACTTGGAGATTCCTTCTTCAAGAGAATGCATGGGTCGGGGATAGCCAAATTCTTCCCTAAGCTTTCTAATATCTGCTTTCACATAATACTGATAGCTTCTTGCTACATGCTTTGGCATGTCCACAAAACGTATCTTTTCTTCTTTCCCCATAACCTGGAAAAGAAGACGGGCAATTTCTTTGAAACTATGGCTTTCTCCTGACCCCACATTAGAAATGCCTGAAGTTTTTCTATTCTCCATAAGATGGATCAGAACATTTAACACATCGTCTACATAAATAAAATCCCTGCTCTGTGACCCATTTTCATATTTGGGATCTGGTGATTGAAAAATTTCTACCTCAGCCTTTTCCTGAATATCACGGTACATTTTATATATGACAGAGGTTCCTGTTTGATTTTTATTTTCTTCCCCGGGTCCGTACACAGAGAAAAGTTTAACGCATGCCCAAAAGAAAGGTTTTTCGGGTTGTGCCACGACCCACTGATCGAATTCGTGTTTGTAGGTAGCATAGGGGGTTAGCGGATCTAAATTTTTGAGTCCTGAGTATTCTGAATCCGAGAATCCGTGTTCTCCCTTCCCATAAGTTGCTCCAGTGCTGGCATAAACCAGGGGAACACTTTCCCGAACACATATCTCAAACAATCTTCTAGAAAACATAAAATTCCAATCATAGAGGTCTTTGAAAGACCGCTCCAAGGGATTGGTTTTAGCACCCATATGGAATACAAAATCCAAATTTCCCTTTTGTTTCTCCACCCACGCAAAAAATGAAGACCTCTCTATCTCTTTTGCTCCCTCAGGAATGGGTAAAGAAGAAGACTTGCTCATATCGTCCACCAGAACAAGATTCTTATACCCCTTTTTCCTAAGCGCATGGGAAAGAGCAAATCCTAAAAACCCCCTGGCACCCGTAACGACAATGATATCTGTTTTTTTAGAATTGCCAAGCACAGCATCCCAAGGTTTGGACGAATCCGAATCCCCTACCCCTCCTTGTCCTCCCTGATCCAAATTTTGTACAGAATCAATCACGTCTTTCTCACTAAACTATTCCCTCTATCCAAAACAAGAAAAAGGGTAGGTAAAATAATCAGATGAGATAAGCAGGTGAAAAAAAGAGCCACTGATACCAATAACCCCAAAACAGTGGGGTCACGAAAAGAAGAAAATCCCAACATAGAAAAACCTAAGAAAAGGACAAAGCTCGCATAAAACATACTGAGTCCCAGATTTTTCATGGTTGAATTAATAGCCACTTTCATATTCTTATGAAATTTCAATTCCCTCCTATGGCAAGCTAAAAAATGAATGGTATTACTCACCGAGATACAAAAACAAACCCCAAATACCAAAACCGTACTAAACTGAACAGGTATATCCAAATATCCCATAAAACCAGCCACACAAATAAGAGGTAGAAGACAGGTAGACAAGGATAGGAAAATGATGTACAATTTTCTGAATACAAAACCCATAATCAAGGCAAGAACTAAGCTAGAAAAGAACATACCCCATAAAAGTTCCTTGAGAATATAGGCATTTCCTTTTAGGAAAAGCCATGAGGGGCCCGTGATAAACCCATCAATACCTGCTTTTTTTAGATCATTCATTCGGGGTTCAAGGTGTTGGTTCAACCACGAGTTCAAGACCTTATTATCTACATCTTTTGTACGAAAGGTAATTCGTAAATAGCGTTCTGTTTCATCTAAAAATCTAGAATAGAAGTATTTATTTTCCTCTGAGTTCAACATATTTCTCAGATAGGGTGCCATGAGGACAATTTCTCTATACGTAGGGATGTCATAAAAACTACTATCCGCTTCATAAAAGGCTTGGCGGGTGGCAGAAACTAGACTAAGTACGGAAATCGGATTTGAAAAGAATGGAAGAGAATCAATAAGTTGATGAATCTCATTTGTTTTTTGCAGCTTTCGTAAATGACGAGCTCCCCTCTTAAGACCCAAATCTAAGACAATATCCAAGGGAACCATTCCCTTCATATGTTCTTCAAAGAAATCAAACTCCCTCCTGAGCTCCTTGGATAAAATATCATCTATAATCCGTGTTCTAGATTCCAACCTTAAGATCCCAAAAATAGCCCCCACACATAAAATTCCCGTGATGCATAGGACACTCAACCTTTTCTGTCTTACCAAATTCTTGATGAAAGAAAAGATAAACCGAATATTGGGTTGGGGGTGGACATACACACTTTTTCTGCGTTGAGGAGCAGGTAGGTACAAGAGCATGGTAAAAATTAGGATCATACTTATATTTAAAGTGAGTATAATATTGATGCAAGAAACCCATCCAATCTGTTGAAGAATGGGTGTACGGGTTTGACTCAGCAGAAAAAATCCCATACCAATACTCAGGTTCGTCATAGCCAATAAATAACCCATGTATCGGAAACTGCTCAAAACGGCAAGCCGTTTGTCCCCAGACCTATCATATACCTGTCTAAATTTATGAAAAGAGTAAACACAGTTTACCATACCTATAATGGCAATCACGGGAAAAGAAATAGCTGTAAATAATCCAAGTCCGTAGTCCAAAAGAGATAGGGTCCCCAAGACGGAAACCATCATAATACCCGTAAGGATGGCAGAAATAAGAACAGGTTGATAGGTTCTAAATATCCAAAAGACTCCAGCGAGTGAGGCTAGGGTGAAGAGAAGAAGGGAAAAGATGAGTTCTTTTTTCAGGGTGATATCAAAAATATATCGCATATAAGGGAGGCCACCCAGATAGAGTTCTTTCCCCAACCTTTCTTCAAAATCTTGACAATGCCTAAAAAATTCCGACATCAATTGATCCCGCTGCGGGGAATCAAAACTTGTACTATCCAGCCTGACCATACTGATATATGTATGAGACCCCGGATTATATAAGACTCCTTTATAGAGTGGATACTGATAAAAGACCTCCTTCAAGCTATCCAATGACCCTTGGGAAGAAATATTTTTTGGAAAAATGGGTAGGCTTAGGAAGGTCTTTTGCTTATCGTTTCGCTTGGGATAGACCGCACTACTAAGAGATAAAACATGTTTTACCCCTTCCATATCTTGCAAGTTCTGTGTGAAGTCCTGCACATCTTCAAAAACAGCCTTCTCAAACACATTCTCATGGGTAAACCCTATGATCACAACATACCTTTCCTCTATCTCAAAAAGTTCACTGTACTTCCGATAAGACCTCATTTCAGGTGAATCTGAAGGGATAATCTCCTCCTCCTGAAAGGAAAACTCTACCTGAAAAGCATGGTAAAGCATGAAAAGGAAAAATAAAGCCAGACCTGTTAAAAACAGATAAGGGTATCGGAAAAAGAGTCTAAGAAGAGGGATTCCTTGATAATTCATAAAAGCTCAGACGGGTCTGTGCAAAGCACTAGGATAACCCCTAGTCTTCTGCCAAAACGATTATCCTATCCTCTTCGTGGAAAGAAACCCTATGAGACTTCACGGGATTGATCACCACACCGTAACCCCTTTCTGCTTCCTTGGAATCCTCCATAATCCGATATCCAATGGCTATTTCACCCCTTCGGGCAGCAGCTTCTAAGACGGTGTAGAAATTCATAGGCACCCCGGTACGGACATATCCCTTTATGGGCTTAATATATATCTCTGAACCCTCTGCATCAAAGAGATCTTCAAAAACCCGCATAAGATATTTGTTTTCAGCCACCTGGGTCATGAGAAGACTGAGCAGTTTATCACTTACAATAAAATCATCGGCACGGGTCACGTCTGCCAATTTTCTATTCCGTATATCCAGCATCTCGGACACAATTTTTAGTTTCCGAGGAGAGCGTTGAGATATATCCCTGAGGTGAAGTAAGGTGATCAGGGTTTGGGCATCTGCCTCTTGAATAGGATAATGTGTTTGATAGCAAAGAAGAATAATATAATCATACTGGGGACAATCTAATTTTTCCAATGCCTCCATATCTGTTGTATTGGTTTGTGAGAAGTCCAAACTCACATTTTTTGTCTCTTCTACAAGAGATTCTACGATCTCCTTTGGAGATTCCATACTCGCAACTACCCTGATGCGGGAACCCTCTTTTACATAATTATCCAATTCTTTGATCACGGTGGAAGCCCTTTCATTCCAACCAATCACAAGAATAGATTCAGAGGTTCTACTAGATGTGTGTTCTCCCGGCAAAATGACTTTTCTATCTATTCTAAGATTATTCAATCCCCTTTTGGAGAGGACTAGGGTATCGTCATCTTCCGTGATACCAATCAATTTATCTCCTCTTGCAACTCGGGTCTTCATATCGGGATTGACCAATACCTTCCCATCTCGTTGTTGGATTCCAATGATGGAACTATCTTCATAACTGAAGAGGGTTTCTAGAAAGGTCTTCCCGATCATTTTGGGTTCCTCCACAAAATAAATCTCATCTCCCCCAAAATCCATCAATTCTGTATAAACCACCGAAAGACCAGACTGACGACTAGTCTGAACCATAATTTTTGAAATAAACTCATCCGACAAAATAAGTTCTACCTCATCCCGACCCACCATCTTAGCTACATGATAATTGTGGGCAGATTTAATCTCTGCTGTAATGTGATAGGCTTCCTTTCTCTCCTTCCTATTGGAAACAATGGCTAAAATGGTCTTGATGATCTGCGAATCGGAGTTCTCTTTCTCGGTATCCAAAATGATGATAGACTTGGAACTCTCAGGATTCGCAATTTGCAGATCATGGAGATCTATGGGATTCCCACGTCTACATATAATTCGGGTATTCTTCGTAGCCCCCACCTTATCCCGAATCTCGTCCTCCATCTTCACCTTATCCATATCTGCCAATACAACAACAGTAGGATCTTTTTGATTCTCATTGGCAATAACAAGTTCCGAAATGATGGTGAATATCTTGGAAGACCATCCCAGGATCAATACATGGTCCTCCTCTATAACAAAAGAACGACCCTTTCTGAGCTCCTCTATTTTATCTAAAATACCATTGGAAATAAGACCAATAAGGGTACTAATGATGATGATACCGATCAATGTAACAACCAACATAAAGGTCATGAACTCCCAACCCTTCTCATGCTGACCCACATTCCCTGGATCTAAAACATGTGTGATATTCAACCAATAGGCCTGCCAAAAATTAAGATCATCTTTTCCCTCAGGTGTCAACTCCAAAAACATGATGACCACAGCCAGAATAGAAATCAGGAACATGGTCAATATCCCTAACCATGCCATCAGGGTGAAGGAACCCTTAGACATAAAATTGTCAAAGGCATACCGAAAACGGGATAAAAGGGTATATCTCCTGGGTGTTTTCTGTACTGTCTCCATCACATCGTCTCTAATATAGCTTCTAATTTTGGAAGATAAAATTCTACATCGGGTCTATTGTCCATCCTAATTCTTAAGTCCATTTTGATTCATACCTGAAGTATAATTTGTTTTAGGCGGGATGAAAAAATTCTCCTGTATTCACATCAATCGTAGAACCCGAGGCATAATCTGCCAGTCCGCTGCATAGGAAAGCCACCATAGGGGCAAGATCCCTGGGTTCCATACCCCTGAAATTTTTCTTTGACCCCTTATCATCTCCCTCTTGAGAAAAAGACCCGCCCAAACGACTTTTAATCTTACCCGGCAAAAGTACCCAACTTCTAATTCCATCCGGCGCATAGCTTCGGGCAATGGAACGTGTTAAGGCAATCATGCCCGCCTTGGATACCGCATAGGATAATTTATCTATCTTCTCCCCCTGTAAGGCCGATCCCGAACCCACATTGATGATCCGACCCGGCACCTTCTTTTCAAGCCAGTGTTCTACTAATTTTTTGCAGAGAAATACAGAAGAGGTCAAATTGGCTTGGAGAATCAATTGCCAGTCGTTCAACCATTTTTCATCTTTTTCTAAAAAAGAATGTGGAAGCAAAACACCCACACTATTCACAAGCACATCTATTTCTTCAAACTCATCCAAAACCTGTTTGACCAAACGACCTACCTCCTCATTTTTAACAAAATTGGCAGAAAAAGCCCTACTATTATTTCCCAAGAGACGAGTGATACTCTCCACCTCCTTTTCTTTTTTATGATAATGAAGTGCCACCGTAGCACCCGACTCTGCCAAACGAGACGCAATAGCCTTCCCTACATCACCTCCCCCACCCGTGAGGAGTACATTCAGTCCGGAAAGATTGATATACATCTTAGTAAAATTCTCTCAGAGGATGGTTTTCATCCAGGATGCGTCTAGGTCCAAACCTTGTATGGCTTCAGGTTTCAGTTTCTCAGTTGTCCCTTAATTATACGAATTTTTTACTTGGCTTGTTCCTGTACTAGCTTTTTAAGCTTTTCTCTGTCTGAAGTGATAGATGGGTCAGAGTAGATTCGGGAAGACAAAACCTGGATAACCTTTTTATGATATCCCAATTTCTCAGCCATGGACTCAGACAATTCAACCTCCTTAGGATGAACCACCCGATCTATCTTCATAAGTTGGACAATACTATACAAGATTTCAAAACGTTCCTCATCGTTCAACCTATCTAGATTTCCTATGGGCTGACTTTCATGGATCATTTGCTGAATATCCTCCCGACCCAAGTTATTTTGGGTCCCCACAAGGTATATCCAGTCTTGTTCTTCCTTAGAAAAGTGTCCGTCACTCACTGCCAGATTTATCATCATCTGAAGTTGTGCTCTTGCCTTATCACCTAAATTCATATCATTCTATCTTTAAAGCCAAGCCAATAATACCTCATTTCTTCCTCAAATAAGGTATAAACACGAATATTTTTCCCTAATCTTATTTTTTTTTATGAAACTTGTGGGGTTCTTGCGAAGAAAGTTTATCTTTACGGAAGAACTTTTAATCTTCGGAACAATACCCCGGTGGTCGGATGACATGGGGAGGGGTTCCGAGTATGGAGGCCTGATTGGTATTTTCTAGTAACAAGGGTGGATTTTTTTCCTCCCGTGTTTTGATCGGGTCGGCATTTGGCTTTATTTTCGTGGTCTTTTTATCCTTAATTACATGTACAGACTTGAAGAATTAGAAATCTGTTTACTCTCTGAACTGAAAGATATTGCAGATAAATTGGGTGTAGAATATGATGATAAATCAGAAAAAAAAGACATAGCTTTCAAAATTCTGGATAAACAAGCTGTTCTCAATCCCAATCCATCTGATTCCCCATCCAAAGAATCTCCTTCTGCTTTCAAAAGAGAAGGGAGAAAAAAAGACTTTTCACACGAAAAAGGAAAATCAAGACATGCTTTTCGTCAAAATGCTAGGGGAAATTCAGAGTCATTAACCTCGGATTCAACGATAGGAGAAGATAAATCGGTCCCGCATAAAAAACCCTCTTATGTACTCAAACCTTTTAATTTGGAAATCACAAGCGGAGGTGTCCTGGACATGATGCCTGACGGATATGGTTTTCTCAGGTCTCCCAATTATAATCACTTATCTGGTCCGGATGATGTACATATATCTGTGCAACAGGTTCGTCAATGGGGTCTCAAAACAGGAGATACCGTCTTAGGCAAGGTTCGTCCCCCCCGGAGAGAAGAACATTATTATTCTCTCTTGGATGTGAAAGAGGTTAATGGTCTTCCCCCTGATGGGTCCAAAAAGCGGACGGCATTTTCCCATTTAACACCCCTCTTTCCCGAAGACAGGCTGAATCTAAGCACCAAAGCAGATAGCTATGCCACCCGATTATTAGATCTTTTTTCCCCCATTGGAAAGGGTCAACGAGGTATGATCGTAGCCCAACCCAAAACAGGTAAGACGGTTCTTTTACAACAAATTGCCAATGCGTTGACCAAAAATCATCCTGAGGTCTATCTTATCGTCCTGCTGATAGATGAGCGACCTGAGGAGGTCACCGACATGAAAAGGAATGTTAAAGCAGAGGTCATCTCTTCCACCTTTGATGAACAAGCCGAACGCCACGTCCGAGTAGCACACATGGTTCAGGAAAAAGCCAAACGTCTGGTGGAAAGCGGACAAGACGTAGTCATCCTGCTGGACTCCATTACCCGATTGGCACGAGCACACAATACCACCGCACCCTCTTCAGGAAAAATTCTTTCAGGAGGTGTGGATTCCAATGCCCTGCACAAACCCAAACGATTCTTTGGATCTGCCCGAAATGTGGAAAATGGCGGCTCCCTGACCATCATTGCTACTGCCTTAATAGAAACGGGTTCCAAGATGGATGAGGTCATTTTTGAAGAATTTAAAGGAACAGGCAATATGGAACTCCAATTGGATAGACGGCTTGCCAATCGTAGGGTCTATCCTGCGATTGATGTACCCGCATCCGGAACCCGTCGCGAAGAACTCCTCCTGGGTACGGAAGAACTCCGCCGTATTTGGATTCTTAGGAAATTGATGTCAGACATGAATTCCGTAGAAGCCATGGAATTTCTCTTGAATAAACTCAAGGGAACCAAGAATAATCAGGAATTCCTATCTGCCATGAACAGTCGGTAGATAAAAAATTCCAAGCAAGAATAGTCTCTCAGTAAAGGATTTGCTAAGGGGTTTCCTTAGTTATCCCTCAGGTTGGACAGGGTTCGGAGACTGTCCAAGACGGCATGGGCTGCCTCTTTTCCCTTATTATTTTTTCCCTGACTCCGTTCTAGGGCTTGAGATTGTGTATGGACGGTTAGGAGTCCAAAGCCTAGGGGTTTTTTGCTCTGCAAGGAAATATTCATCAGGGCTGTGCTGACCGTGGCAGAGATATAGTGAAAATGGGGTGTCAAACCCTGTACAACACATCCTAAAACAATTAGGCCGTGAATATGACTTAGCTCTGCACATTGTTGGGCTAAAAGGGGAAGTTCAAAGCTGCCAGCTGCCCAGAACTTGTACAGGTTTTTTTGGGGTATCCCGGCGCCTTGAAGCGTGTTTTGAGCGCCCTCTACAAGTGCCTCACCTATACTCTTATACCAACGAGAACAAAGAATCGCTATCTTAAAGGGAGAAAAATCAAAAGCATCTCCGGGTCCGAAATTCTTTTTCTGAGTTTCCGGATGAGAAAAGTCTTCTGTTCTCAGCACCATCAAGTTGAACCTGGAATGGGGAGCTTTGACAAGGTTTTCAAACGGATTGCCTGTTTTTCAACTTCCTGATAGATTTCAGATGTGGGGTAATCTGATATAATCAGGGATAAGCATTTCAGAGCAGATTCATAATCCTTATGAAGTTCATAGGCAAGGGATGCTTTTTGCAAATAAAGGGGTGTAAAAAACTCATTTGCATTTTTCTGAGCCGCTTTCCAATAATAACTCGCAGCTGATTTGGGATCATTTTTTTCCATATATGCATCTCCCAGGAGAGCATATTTACGTGCTTCCAGTAACCAATCAGAGACCTCAAACTTCTCCAAATATGCAATGGCCTTTTCCCATTCACCCTTCTTAACCTGAATTACACCCGCATAAAAATTTGCCAGATTGGCCGCAGGACTCCCCTCATAACTTGCTATAATATCCTCAAAACCCAAGGCGTCCCCATCACCCACTAAGGCCTTATCCAAACTATCTGCTTCAAAATAATACTGTGCCTGGAACATCTCCTCCTGAGCCTCTAAATTCTGATCCTCCTGAAAAGAAATATACCAAGCCCAAGCACCCAATCCCCCACATAAAAGAATTCCCAGGAGGAGAAAGGCATGCTTTTTTGAATTAGAATTCGTCCTCCCTGAACCCTCATCTTGTACAAGAGGGTCCGCAGAAGAGATGTCTCCAGGGGTTGGATCTTGGGTACTCATTTAGAAATTTTGTGAAAGCTGTACTCAAATAAAAACATGTAAAAATCTAATCTGCCGGCACAAAGGGATAATCTTTCTCCACATATACATGCTCATACACATCTTCTGTGGAGGGATAAGGACTTTCCTCTGCAAATGAGACCGCCTGATCTACCTGATTTTTGATCTTTTGATCTATCTCTTCTATTTCTTTTTCTCCGAGCAGGTCCTTCTTTAAGATAGTTGCTTTGAGCTGTATTATAGGATCTTTCTCTTTATAACTTTGAAGTTCTTCCTTGGTTCTATACTGAGCGGGATCAGACATAGAATGTCCTTTGTACCGATAGGTATTCATTTCTAGAAGTGTAGGTCCCTCTCCGATTCTTGCCCTTTGGGCTGCCTTCTGTACCGCCACGTGAACATCTTCTACCGACATACCATCTACCTCATAAGAAGGCATGTCATAAGCGGATCCGAGTTGATATAGCTTTGTCACATTGGAAGTTCTCTCCACAGAGGTTCCCATAGCATAGCCATTGTTTTCTATGACAAAAATAACGGGTAAATTATAAATCATGGCAAGGTTCATGGTTTCGTGAAAGGCGCCCTGTCTTACCGCACCGTCTCCCATATAGGTGATGCACACATGCTGCGTTTTTTGATATTTTTCCGCAAAAGCAATTCCCGCACCTAGGGGTATTTGTCCTCCTACAATACCGTGTCCTCCAAAAAAACCTTTATTCAGATCAAAGATATGCATAGATCCTCCTCTTCCCTTAGAGGTACCCGTTTTTTTCCCAAAGAGTTCGGCCATCACGTATTTAGGTTCTGTTCCCAAGGCAATGGGGAGGGCATGGTCTCGGTATGCCGTGATATATTTATCAGCCTTTTTCAATGCAGACACAGCACCCGCCGCACAAGCTTCTTGTCCAATATAAAGGTGGCAAAAACCCTTTATCTTTTGACGTCCATAGAGTTGGGCAGATTTTTCTTCAAAACGCCGCATCAGCATCATCCGCTCGTACCAGAAACGATATTCGGCTTTAGAGAAAGCCGTTTGCTTTTTCTTATCTTGTGATGTTTTCATAAAGCCAGCATGTGCCCCGAGGTTCTTCCAAATTCACATGAGGGTTCACAAATATACATAAATACTTCTTTTTTATGAGTGGAGATAAAATATATGCAGCTCTCAAATCTATTTTTATCCTCATTTAGGAACCATCATTCTGCTAATTACGACTTTTCTTCGGGAATAAATGTCTTTTGGGGTCCCAATGGACGAGGTAAAACCAATTTGTTGGAAGCTATTTATTATATATGCTTTGGAAAGAGTCCGATTCATGTTCAGGAAAAAGTTGTCTTCTCATCTGGCAGCCAGGCTTTCTCCTTAAGTGGTCTCTTTATCAAGGATGATCAAAAGAATCGGGTTCGCATGCAGGTAGGTCGTGTGGGTCCTAAGCGTATTTGGATAAATGATTCTACCTGTTTGGGTAGGTCGGGTTATGTGGGAAAATTCCCGGCTATATGGATTTCTCCCAAGGAGATGGATATTATTAAAGGGGGAAACGAAAAACGAAGACGTTTCTTTGATACGACCCTAAGTCAGATCTATCCGGACTATCTAAAAGCACTAATTAAATATCAACGATACCTCCGACATCGTCATGCTGCCTTACAATCTCTTGATTTTGATGCAGATTGCATAGATAATTATGATGTACATCTTATTCCTCTTGCCCAAAATCTGGCTAGATATCGTAGAGATTTCCTGCAAACCTATCTTCCTTTATTTCAAAAAACCTATGGTATATTATCACAGTCTCCTCAAGAATCTGTTTCCATCTGTTATGAAACAGAGGTCTTGGATCAAGATTATCCTCAGAATTATAAAAAAAACCTCGACACAGATCGAGCCTTGAAGCGGACCACCAAGGGTATTCACAAGGATAAATTTCATTGGTCCATGAATCAAGAAAGACTGGAAACATATGCATCTGAAGGACAACAAAAAACCTTTCTCCTTTCCCTGAAACTGAGTGCTTATTTACTCATTTCCAAAAGAATTGAAACCCTTCCCATACTCCTTTTAGATGATATATTAGATACCTTGGATGAAAAGCGGAGGCATCATCTTTTTGTTCAAATTCAAGAAATAGCTGGTCAAACCTTCATTACAGGGAGTTCCCAGGAAGCCTTTTTGGTTCATCTTCCTGAGGGGACCAAATTCTTCCGTATCTAGCTAGATCTGGGGGGATTTTTTTTAATTTTTTATGCCCGCCCTGCATAAAAAAAGCAGGGCGGGCATTTTTGTTTAAGCCAACAGGGAGGAAAAGACTTTTTCTAAGGGTGTGGGTTGGTAATTCAGTTCATCTTTTGCGCGAAGTACAGAAAGTTCTGTTTGAGATGGTCGTAGGGCTTGTCTATTCAATGTCTTTTGGGAGATGGGATAAAAAATACCCTCCGACCCCTGACCCATATAATTTGCCAATGATCGTCCAAAATCGTAGGGACTGAGTGCCCTTTCACCACCCACGTGAATAATTCCGTGAAGACGCCTCTCTATCACCCTTAGACATAAGGTTGTCACATCTTCCACCCAAACCGGATTATTTTTCGTATCCGTGACCAAACCACATATCGTCTTTTCTCTCAGATGCTTTAGACTCAGCGAAAATATATTCCATCTCGGAGAAAGAACAGAACCTTCCCGCTTCCCATAAATATGACAGCTCCGAAGAACAGCATAGGAAAAACGGCGTTGCTGCTGCAACAGTTCTTCACTTTTTCGTTTGCAATACCCGTAGTAATTAATCGGATGGGTAGGATCCTTCTCCCCGTAAGGCTTATTCCCCAAACCATCAAATACAAAATCCGTAGATAAGTGCAAAAAAAAGGTCTGTATGGGAGAACAAGCTTCTATCAAAATACGAACCGCCTCCACATTCTCAACCCAACTCCTTTTCTTATCCGACTCAGCCCCATCTACATCTGTGAAAGCAGCCGTGTGAATAAGTACATGGGGTTTGAACTCCCTGAATATCCTATGTATCTCCGAGGAAGAATGCAGGTTCATAGGAAGTACCCCATCCCCTTGCCCTCTCCGAGCCGTCAAAATAGGCCGAACCCCAGAAACATGAGGAAGCCGCTCAGCAATAGAAGATCCCAAAAATCCCAGACTCCCCGTCAGAAGGACCCGCTCCGAAAAACCAGACAAGATGGAATGAAAACTCGGGAACTAATTACAAAAACCCCCCAACGCATAAAAGCTCCGCCAGAAATTGAGGATCAGATCCCACCGCAGCCCTAGCCCCCTACCTCCTTGATATACCCTAAACCCTACCTAAGATTCCCCACGCATGAAAAACCTATCATTTGGTTTTCTCGTACACAATCCCATATTTTTGGGTGATTTCCTTTTTACTGATCTCTTCTAATTCTATGCTAAGAAAGACATCTTCAAGGGGTTTGTCACCTGGTCCTGTTTGAACCGCCGCAATTTTATCTATCACCTCCAAGCCTTCAACTACTTTGCCAAAGACGGTGTATTCATCATCCAAATGGGGTACCCCTCCCTCCGTGATGTAGGCTTTGACTCGATTTGCTGGAATTTTTTCCGCGTTATCAAAATTTTGTCCTGTCCGCTCTTCCAGGGTGGGTTTAAAATCTATGAGCAGTCGGGTATACTCCTCATAATTGCCGGCTAGGTAGGCCTTCTGTATTGCAGCAGCTATCTCCTTGGACTCCTCCTTGTGTTTTTCATCCTGGAAAAAAGCAAAGGCAGCTTGACTCAGACGTTGAACGTCCGTATTCAGCTTCTGTTCCGTATAGACCTCACCTTGTACAATATAAAACTGACACCCACTGGAAGCCTTTTCAGGATTAACTTGATCCGATTGTCTGGCCGCAGCCAAGGCTCCCTTAACATGAAAAAGATCAGGGTGTATCTCCGCCGGGATGGTATAACTTATCTCCGTCTGCGTACCCTTTTTGAGATTAACATCCCCACCTTGTATCATAAATCCCTGAATAACCCGATGAAATAGCGTACTATCGTAGGCCTTAGACGCAGCTAAGGCAAGAAAATTCTCCTTGTGCTGGGGTGTCTTATCGTACAAAACAGCCCGCATATCCCCATAAGGGGTCCTAATAACAACAACCGTGTCCTTCTCCACACACCCTGCTAAAAGAAACACCGCAGAAAAAACCAATACAAAGATTGAAAAATAAGTCGCATATCTCTTCATTCTCCTCTTTTTTAAAACTTTTAAAACCCAAATTAAACTCTACCCACTAAAATCAAACCCTCCCCACACTAATTAAATTCTCTCCACACTCCGTCCACCCTCTTTGGCAAGATCCTTAATTTTCTTGGCCAAACCAAATCCGAGGGCATTAAAATTTTCTTTTTTTGCACGAGCCCTATGATGCAAGTGAAACACGGTCCCATCCTGAGCGGGTAAAAAAAGGCCTGCATGCAGGAGTAAATCTCCATTTATAGACCTCGCAAGGGCATGTACCGCATGATGACAACCCATATTTAATCCCCGAAGAAAGGTCCTTTCCGCTCGGACACAAAAATCTGTTTCCGCATGATTTAGACTCATTCTTAAGGTTTCTCTCCACCTGGATGGAAAAGATTTATGTATCTCTACAGCTAAACTTCCCTGTCCCGCAGGCGGCGGAAAATCAGACAGATCAAGGGACCTCAGACAAAGATCTTGGGGAAATCCTAATCGTTCCAATCCTGCCCGAGCAAGCATCAGGAGATCACAGCTGCCCGCTTTCATCTTTTCTATCCGAGTTCCAATATTTCCACGCATAAGCACCACCTGCACATGAGGATAATGCTTTTGAAGAAGAGCCCTTCTTCGCAGAGAAGAGGTGCCAATTTGACAATTTCTATCCAAGAAATTTTCGGCCAAGACGGGAGAATCCTCGGGACCCAACAGCACTTCGGAAGGATTTATACGTTTGGTAAAAGCAATCACCTCAAAATCTGCTGCCAAAACAGAAGGTAGATCTTTGGCACTATGTACCGCTATATCTATTTCTCCCTTTTCCAAGGCTTTTTCCAAAGAACTAACAAATACCCCCAACTCTCCTATACCTGTCGCGGGCAGATTCGTATGTTCATCACCTACCGTGGTGAACGGGATGATTTCGGATTCTAAACCCATTCCCTGATGAATGAGATGAGCAACACACCCCGCCTGCTTCAATGCCAACTCACTATTTCGACTCCCTAAGCGAATGGGTCCCCTGGGCCTCCTCATCGGCTTTGATGAACTTGTCGGGTCCTATTGAAAATAGAAACTACTTTTAGGGAGGAGTCCAGGAAAAGAAGTCTAGACTCTGCGTGCTGTTCCAGATGTCTTAATACGTCTTGAAGAACCTGATACAATTTAATCATGTCAGTATGGGAAAGGGTCTTGGATAAATTGACAGCAAAAACATGTAGATTTCCAGGAAAACAAAAAAGGGAATCCGCACCTGCCTGAGATAAAAGAACCTCTCTAAGAAGATGAAGTGCCAAGAAAAAAAAACCTTGCTGTTGGAGGAGAGATTGTTTTTGAAACCACTCACTTTGACCATGCAATTCTACATAATCTCCTTTCCAACAGGTCCTAAGCCAATTATAAACATTGGGATGAGAAGACCTATTTTGTTGGGGTGCTTCTTCTTCCATATTTAACAAATGGGTCGCCTGGGTATATCGTCCTGAGGAGAGACCTGCAATTTCCTCAGCACGGGTGGGGTCTATGTTTTCCCGCTTCACCAATTCTTGAACAAGTTCTGATCTGGTAAAGGGTCTGATACTCACGGGTTGGAAGCGGCTATACAGGGTTGGGGGAATTTGCTCAGGCTTCTGAGAAACAAAAAAGAATAGGGTTCTGGATGGAGGATCCTCTACCGTCTTGAGAAGAGCATTAAGGGAAGCATGGTGTAAATACTCGGGCAACCAAATCACAAGGCAAGTATATTTGCCCTCATAAGGTGATAAAGAAGCCACAGAAAGTAGACCATCTATTTCCCTCCTACCTACTGAAAGTGCACCCAAGTTAGTCCCCAACTCTGATTGTAGAAAAGAAAACCAGTTCTCATAGGATCCATAGGGATGACTTCTTATAAATCTTCTCCATAGTTCTGCATATTGAGCTGTTTGTCTTTGAATTGCCTGTTTTCCCCCACCCTTGATATGGGGAAGTGGTGGAAAAACATGCACATCCGAATGTATCCATTTGGCAATCTTCCGACAAGAAACACATTGACCACAAGATAAGCCTTCATCTGTCTTGGCTTCGCAAAATAAAAGATGAAGAAATCCCCACAACATGGGCAAAGCAGCCGTACCCTCTACCCCGTGAAAAAGATAGGCATGGGAAAGTCGACCCCTTTTTAAGATCTCATAGAGACTCGCCTTGACCTCTGCCAAACCCGATATTTCTTGTATCATAGATATCTTATGAAGGAGATTCTTGATGAAATTTTTGAATGAACTCACGTTCCTCAGTACCCAATTCACCTCCCAACCTCTTCGCAACCCTTTCTACGGAACGGAAAAGAGCATCCAATTTGAATTTAGACCTATCCTCTCCATGGCACCAAGAAAAAGGTGGGAGATATCGGGGTGAAATTCCTGCCAAGGCAAGCTGCGTATAAGGAGAGATATGACTGCCCGGATAGAAACGGGTACCAATTCCACAGGATACATAATCCCCCATCATGGTGCCACAAAATTTTCTTCCCGTATCTATAAAAGACTTAGTCCCTTCATCCCAGAAACGAATATTGGATCCATTATCTTTGGTATTTGAGG
>JAPOQI010000071.1 GCA_026710765.1 Cytophagales bacterium | reverse complement strand
GTATAGGGTATTAAAGAGCGATCGGGAACTTAAATAGCGGGTAGATGGAGAAGGGATTGTAATAAGTAGAGGCGGGCTCAGTAGGGAAGAAGTGGTTTTCAAGATATCCCAACCTGCTCCAGATATGTTGAGTAAAATTTCCTTAGGAAGCTCATCTACTACGACCACTGTCTCCTCGTCGTAGCTGAATTCAATTGGGAAGTCAAGGGATGCGGTATAGGTTCTATTGAAGGCATTTAGAAACCAAAACACAAAAGCTACAAAAACAGATACCAGCAGCCGCCCAACCCGAAATCCACCCACTCTCATGACCTAAGGAAATGAAGCCCTACAAAGACTTCTAAGGGGTTAGTAAGAGAGTTAACTCTTAGCAGTTCCTGCTTAGAGTAGATGTCCAAGAATTGAGCAGCTGGACGTGAATTATGTTTCCTCTGTTTAGTTTTTGTTATCACCCGAGGAGGTCGGAGCAGCTTGATGTGTCAAGCTGGCTTCTCTGGAAATGGAATCCTTGTCCACCTTGATCCTTGTACCCTCATCTACTTCCAAGACGACGATTTGATCTTCTACACTGGAGATTTTTCCATGTATTCCTCCTGCTGTGACAGCATAATCTCCTGCCTTGATACCGCTTATGAACTGTTTTTGTTCCTTTCTTCTCCGCTGTTGGGGTCGGATCATAAAGAAGTACAGAACCCCTATCATAAGGGCAAAGATGAGGAGTTGGGAATAGCCACCGCCTTCTGAACCGCTAGACTCAGCGGCTTGTAAAAAAACTGTTTTGAACGGGCTTGGATATGGAGTACTCATGTGATTAGGGTTTTAGAGACTTGGGGTTTGAACTTCACCTTTTAATTCTAGGGTTGAGATGGAAGGATTGGTATTAGCGACAACGGAAATTTTCTTCAATTGCGTACCTGTCTTTCCTGCGGTATTGAAAACGACCTTGATTTGGTTGGACTCCCCTGGGGGAATGGGATGCTTTGGCCACTCCGGAACTGTGCATCCACAAGTTGCTGAGACATTTGAAAAAATTAACGGATCCGTTCCTGTATTCTTAAACTTGAACACATATTCAACGATATCTCCGGTACTGACGGTACCAAAATCATAGGAGGTCTTTTCCCACTCTATTTTAGATTGGGTACCTTCGGGAAGATCATCTTTTGGGGGATAGCTTGCTTTTATTTCTCCATCGCGTACAAAGGAGCCATTCTCTTGCGAATCCTTTTCCCCCTGAGTGCAGGAGGAGATAAGAAAAACTACAGATAGAAGAATTTTCGTAGATAAGGGAACTAAACGCATCATATATTAGACTGTCTTAGGTACTGAATTATTTCTTGATGTCTCTAATGAAGCCGTCTACATCTTCCAGTAGCTTTTTCGCCTTTTCACGGGTTTTATTTACAAGGACTTGGGAATTAACTTGTGCGGTATTGGTAGAAGGATCAGGATTCAGCAGTTCTGAGACGATATCTTTAATCAAACGTTTATATCTAGAAAACTGAAAAGAGATACGACCCCGTGTTTGCTGACCACCTTCTGGTGCAGCAAGTAAACCTGTGAGGGTACCAAAAAGGAAGCCTAAAGAAAGGCTGAACAGAAATCCAGTGAACTTACGCATATTTGTGTGATTTAGGGGTTAACTCTTCTTGTCTATTAGGAAAATCCTTTGCCAGTTTCTCTAGAAGACCATTAACGAAAGATACACTATCCGGGGAAGCATATTCTCTGGAAATATCGATGTATTCGTTCATGATCACGGGAATCGGAACATCCTTATGCCATTTCATCTCGGTTGTTGCCATTTGAAGAAGAATATTATCTACCAGGAATAAGCGATCTACACTCCAATTTTCCAAATGCTTAGCAATGGATAAATTTCTCTCTTCCTGCTCTTCCCATGTCTTGGTATAGAGCAGATCAGCAAAGGTAGCAGCACCCAAAAAGCTAGGTAGATAGGTGTTTATATTTTCCATATTCAAATAAAACCCCGAATTCTCACGCATCAGTTTAAGATGAATCTCCAGGACCAAGCGAACTACTTTCTTATCTCCCTCCCAATATAAGTTAAACTCTTCGCAAAACTTATCCATATCCTTAGAAAAGAAGAAGAATTTTAGAAATAAAAACGCTGCCATGTCTTCACTGCTTGAAAAACAGGCTTTTTTCCAAGCAGGATTTGCTGTGGTAGAGAAAAGATTCTGACGAAAGGCTTGTTGGCAACACCTATGCCATGCTTCTTTATCTGGGACAATTATGTTTTGTTCGGATAAGGCCAGAGCAAACTTATTTTTCTCCATTACCTGTTTTCCTTTTGCTAAGATGGACAAAGAAGAGGGGTCTTCGGTGTTAAGGCTTTGATTTTTCTTGAGATGTAAATCTGCTTCTCGGGCAAGAAGAGGGAGTGCCGTGACAGCCAAGGCATAGGAGGAAAGGATACCCTGCAGCGTTTTATCCCACAGGGAAGAAAAAGACCTGTACTTTTCTCCTGAAAGGGGATTGAGATGTTCGGCAAAGAGCCACTGCATCACCCTAATCCTTAACCATCGTCTGTGTGGAATAAGCATCAGATATCTCTAAAATCTATCTCCTTCTAATTTTTCTAATTTGATG
>JAPOQI010000075.1 GCA_026710765.1 Cytophagales bacterium | reverse complement strand
TTTGGGATCTATCCCCTTGATATAAACCAGACTTTGTCGTTTGTCGTAGAGTGCGAGGGTGTAATCTTCTATGACGGGGGACAGCTGAATCACATTTGGTAATGCCCTTATTTGCTCCAACTCTTTTGGGGAAAGCAAAAAAGATTTTCCCTCTTTAGGAATTATCTTTACATCTGGCGTAATCATATCATAGCTTTCGGTCAAAATCTTTTCCAACCCATTAAAAGCCGATAAACCCACTATCAAGGATGAAATACCCACAGCAACCCCCCCTACGGAAAGGAAAGAAACAATTTGAATGAAGGTATTCTTTCGCCGACTGACGAAATATTTCTTGGACAAAAAGAAGGATACATTCAAGATCCCTCTCGGCTTGAACGCATGAGTTCACGGACGCGATGAGACCTCTCTTCAGCATCATCCATAACAAAGACAATATCCGGCAAACGAGCTAAGTGTTGGGAGACATGGGTAGCTAAATCTCCCTTAATTCTGGCCTTTTGCCGATTGAAATTCTGAAAAACTTCTTCCTTATACCGAATAGGATAAATGCTTATATAGAAAAAAGCTTCCCTCAACGTAGGACTCAGTCGCACACTTGCCAGGGTTACGAGACAACCCTTGGGAATCCACATCTCGGTCTCCCGCCGCAGCAGGACTCCAAAACTTCGTTGAAGTATTTTCCGAACCCGAGCCTCTTTACAAGATAGACTAGGGTTCACAAAGTCTGGAAATGGACCGTACTCGGGCAACATGTCTTCCCTTTTCAAAAGATGTTTTTAGGAAAACCTTAGTGATATTAATCATCTGATCATGGGTTAAGAAGCCCACCGGAAGACACAAAATATTGGCATCATTATGTCTACGTGCCAAACGAGCGATCTCCTCATCCCAACAAAGAGCAGCCCGTACCCCATCATAACGATTGGCTACCATAGCCATACCATTCCCCGTTTTACACATCAAGATACCCACGATATTCTTGTCCTCAACCCACTTAGCTACCTTGTGTCCAAACTCAGGATAAGAACTTGTATTCTCTCCATAGGCACCTAGATCTTCTATCAAGAAATTGCGTTCTTTCTCCAATGCATGGATCAGAGCATTTTTGGATTCTATACCCCAATGATCGGATCCCAGGACGATTTCTCTCACTTGTACAAACGGTTATGATGGGGAAGGTAAATCTTTTAGATGTGGAATTCCAAAATGATCTAAAAACTGATCGGTTGTTCCATATAGAAGTGCCGAACTGGATTTCCTTGTACCCTTTATTTCTATCAAATCCTTTTCTCCAAGCCGATGGAGTGCATAGGCGGTCCCAACACCTCTAATAGTTTCTATCTCTGCCCGAGTAATGGGTTGTCTATAAGCGATTATAGCCAGGGTCTCCATACAAGAGGCAGAAAGTCGTTTCCGAGTCTGTTGGGAGAAGAATTTTGTCAACATAGGGTAGTGTTCATTCTTACTCAGAAATTGGTATCCTACCCCGATCTTCTGGATGTGAAAAGCATATTCTTCCTTCTCGTATTTTTGGATCAGACCTTCTAATGCACCCTGAATTTCAGCATCCGAGATATCTTCGCGCTCAGCGAAAAAAGATGACAGATCTTCCTCACTCAGCGGCTTAGAGGAGACAAATAGAAGAGCCTCCAGCTTGACAGAAAGATTCAATTTCAAGGGTTCAGAATCCTGTACAGATTCGATCATACCTAGTCTTTTTCGAGTTTGGCTCGGATAGAGTGGAGGGTATGAGGGACTAGACGAAGACGTTCTTTGGGAATAAGCTCCCCCGTATCCACACAAATACCATAGGTACCCATCCTAATTCTTTCCAGGGCAAGTTCTAGGTTATCTATAAATTTTTGGTGGTGGGAGGCTAGCTGTGAGAGTTGTTCTTTTTCGAGGGTATCCATGGAATCCTCTAGTGGTTTCATATTCCCGGGTAGTCCTTCGGGTTCAGAACCGTTGCCATCCTTTCGTTTGAGAACTCCCCTGGCATATTCCAGTTCTTTTCGTGCAGAGTCGAGTTTTTTCAGGATCAGCTCTTTAAACTCCAAGAGATCAGCAGACGAATATCTTTTTTTGGATTCTTCGGTAGGCATGATAGGTTTCAAAAAAGAATTTTAGAGAATAATGATTCTTCTGAGCCTTAGCTCCCCTCCTTGCAAATGTATTCGCATCAAATAAAGACCCGGGAAAAGATCTGGCAACTCTAGTCTGATCAGAGAGTTTTGTACCCGTTTCAGAGCTCCAAACTCCTTTACGTGGGCAATCTCCCCAGATAACGCAAATACCTCTATCTTGTGAAAAATTGAGTCGGGATTTCCTCGGAGATTAAATACGCCATCCGCAGACGAATTAGGATAGACAATGGGATAGTCCAGACTTCCATTATTCCGATCACTTCCCAAGACGGATACAGGCGCCGGAGGAGGGGGCTCTTCTATACAATCTCCTGTCTTCTCACAAGGTCTCGGCTCCTTCACAATGGGATACTGTATCTCACCAAGGGTAATAAATCGGTATGAAACACGGGTTCCAAAATCTGCTGGAAGAACCCTTACCCTGTCCGGATATTCTGGATCATTCACCGAAATACTTCCAGGGGTTCTAACACCATTTTGTCTTCCCGTAAGGGAAGAAAGTCCGTTAGAGATAGAAATTCGGTAATTATCTTCCCATTTCCTTCCTCCGTCGTCGTAGAGATTCATCACATAGCAATTCCCTGGCTTCAATGCAATGTTTTTGACATAGGACCCCGAGTAAAATCTAGCAAATCTTAACAATTCCTGAGTCCCGTTGGGATCTATTTTTTCTAAGACAAGTCGGTTATGTAAGGGAGATTGTATATTTCCTCGTATATCTACTTTGAATCCATCCTGATAATTATATGCGACAGGAACGGTATATTCTGTCTCAATGACATTGTTTCCAGCATATTCGTCTATCAATCCATTGGGTTGGCTGACCTCTACTCTGAAATAAACTTTTTCCAGAGAATTTCTAGCAAATTCCCAATCCAGTATGCCTGGGAGAAAGAGGGTATCCTTTTTTCCAAAGGGAAGTCGACCCCTCCAGCGATAGCTTTTCTGGCTTCGGGGATCAGCACCCCGTAATCCGTAATTGATTTTAGCACTCCGAAGATCATACTCACCCCCATTTTGAATAACCACAATGGGGTTGGCACAAATAGGATTATAATAAGCATGTTCCCGAAGATTATTGGGTGCAATGACATCAGATACAGCTACTTCATTTCTAAATGAGTATCCCCGATACTGGACCACATAGGCGTATATTACATAATTACCATGCTTTCCTCTAGATTCATGTCCTTGAATATACAGGGAGTTAAAATATTCCTCCATTTTGAGATCTAGATTATAATCCGTAGCACCCACCACTGGGAAATCATGATGTTCAGGATCTACAGGGAGACCTGGACACCACCCTGCCCTATCCGAATCCCAGGTTCCTGCTTGAGCCTGCAATGAATTATTCCCACAAGCTTTCCATATATTTTTCTTAGTATGCACCTTGCCATTCACAAGGATCGTTCTTTCTCGGGAACAAAACTCTGCACATATGTCGGGTGAATCAGCACCATGTCCTGTTTGCACGATCGCCAGACTGGCATGTGTAGCTTCTTCATGGGTCCGAAAAACATAAGTTGTCACCCGCTCAGAGAAGGGAGAGGCAGCCGCCCCATAAAGATGGGATCCATTCCAGCTATCAATTGGCGTAAGAGAGATAATGGCACGAGGTGGTGGGCCTTCCACAAGGTACAAGTCCAAGGTCAGCCGCCATCCCAGCCTAGGATCGGTCTCGTAGTGTGTATGTCTATGCGTGAATTCAATGTCCCCCACCAGGAAAGGACTAAAGTTTGTCACATCTATTTTCCAATCGAAAAACCACTTCTGTTCCGAACGCCAGTAGCCTCCATAGGGTGTGATGGAACGAACAATTTCTACGGCTAAGGGAAGAGGTATGACGGAACTCTCTGTCCCTCTGCCCGTGATGAAAAGATGATTCAGATAATCCCAATGTCCACATCCCCCGTCTTCTAAACACTCATATTTTGCAATGAAAAAAGCTTTGTGAATGGAAACCCTGGGGATGTTAACCCAGGTTTTAAAATCTGTACGTCTTCCCGAGGTAGAAGGTATATTTAGTCTATCAAAGAGGTTCACCCTGAGGGTGTCCCCAGGTGAAGCACTTAATATACCTCCCCCGAAAAGACAAGCCATCAAGAGGATCAAAGTCACAGCTATACGTCCCATATCAAATACCTACTTTGAGAACCATCCACACACAACATGAACCCGGTACATACCCCATGGCAGCAATTTAGTATTTTCTTTAAAAGAATCAAAATTCCTTTCAAAAATCTGAGTCAGAAATAAAGATGGGTCTATATTTCAATCTTGGAGTAGGGATTTCACAAAATTTTCATGATGGAAAGCTTGTAGGTCTTGTGGTTTTTCTCCGGTTCCTAGGTATTGTACAGGAATACCCATTTGGTCGACAATTCCGACCAATACTCCTCCTTTAGCTGTTCCATCTAGTTTGGTCACGATGATTCCACTCAAAGGGGTTGCTTCAGCAAATGCTTTAGCCTGTTGGAAGGCATTTTGTCCTGTACAAGCGTCTATCACCAGGAGAACCTCCTGAGGTGCCTCAGGCATGTGCTTCACAAGGGTGCGTCTTATTTTGGCCAATTCAGCCATTAGATGGGATTGATTATGTAATCGTCCGGCGGTATCTATGAGAACTATATCCAAGGAATCTTTGACCGCCCTGTCCATGCTTTCATAAGCAACCGAAGCTGGATCTGCTTTTCCTTCCTTGTAAATCACGGGGATATCTAATTTTTCTCCCCAATTTCTAAGTTGAGAAACTGCGGCTGCCCTAAACGTATCTGCTGCACCCATCAAAACAGATAATCCTCGTTGCTGATAAGCATATGCCAACTTGATCAAGGATGTCGTTTTGCCTACCCCATTCACCCCTACAAAAAGTATCACATGAGGTTTTCCCTTTACAGAAAAATATGAAGGCTTTGTAGAAAAGAGGTTTAGGAGGGATTCCCGGAGCCAATCTAATAACTCCTTCTCATTCAAATAACTTTGTCTTTGGGCACGCGAACTCAGGGAATCTATGAGTTTGAGGGTCGTTTCCATATCTATATCTGATGCAATTAGGGCTGCTTCTAGGTGATCTAGGAGTTTTTCATCTATACGGGTTTTTCCAATCACAACCCGTTTTATACGGGTTAAAAATCCTTTACGGGTTTGTTCAAGTGGGTTGGATAGGTCTTTTTCATCAAGCTTTTTCATCAAATTTGTATCCTGTGGGATTGTGTAAGGTGTTTTTTTTATTTTTTTTCCTTTTTTCTCTTCCCCCAATATTGTCTTATTTCTAGGGTTGTGAGACGGTAGGTATAGGTTTGATAGGCAAAAATTCGTTTGACATGGGCTATGTACTTCTCTTGATATTCTTTCAAAACTTGTAGTTTTTGATATTCGGTATACTGGCTCAGTTTAAGAAGATCGGGTTTTGAAAACCGTAGGAAGTCTTCTATCTCAGATTCCACAAACACGGTATGTTTTTGTACCCATGGATAGGGTAATTGCTGTTGCAGGAGTCGTAAATAATGTTCTTCTCTTCGTTTCATAAGCTCAAGTCTATGCAATTTCTTCCATTGATGATATCTATCATTAAACTGATTAGCCAACATGGTCAAGGCACCTTCAAAGGCTAAACCCACACCCTCTTGGGGTCTCCCCACAGATATACCCTGAGGTCTATACTTAGGGGTATTCCCCCGAAAAGAAGGATGGTACGGGAATCGTCTATGTTGGGTAAATCCCCCCATAGGATTCCTTCCCCATATGATAATCTCTCGCAAGGCCAGCACATCTTGATACATCCAAATTGTATCGGGTAAATGTTGGTTCAAATGTGATTCTAGGATAGGAATATGAGTATCTTTGTAAGCTAAGGAGGAAAATATTAATGTATCCCCCACCTGTATATTCAGGTTAAAATATCCTGTCAAATCACTCAGACGAAAGATGGAACGATCTGATGTATAGATATGTACATGAGAGATGGGTTCCCGAGTCAATCTATCAGACACAATTCCCGAAAAGTTTCCTTTTTCCGAAGACTGTGAATATAAAAGGCCCGTACCCAGAACAAGGCTCATCAAAAAGCTTAGGGGGTTCTTCAGGTAAAATCTTTTCTTCATCTCTTTTTCCCCCTAAGTTTTCGTTTCAGATGCATATATTAAGATAGATGGGTATCTCATGACTGTATCCAATTCTTTTAGGGATTCAAATATTTTGTTGGATTAGGTATGAAATTGGTAGATCATTTTTCTTCCCCGTCCCTCCAAACAGATTTCTATCAGCTGACCATGGCTTATGGTCATTGGAAGCAGAGAAAGGTAGAAGATCAAGCGGTTTTTCATCTTTATTTTCGCAAACTCCCTTTTTCAGGGGGTTATGCTGTAGCTTGTGGTCTGGATCAAGTTATCCAATATATTCAGAATTATCAATTCTCTGAAGAAGACATTTGTTTCTTAAGAGAACTATCTGACGCCAAGGGCAAAGCTTTTTTTTGTGAAGAGTTTTTGTCCTTTTTGAGGGATCTTTCTTTGAATTTAGATATAGATGCGATGCCTGAGGGGACGGTTGTTTTTCCCTACGAGCCTTTATTACGGGTTCAGGGTTCTATCATTTGCTGTCAGCTGATAGAGACCTATATTTTGAATGTGATCAATTTTCAGACCCTGATTGCTACAAAGGCTTCTCGTATGTATGTGGCTTCACGGAGCGACCCTATATTGGAATTCGGACTCCGAAGGACCCATGGAACAGAGGCGGGTCTTTGGGCGAGTCGGGCTACTTATATAGGGGGTGTTTCGGGAACCTCTCATGTAGCTGCTTCTCGGGCATGGCAGATTCCGCTTAGGGGAACCCATGCACATAGTTGGATTATGTCCTTTGATCACGAATTGGAAGCCTTTCGTGCTTATGCTTCTTCTTTTCCAGAGAACTGTATTTTGCTCATAGATACCTATGATACCTTGGAAGGTTTGGAACATGCATTGGTTGTTGCTGCGGAACTTCGGGAACAGGGTAAGAAGCTTTTGGGGGTACGTATAGATTCAGGAGATCTTGCCTATTTCAGTCAGCAGATCAGAAAACGATTGGATGCAGAGAGTTTTCATGAAACCCAAATTGTAGCGAGTGGGGATCTGGACGAACATATTATTCATACGCTAAAAGAACAAAACGCTTGTATTTCTATCTGGGGTGTGGGTACCCGACTCGTTACAGGTGATACCCAACCCTCTCTAGGAGGAGTGTACAAACTTTCTTGTTATCAAAAACCCCAAGGCAAATGGAAAGACAAGATTAAGGTATCCAATTCTGCACAAAAGATAAATATTCCGGGTATTCAACAAATTAAACGGTTCATAAAGGATGGCAAAATGTATGCTGACATGATTTACGATATCCGTGATCCGCAAAAAGCAAATTATACCCTCATACATCCTGTGGACGAAACCCAACAAAAGTCCATCCAAACTTCTAATTATCATGAGATTAAGGGTCTTCTGGTTCCCATTTTTCGGAGGGGAAAAGGGGTTTATCAATCTCCATCCCTTCAAGACATACGAAGGCATCATTTGGAAGAATTAAAATGTCTGGACTCCAGTGTGAAACGGCTCACCTTTCCCCACCTCTATCCGGTGGGCTTAGAAAAAAACCTTCATGAGATTCGGAAAAAAGAAATTTTGCGAAGAAAGTATAAGGGGGATCAAGGTTGATAAAATGACCCCATTGTTTTTTTATATCCTGGGAAGATATTTTATCAGATCTCGGGCTATGAGACCATTTCCTTTATCTTGTGCGGCGGCTTCACCTGCTTTTCCGTGAAGATAGGTGGCATATCGGGCGGCCCATTCACTGGAAAGTCCTTGTCCTAGGAGTCCTAGGATAATACCCGTCAGCACATCTCCTGCACCTGCTGTAGCCATAGCTGGGTCTCCTGTGGTATTGACAATAATTTTTCCATCTGGACACGCAATTCTCGTATAGGCACCCTTGAGAAGAATAACCACACCATGTTGAACCGATTTTTTGAGTAGTAGGTCCAAACCATCTTTTTCTGTTTTGGATTTTCCCACACATTGTTCAAATTCGCCTTCGTGGGGACTTAGAATAGATCCTTTGGGGATATCTTCCCAAAGTTCGGGGTATAGACCCAAGATATTAAGTGCGTCTGCATCTATTACCATGGGTGTTTGTGTCTCCCGCAGCAGCTGTCGTAATCCACATATGCTAGGAAATGCCGTACCCAAACCAGGTCCTACGCCTATGGCTTTCAACTCCTTGGGTAAATAAGAGCGGGTAAAGAATTGGGGATGATCATCATATACCCAAAGGGCTTCAGGGAGAGAAGCATGAAGAAGATGCTTTGCAGCACAGGGTATTTGGACGGTCAAGGTTCCTATGCCCGAACGCAAACAGGCTTCTGCGGCCAAAAGAGCAGCGCCCAACATACCCTCTTGTCCGGCAATCAATCCCACACGTCCGACCGTGCCTTTGTGGATAAAACGAGGACGTTTTAAGAGGGGTTTTGAAAAATCTTTATCGGTTTGGAAAAAGAGTTTGGGGCCCGAATCTGAAACACCATCTATATCCAAACCTATATCTATGCAGGTATAATCTCCCAGCAAAGACGCTACTGAGGGATATAAAATACTGGGACGGCAGGCTTCTATGAAAAAGATGTGATGTGCATGAAAGAAAAGACCCTCAGGAAAGGGTTCTTCCCCATGCAATCCGGAGGGTATATCTATCGCAACTCGGTATTTATCCTGGGTATTGAGATATTCCACGCATTGGGATAATAAACCCGAGAGGGGTCGGTTGATTCCGGAACCCAAAAGAGCATCTACCAGGATTGCCTCCTGACCTTGAGGTAGATCGGGAAAATCTTGAACTTGGGTTATTTCTATGAGTTTTTTTTGTGTTTGAAGCTGATAGGTGTTTAATTGCTTTTGGCTTTCTGGGGTTTGGGGGCTTCCACCTACTATGTAGCAGGAGATGGGATAGTTTTTTAAGTGAAGTCTTCGGGCTAGTCCGAGTCCATCTCCCCCATTATTGGCTCTTCCACAGAAGATATGGACGGGTATTTTTTGTGGAAATCTCTGAATAAAGGCTTGGGTAATTCCATCACATGCCTTTTCCATGAGTTCATAGGGGGATATCTTCCCTGAGGAGACCAACAATTCTTCTGTTTTCCTAATATGTTCAGACCTGGCTATTCTTTGCACGGATAAATGGAAAGGATTAATTGTGGGAATAAAGGAAGGAACCTATAATAAAGAGAATATTGCAGAAAATATGTTAATGTATACATGATAGGAAAAAACCTATGAGAACAAGAAAAAGAGCTTTCCGATCAAATCCGCGTGCCATGGGGGTCTCCTTCCAGAGACCCATTTCTAATATAGAGGTCTCATATTTTATAGATTTTCTTGGAAAACAATCTGACAATAGCGTTGATCTCATTCTGACCGATCCACTTTATGTTATTGCTGAGGAGACAAATTTTGCACAGGCGAAGGAGGATATTCAAGGATTTTCGGTCCCCATGGATTTTGGGGACTGGGATAGACAAGAAATTCTATTAGACACTTTCTTTCAAGAGGCTTATAGGATTCTTAGAAGGGGTGGGACGATCATTGTTTTTTATGATGTATGGAGGGTCACCCCCTTGTCGTTGGCGATGGATGAGGCAGGTTTTTCCATGCTCAGACAAATATTTTGGGAGAAAACCAATCCTGTTCCACTGAACGGTCGTTCTACTTATCTTTGCAATAGTAGGGAGATCGCTATAACTGGGGTGAAGGGGAGCGGTCCCACTTTTCATTCCAAAAATGACAGAGGGGTCTATAATTATCCGATTCCACATCAAAAAGAAGGACGCACACACCCTAGTCAAAAACCCATCCAGCTCTTTATAGAGTTGATTCAAAAACATAGTAAACCCAATGAATGGGTGTTGGATCCCTTCCTAGGTAGTGGAACCACAGCGGTGGCTTCTCATCTCCTGGGAAGACATTTCAAAGGTTGTGATGCAGAGGCAAGCTATGTGAAAGGAGCTCAGGAGAGGGTCAAGGCCATTCCCAACTCCACCTGATTTTGATGTCTGAGTCACTATTTACCGCTAGGCTTCCCCAACACTTCCCCCTAAGTTCATGGGAAGATGTGGGCTGCTATCATCCTCTTTGATTTCGCCGAAGCTATTTTCGTATCTCCGTATATTATCTGCCAGGGCTTTGAGTAATCGTTTAGCGTGCCCGGGTGTGACCACAACTCGGGATTTGACCTTGGCTTTGGGAAGACCTGGCATAAGTCTAACGAAGTCCACAACAAACTCCGTACTGGAATGGGTAATCATGACGAGGTTTGCATAGACACCTTCGGCCATTTCTTCGGTCAGCTCTACGTCTATTTTCTTAGGTTCTCGTTTTTCTCTCTTAGTTGACATAATTTGTATGGGCTTGGTATTTTATCCTATACTGGGAATCTAAATCAATGTTTGGGACAATATAGTTATTCTTTCACAGGATGTTCCTGTTTTAGACTTTCATCTTCTCCATTGGAATCCGAGGTATCTGGAGAATCTGAGGTATCTGAGGTATCTGGGTTATCTGGAGAATCTGAGGTATCTGAGGTATCTGGGATATCTGGAGAATCTGAGGTATCTGGGTTATCTGGGTTATCTGGAGAATCTGAGGTATCTGGGTTATCTGGAGAATCTGGGATATCTGGAGAATCCGAGGTATCTGCTGAATCTGAGGTATCTTCTGAATCTTTGTTTTCTTCTCTCGTGAGGCTTTCTCGGACGAGTTTTTCATATTCTTCCTTAGAGTAGACCAAATAGTCTTGGTATTCCCTTAGCCCTGTTCCTGCGGGGATGGGGTGTCCGATGATCACATTTTCTTTTAATCCTTTCAATTCGTCGGTTTTAGCTCGTATGGCAGCTTCACTTAGAACCTTGGTTGTTTCTTGAAAGGAAGCGGCTGAGATAAAGCTTTCGGTATCCAGGGCAGCTCGGGTAATTCCTTGCAAGATGGGTTCACAAGTGGCATGTTCGGCATCTCTAAACCTGGGGATTTTCTTATCATCTCTTCGGAGATGGGATATCTCAGATCTGAGTTGCCGCAGGTCTACAATATCATGCTTTTTAAGGAGATCAGAATCACCTGGATTCGTAATCACCTTTTTTCCAAACAAATCATCATTGGCAATTTGTACGGTGGACTTAGCCACAACCTCACGAGGTAGGAATCGGGTATCCCCGGGCTTATCTATTTCTACCTTTCGCATCATCTGACGTACAATAACCTCTATATGTTTATCATTGATACTCACACCCTGAAGACGATAAACCTCCTGTATGCCATTGACAAGATATTCCTGAACCTTCGTGGGGCCCTCTATGGCCAAAATATCCGAGGGTTTGATAGATCCATCACAAAGAGGAGATCCTGCTCGTACGAAGTCATTTTCCTGAACCAAGATATGCTTGGTCAGGGGCACCATATATGTTTTTGTTTTTCCCTTTCCTTCCACAATGATTTCTCTGCTCCCTCTTCGGATCAATCCGTATTTGACATATCCATCTATTTGTGAGACGACGGCTGGATTAAAGGGATTTCGGGCTTCAAAGAGTTCGGTTACTCGTGGGAGTCCACCGGTAATGTCTCTAGATTTGGATGTCATTCGGGGAATTTTCACGAGAATATCTCCAGCTTTCACCTCCTCTCCATCGGCTGCCATGAGGTGTCCTCCCACGGGGATATTATATTCTCGTTCCCCATCTTCACCCAAGACGGTCAAGGAAGGATTTTTGGTCTTGTCCTTACCCTCCACAATCACCTTTTCTCTATGTCCTGTTTGTTCGTCATACTCTTCTCTATATGTGATTCCCTCTTCAATGGCATTATATTTTACCTTTCCTTTTCCTTCCGAAAGGATAAGGGCATTATAGGGATCCCAATAACAGAGTTCGTCTCCTTTTTTGATTTTTTGTCCGTCCTGTACCTTCAAATAAGCACCATAGGGAATTCTAACCGAGACCAGCATGTTAGATTTTTTGGGTTTTCTTTCCCTAATTTTAATCTCCCCTGTTCTTCCCATAACTAATTCCATTTCCTCTCCATCATCACTTATCGTTTTCAATGTCCTGAGCCCATCAAAACCAATAAATCCATCAAATTTAGCCCGGACACTCGCATCCACGGCAATGTTGGAGGCTGTACCTCCCACATGAAAAGTACGAAGGGTTAATTGGGTTCCGGGCTCTCCAATGGACTGCGCAGCCACAACCCCTACCGCTTCACCAATATCCACCATTCTGCCATTCGCTAGGTTCCGACCATAGCATTTCGCACATACCCCTTCTCGAGCTTCACAGGTTAGGACAGATCGTATTTCTACCTCTTCCAAATTAGTAGATTCAATACGTTCGGCTATTTCTTCTGTTATCTCTGCCCCGGCGGGTACAATCAATTCCTGACTCAGGGGATCATAGACATCCTGAATGGCTACCCTACCCAGGATGCGTTCTGAAATAGATTCTATAACCTCTTCATTATCTTTAAGAGCTGTAACGTTCAGTCCTCGGAGGGTTCCACAATCCTCTTCCCGAACAATTACATCCTGTGCTACATCTACTAGGCGTCGGGTTAGGTAGCCTGCATCTGCTGTTTTTAATGCGGTATCGGCAAGTCCTTTTCTGGCACCGTGTGTTGAGATAAAATATTCCACGATATCCAGGCCTTCTCGAAAATTAGACAGAATAGGGTTTTCTATAATCTCACCAGAAGCTGCATTTAGTGACTTTCGGGGCTTAGCCATCAAGCCTCTCATACCTCCCAGTTGACGAATTTGCTCTCTAGAACCCCTGGCGCCTGAATGCATCATCATGTAAATGGGATTAAATCCTTGTTCCTGTTCTTCCAAACTTCCCATTAAAGACCCAGTCAATTGTGTATTGGTACGGGTCCACACATCTATCACCTGATTATAGCGTTCGTTATCGGTGATCAGACCCATCATGTAATTCTCTGTAACCGAGCTTACCTCATTCTTCGCATCCTTAATCATCTGATCTTTCCGATCCGGAACCAAGATATCACCTATACCTATGGATATTCCCCCTTCATATGCCGAACGAAATCCCAATTCCTTAATATCATCCAAAAATCGAGCGGTCCTTACAGGATTCGTCAATCCAAAGACCCGACGAATAACCCGTTGTAATGTCTTCTTTGTAAGCAGTTCATTTACAAAACCAACCTCCTCGGGTACACACTCGGAAAACAAAACCCGTCCTGCCACGGTCTCTACCCACTGAGGTAGGTTTTCTTCTTCCCGGGCTGCAAGTCTAACCTTGATATGTGCGTGTTTGGAAAGTCTTTCTTGCTGAAGGGCTATGATCACCTCTTTGGGTGAGGAGAAGACAAGTCCTTCTCCCAAAACAGGATGTTCGGGTGTGGATTTTTTTCCTTTGGTTAGATAATATAGTCCTAGGACCATGTCCTGGGAGGGAACCGTGATTGGGGATCCATTCGCAGGATTTAGAACATTATGTGCAGAAAGCATCAAAAAAGAAGCTTCCAAGACTGCCTCGGGTCCCAAGACCACATGAACTGCCATCTGGTCTCCATCAAAATCTGCATTAAAAGCGGTACATGCTAGGGGATGTAGTTGAATCGCTTTACCCTCTACCAATTTGGGTTGGAAGGATTGAATTCCGAGTCTATGAAGGGTAGGTGCCCGATTGAGAAGCACGGGATGTCCTTTGAGTAGGTTTTCGAGGATATCCCAGACCACAGCTTCCCGCTGATCTATGATTTTCTTTGCCGCCTTAACCGTTTTAACAACTCCTCGTTCCAGGAGTTTCCGAATCACAAAGGGTTTAAAAAGTTCCAGGGACATTTCCTTGGGCAGACCACATTCGTTCATCTTCAAATCAGGACCTACTACAATCACTGATCTTCCTGAATAGTCCACTCGTTTTCCCAGAAGATTTTGTCGGAATCTACCTTGTTTTCCTTTCAGGATATCACTAAGAGATCTCAAGGCTCTATTTCCGTCTGAGCGAACAGCATTGGCTTTTCTTGTATTATCAAAGAGACTATCCACCGCTTCTTGTAGCATCCGTTTCTCATTCCGCAAAATCACCTCAGGTGCCTTAATATCCACCAATCTTCGGAGACGATTATTGCGAATAATCACCCGACGATACAAATCATTCATATCAGAAGAGGCAAACCTACCGCCATCTAATGGGACTAGAGGTCGTATTTCAGGGGGTATAACGGGTAGTACCCGCATAACCATCCATTCGGGATGACTTCCTTTCTTCTCCTTGGCATATTTAAAGGCATCCACCACCCTCAACCGCTTGGCAATTTCCTGAGCCTTGCGTTGTGAACTATCTCCCAACATTTCTGTTCGGAGATCTCGGGACAGCTGATCCAAATTCAGTCGGGAGAGCATCATCTCTATGGCCTCCCCACCCATTTTGGCTATAAATTTCTTCGGATTATCATCGTCTAAAGATTGATTATTTCGGGGTAGTTCTTCTAGGAGATCTAGGTATTCATCTTCGGTCAGGAGGTCGCCCACCTGGGAGCCCTTCTTCGCCCTAACACCCGCTTGTATCACGACATATCGTTCATAATATATAATCTGGTCTAGTTTTTTGGTAGGGATTCCCAAGAGATATCCAATCTTATTGGGTAGGGATCGGAAATACCATATATGCACCACGGGCGTCACGAGTTCAATATGACCCATTCGTTCTCTCCGAACCTTTTTCTCAGTCACTTGGACACCACAGCGATCACATATCGTATTTCTATAACGTATCCTCTTATATTTTCCACAATGACATTCCCAATCCTTTATGGGACCAAATATCTTCTCACAAAATAAACCCTTCATCTCAGGCTTATAGGATCTATAATTGATGGTCTCCGCATGCTTTACCTCACCCTTAGATCTATCCTTTATCTCATCGGGAGAAGCTAATCTTATGGTGATACCCGAAAATTGGGATGGGGTATCATCTGATCTAAGAGGGTATGGACGGGTATGCTGAAATGAATTTTCCATAGATAATTATTTATAGAACTTGATATACTGGACTAATAAACGGGTTAGGACTTGAAATTAACAGAGATTATCATTAGGGCTTTCTTAATCTTAAGGATCTTCTTCTTCATGTTCTAAATCTATTGCGAGTCCCAAACCTCTGAGTTCGTGCATTAACACATTAAAGGATTCGGGAATACCGGAGGGTGGGAAGGATTCTCCCTTCACCACAGACTCATAGGTCTTGGCACGACCCTCCACATCATCTGATTTCACGGTCAGGATTTCTCTGAGAATATTACTGGCTCCAAAGGATTCCAGGGCCCAAACCTCCATTTCTCCAAAACGTTGACCCCCAAATTGAGCCTTACCGCCTAAGGGTTGTTGGGTAATCAAAGAGTAGGGACCTATAGAACGAGCGTGCATTTTATCATCCACGAGGTGTCCTAATTTCATCATATAAATGATTCCCACGGTCACGGGTTGATCGAAACGTGCACCGGTGAGACCATCATACAAATATGTCCTTCCCAGGGAGGGGAGTCCCGCCTTTTGGAGTTCGGCTTCCACTTCTTCCACGGTGGCACCATCAAAAATAGGAGAAGCATAGGTTTTTCCGAGTTCATAACCTGCCCACCCCAGGATGGTTTCATAGATCTGTCCTACATTCATACGGGAGGGTACGCCTAGGGGGTTCAAGACGACATCCACAGGGGTTCCATCTTCCAAGAAAGGAAGATCCTCCCTGGGAACTATCTTGGCAACCACACCCTTATTTCCGTGGCGCCCTGCCATCTTATCCCCTACCTTCAACTTACGTTTCTTGGCTACATATACCTTCGCTAACTGAATCACACCTACGGGAAGTTCATCCCCGACCTCCAAACTAAACTTTTCACGTTTGTAAACACGAACTATTTCATTCCGAGCTTGCAAATAATTACCTACCAAGGACTCTATCCATGCATTCTTCTTGGGAGCCTTAACCCAAGCTGTCAATTGGACATCTGCAATAGGATTCGCCTCCTCAGGGACATCCCGTTCAGTATGATCTGCATACTTATCAGCATCTGGAGAAAACAATCCGTTTTCTATTCGGTTCCGGGTGAACTTGATTCCTTCTTTAATCAGAACCTCTCCAAACTTATGTTTGACCCCCAAAGACACCTGATTTGTCAAGAGTTCTGCCAGTTTATCTACCATACGATCTTGCAGGTCTTTCAGGTTCTTAGCATAAGATCTTTTAAGAACTTCTATTTCCCTTTTAATTCGTTGACGATATTCTCGGGTGGTTTTGGGTCGGGCAAAGAGTTTGGTATCAATCACGGTTCCACCTGCTGAGGGGGGTGCTTTCAGGGAGGCATTTTTCACATCTCCTGCTTTTTCTCCAAAAATGGCTCTGAGAAGTTTTTCTTCGGGTGTGGGATCGGTTTCGCCCTTCGGGGTGATTTTACCTATCAGGACATCCCCTGGTCTAATTCGGGCACCCACTTGAACGATTCCATGATCATCCAAATTGCGGATGGCATCATCGCTCACATTGGGAATTTCAGCTGTTAACTCTTCTCTTCCATGCTTGATATCCCGAACATCCAGTTCAAACTCATCAATATGAATAGATGTGAATATATCCTGGCGTACAACCTCTTCTGATATCAAAATAGCATCTTCAAAATTATATCCCCGCCAAGGCATAAAGGCAACTTTGAGATTCGAACCCAAAGCAAGTTCTCCTTGATCCGTAGCAAAGCCATCCGTTAACACCTGCCCCTTCTTGATCTTTTGACCCTTAAGAACAATAGGACGAAGATTCACACAGGTACCCTGATTTGTTCTTCGGAACTTGATCAGAGGATAGCTCACATCCCCTTGATGAAAGGAGACCAATTTTTCCGTCTTAGTCTGTTCGTAGCGGATCACTAGGGAACGTGCATCCACAGACATAACCTCACCATCCTCCTCTGCCACCAATACACCCTTTGAATCTTTGGCTACCTTAGCCTCCATACCCGTTCCCACAATAGGTGCCTGCGGACGCATAAGAGCTACGGCTTGGCGTTGCATATTGGAACCCATTAGCGCTCGGTTGGCATCATCGTGTTCCAAAAATGGGATCATGGATGCCGCAATGGAAACAATTTGATTTGTTCCTATATCCATGTATTGTATCTTCTTTGGCTCTACAAGTGGGAAATCCCCATGGTATCTGGTCTTGACCAGGGGATTCTTAAAATTCCCATTTTCATCTATGGGGGCATTCGCTTGGGCAATATATACCTTGTCTTCCTCCTCAGCACTCAAATAAACCACCTCATGGGTTACCACTCCCTTTTTAACCTTACGATAAGGGGTTTCTATGAATCCCATGTCATTCACCTTAGCGTGTACGCAAAGAGAAGAGATCAAACCTATATTAGGTCCTTCAGGGGTTTCTATGGTACATAGCCTCCCATAGTGGGTATAATGGACATCCCGAACCTCAAAACCTGCTCGTTCCCGAGATAAGCCACCAGGACCTAAAGAAGAAATTCGACGTTTATGGGTCAACTCTGCCAAAGGATTGGTCTGATCCATAAATTGAGAAAGTTGACTGGATCCAAAAAAGGTATTCAGGACGGAAGAAAGTGTCTTCACATTAATCAGGTCGGAAGGCTTAAAATCTTCACTATCCCGAACATTCATACGTTCTCTAACCACCCGAACCATACGGGTCAGGCCTATGTTAAAGTGGCTCATCAGCTGCTCTCCCATGGTACGTACCCGACGATTACTCAGATGATCTATGTCATCCACTTCTAATTTCCCATTAGCTAGGTCCACCACCCGCTTGATAATGGATACGATATCGTTTCGGCTCAGCACGCGAGCTGATTCGTCTTCTTTCAGGGAAAGTTTCTTATTCAATTTATACCTACCCACCTCTCCTAAATCATATCGTTTTTCATTGAAAAAAAGACCTTCTATTAGATCAGAGGCAGCTTGTTCGTCGGGCACATCCATGGAGCCTCCACCTCTGAATTCTCTATATATATAGTGATGAGCACCTCTCATAGAATGTGTGCTGTCTTTATCCAGGGTATTATAGATGGCGGCATATTCGGAGATATCTTCTGATTCCTTGTGTAGGATAACCCGTTCCACCCCAGATTTTAAGATTAGTTCTATGTATTCTTCCTGCAAAATGGTTCCTCTTTCCAGGACCACTTCTGTTCGTTCTTGGGTTTCTAGTTCTCCTGTTTCTTCATCCAACACGATATCTTCTTGCCAGGTTTTGAGTACGCGAGCAGCTAGTTTTCGTCCGATCACGGATGTGAGCGATTTTTTCGTAGCAGGTACTTCTTCTGCGAGTCCAAAGATTTTCAGAATATCCCAGTCGGTACTAAATCCCATGGCCCGCAAGAGGGGGGTAACCGGAAATTTCTTCCGCCGATCTATGTATGCATACATAACCTGATTGGCATCCGTCTGAAATTCTATCCAAGAACCCTTAAATGGAATAATACGTGCCGAAAAGAGTCTGACCCCCGTACTATGCTTGACCTGTGAAAAGAAAACCCCTGGCGAACGATGTATCTGGGATACCACAACCCGTTCAGCTCCATTCACTATGAAAGACCCCTTATCTGTTAAATAAGGAATATTTCCAAAGAATATATCTTCCTCTATAGCCTGAAAATCCTCATTTTCCTTATCCGTGGAGGAGAGCCGAAATCTAACCCTCAATGGAATGCTATAAGTAAGTCCCTGCTCGGTACATTCTTCAGGGGTATTCTTAGGGGCTTCCACATTGTAATCTAGGAATTCCAAAAGATAATTCTCTCGTGCATCCTGAATGGGAAAATTCTTCTTAAAAATATCGTACATACCTTTCAGCCTTCTTTTTTCCGGAGAAACTCCAATCTCTAAAAAGCTCTTAAAAGAAGAAACTTGCACATCCAAAAAATGAGGATACGGAGGATCCGTATGTAGGGAAGAAAAATTAGTACGCATTAGAAAATCTCAAAGAAGATCAGAAAAATAAAAAAGAACCACGAATCAACTGCACCCAAACAGAACTAGTCCAGAAAAAAACCGGAAAACAATCTATCAAAAGTCAAGCCCAAGGACTACTTAAGGACAACCTCAGCCCCCTCCTCTTCCAATTTCTTCTTGAACTCCTCAGCCTCTGCCTTAGAAAGACCCTCTTTCAAAACCTTGGGCATAGCATCCACAAGATCTTTCGCATCCTTCAGTCCCACACCCAGAATCTCCTTAACCAATCTCACAACGGGTAATTTACCCGCTGCTCCTACGGCGACTAGTTCAAGATCAAAACTACTTTTCTCCTGAGTTTCTCCTCCTGTTCCTTGGGAAGGAGCTGCGACAGAAACCGCAGCCGCAGCGGGTTCTATCCCATGGTCTTCTTTCAGTATTTTTGCTAATTCATTAACTTCTTTGACCGTTAAGCCTACCAATTGTTCAGCAAAACGTTTCACATCTACTCCCTTATCTGTCGCCTTATCTGCCACCTTATTTGCCATTTTATTTTTTAAATTTTAGGTTAAACAAAACATATTATTTCCTGTCGGACAGGACCTTCAAAACACCTGCCAAATCTGTACGGGCTCGACTCAGTCCGCCCAACACAGAAAGTACAGGTGATTTCAAACTCAATAAAATATCTCCTATGAGCTCCTTCTTGGATTTGATTTTACTCAACGTATCTAGATGTTCATCACCCACAAAGCTTTCACCTTCCAGATAAGCCACCTTCAGTTGAGGGAGAGAACCCTCTCCTAAATCCGTACGGAATCGCTGCAGCATCCGAGCCGCAGAGGCTGCCTGGGCATGAAAAAACAAAATCCCTGAAAATCCGGTTAACCCCTCTTGTAAAACGAACTGATATTCCTCAGACCTCTCTTGTCGTTCCAATGCCTTTTTGATAAAAGCGTTCTTAGAAACTCGGTATGTAATTCCCAGCTCAAAACAGCGGGCCCTCAGCTCGTCTACCTGCCGAACATTTAATCCCTGTGCATTCAAGAGACAAAAATTACCCCCTTCAAACTGCTCTGCTAATTCAGAAATCAACTCAGCTTTTGCTTCCTTTTTCATGTTATATACCTAGGTGATCCAGTTTGTTTTATTCAGAGAGATACCTGGTCCCATGGTGCTGGATAAGGAGATAGTTTTCAGGTAGAGACCCTTTGCGGAACTGGGTTTAAGACGAATGAGTGTTTTCATAAATTCTTCAATATTTTCTTCCAATTTCTTGATGGGAAAGGATACCCGTCCTACGCTGGCATGCACGATACCATACTTATCATTCTTGATCTCAATCTTACCCAATTTAATCTTCTTGACAGCCTCCCCTACATCCGAGGTCACGGTGCCTAGCTTGGGGTTTGGCATCAGGTTTCGGGGGCCCAGTATTTTGCCCAACTTACCCAACTTAGCCATAACATCAGGTGTAGCCACGACGGCTTCCACCTCCAACCATCCACCTTCTATCTTGGACAGATAATTTTCCAACCCCACATGATCTGCCCCAGCTTCTTTGGCTTCTTTTTCTTTATCTGAGGAACACAATACAAGAACTCGTTTTTTCTTTCCGGTCCCATGGGGAAGGAGTACAACACCCCGAACTGACTGATCTCCTTTTTTGGGATCAATTCCGAGTCGGACAGAAAGATCCACTGAGGCATCAAAAGCAACATGAGAAGAATCTTTCACCAAAGTACATGCTTCGGAAAGGGTATAGGATTTATTCAAATCCAATTTTTCAACAATCTCCTTTTGTGCCTTAGAGAGACTCATTATGATTTCTCAGGGGTTCCCGTAACGTTAATTCCCATACTTCGTGCAGATCCAGCTATACTTCGTGCTGCAGATTCGACCCGCATAGCGTTCATATCTGGAAGTTTTTTCTCAGCAATTTCCAAGACCTTCTTCCAAGCAATGGTACCCACTTTTTCTCTATTGGGTTCCCCTGAACCCTTTTTTAGACCGCATGCCTCCAACAGGAGTTCTTTGACAGGGGGGGTCTTTACGATAAAATCAAAGCTTTTGTCAACATAGACTGTAATGACCACGGGTAAAACGACCCCTTGTTGTGTTTTGGTTCGCTCATTAAACTGCTTGCAAAACTCCATGATATTAATCCCCTTAGACCCAAGAGCAGGTCCGACAGGGGGTGCTGGATTGGCTTGCCCGCCCTTCACCTGAATCTTCAAATAGGTAGATATTTCTTTTGCCACTGGGTCCCTTAATTAGAGTTGTTTTTCCACTTGATAGTAACTAATCTCGACGGGTGTCTCTCTTCCAAAGATCTTCACCTTCACATTCAATTTCCTTTTGTCTTCGTGAACGGCTTCTATGGAGCCTCCAAATCCGGCAAAGGGACCATCCACTATTTTAACATGTCCCCCCACCACAAATTGTGATTCAATCACTTCCTCTTCAGCTACTTCCCCTTCTTCCCCTTCATAACCTATCTTAGATAAGATTCTATTTACCTCAGCCTTGCGCAAAACAGAGGGTTCAGATCCCTTGGTTCTTCCTTCGGTTCCCAAGAAACCCAGGACACCGGGTAAGTTTGTGAGCAGATCAACCAGCTTACCGCCCTTAAGATTGGCGTGCAAGAGGATATAGCCAGGATAGAAACTTTTATCCCGCATTCGTTTCTTTCCACCCCTCATTTCGTAGACCCGACGAGATGGAACCAAGATTTCATCCACCATGTCATCACATTTTTCCCTCCGCAACTCAACCTGCATATAAGATTTAATTTTCTTCTCCTCACCACTCACTACCTTCACAACATACCAATTATAAGCGCTCACTGTCCAAGGTCTAAAAGGAACTATATAACCATCTCAAAGCCCGCTCTATAACCGCATCCATTCCCCCGACCACTACAGCTAGGAGCAAAGAAGATATTAACACCAAGGTAGCACTCGCCTGCAAACTGGAATAGGAAGGCCATGTGACCCGATGAACCACCTCAGTGTAGGACTCCACAAAATAAGTCATCAATCTCCTCAACATCTCTATACCCAGATCCCAAGCTCTCTCATTACAAAACGCACGGGTGAAGAGACTCGAACTCCCAACCTGTGGTTTTGGAGACCACCGCTCTGCCAATTGAGCTACACCCGTTTCCGAAAGCACTCATAAGCAATCCTCTAATCCACCCAAAACAGCTCCCTTTATCACAGGATAGATCACAAGTTCCCAATCGTATCTCTTTAATCCAAGACCTCTGTGACCTGTCCGGCCCCTACGGTCCTGCCTCCCTCCCTAATAGCAAAACGAAGACCCTTCTCCAATGCCACCTTATTAATCAATTTTACCTCTATACTAACATTATCTCCAGGCATAACCATCTCAACGCCATCTGCCAAAAAGACTTCCCCGGTCACGTCAGTGGTTCTGAGATAGAATTGGGGTCTGTACTTTTTGAAGAAGGGAGTATGTCTTCCTCCTTCCTTCTTGGAGAGAACGTAGACCTCTGCTTTAAAATGAGCATGTGGGGTAAGTGTGTTGGGTTTACAGACGATCATACCCCTACGAATTTGGTCTTTATCTATTCCTCTCAGGAGGAGTCCTACATTATCTCCTGCTTCTCCTCTATCCAATATTTTTCTGAACATCTCCACACCCGTGACAGTTGATTTCAAATCCTCTGCACCCATTCCCACCACATCTACCGAATCCCCAGTAGAAGTGATTCCTCGTTCTATTCTACCCGTAGCAACGGTTCCACGTCCTGTAATGGAGAACACATCCTCTACGGGCATCAAGAAATCC
>JAPOQI010000044.1 GCA_026710765.1 Cytophagales bacterium | reverse complement strand
CGAAAATATATCGCAGCAGACAGATATAGATTTCTTTTCTTATATTTGTAAATGCGGGTCCCGACAGGCCCAGATGATTTTTAATAACATATAAGCACAGAGAATAATGGCATCAGAGATAGTTCCCGTAGTAAAGAAAGTGGAAGAAGTGTTTGGTTCAGAACCCTACTGTATAGATTTCTATCAGCGGGATTATGAGTGGGGAAAAGAAACTGTAGAGGAACTATTGAGTGATGTCTTAGGCAAATTTGAGGATACAAATAGCGAAGGGAACTTTGCTGGTACCTATTATCTGAATACCTTCGTTATCCATCCAAAAAATGGGAATGAGTACTTGATAGATGGGCAACAGCGACTAACTACCCTTCTCTTGATCTCCATGGTTCTGCACCGTATGACTAAAAAACTCTCTGATAATGGTAATAAATGGGAAAACTTCTCTGAGACACTTAAAACCCACATTCGTAAAAGGCCCTTAGGAAAAGGAGAAGTCTTCGTTATCCGACATGACAAGGACGGAGCGAATCCTCTTGAAGGAGAAAAATTCCCTCCTCACGAACAGACCCTTCACGAGCTGATGTCAGAACAAACTGATCAACATAATGACATTCTACAGAAGAGAGGCACTACCTCTCTTAGTATGGTCGAGAACTACGGGATCATCTTCACGGAGTTGTCGAAAAGATTCGCGAAGGAACCGCAATCTTTGGAACTGGATGAAGATCGCTTAGAAAGTTTTATCCATTACTATATGAAAGGAATTCTTTTGACAAAACTGCAAGTTCCTACTGAAGATGCACCCATGGTCTTCGAAGCGATCAATGATAGGGGTAAAAAGCTACTTTCCTGGGAAGTACTTAAAGGAAAACTCTTAGGGAAAATTCAAGATGAGAATGAGATGCATGACTGTCTGGACATTTGGAAAGACTGTATTGAACGTATGAAATGGTCCAAGCGCTGGAATGACCACAAGCCCTATCTCTGCAGACGAGATAGTCAAAGGTCACCCGATGCCTTCTTTAAAGGTCTTTTCGAGGGAAGGTTCCTCGACTCACATGCCCATTATACGAAAAGATTGGGTAGTCCAAAATACCCCTATCATAGAGAGTTTCTTCGTAAAGAAGGGGTCATTTCTGAGGATTCTCATTCTCGCCTAGAAACGAGCGAGAATGAAATAAAGGATTTCCTAGAAAAAGATCTTCGGTTTTACACGAGGCTGTTCAGGTACCTTGTATACCATATCCGTGATTTCCACTTTTTTACACAAAATATAGCTGATAACGAGCTAACTCCGGACTGGATCTTACTCTTCAGCGGTATCCATTCTCGATACTACAAATGCCCTAGTTCTAACAAAAGTCCCTCTCTAGAAGATTATGATAATCTGGACGATATCCTTATTAAGATAAGATCCTTGTCCTTTGAAAAGAAAAGATTTCAAGCCCTTATCAACTCGCAATCGGAGACGTTCAAAGATAAAGCACATGCTAATTATTTTCGTCAAATCTATCCCAATCTTCGGGAAAAACAAAATGGGAAATGGAATCTCAAAAATCTCAGGGATATCTTTGACGAAGCAATAAAAGATTTAGGGGGTAGAAAAGACGAAGGGGGCAAATTGCTAGATGTTTTGTCTTTCAAACGATTCCGGCGGCCCGCTGATGTAAGTCGGTTCTTGCAAGACGTGGAACTATTCCTCTCTGCCCAAACAGGATTAGAAACAAAGGTTTTCACAAAAGAAAAACTTCAGATAGAGCATGTACTGGGAAATAATCCTATATATGAAGAGGAATTTGGTGAGGTAGAATTCCATAAGTCAATAAGAGAGCAACTTGCTTGCAAGGTACTGTTGGACGAACACCTGAACCCTAAACTTGGAAATAAACTTTACGAGGAAAAATTGGATGCCTACGCTAATGAGAGTGGACTCATCTGGACCGGCATATTGTCAAAGGACTACCACATTAAGCATGAACGGAAATTAGCTAATCTCAAGAAAAATTTCGATCTGGATCTGATACCTTATAACAAGCTGGATAAGAACAACATAAAAGAATTCATAGGCGAAAGAGAAGAACTCCTCTACAAGATAACCGAGATCATGTGGGCAAATAACACATTGGAAGAGGATGCTTATCCCAAAATCGCCCTCCATCCTAGGCATCCGAGGAGCATTCAAAATTCCACAAAATAGGAGTCTGAGGCAAAAGGAAACCCTATCTTGCCAAGGCTGATTGCGGGTTCTGACCCATTACAATCATCCTTGCAATAGAATACAACT
>JAPOQI010000037.1 GCA_026710765.1 Cytophagales bacterium | reverse complement strand
TATATAGTTTGAATTTCTCGCATAATGTAGATATGTTTGTCGGAAAGAAACAGGTTGTTACGGTATCAGGGTTTGAAATAAAAAAGAAAAACAAATGAACTCATTGCAACTAACCACAGCAGAGATAAACGCTTTCTTTGGAGAGAGTGATTTTAGGAAATATCTATTACCTGTCCATGCGGATCAGTGGGCTTCTCACTTTGTCAATCCCGAAGAGGGTGGTACAAGTTTAACAGAGTTGGTAGAGCATGCTATTTCTACGATATATACCTACTTGGGTAATACGGTATGGGATCTGGCAACAGAGTTCAGGAAGACAGGTGGGGATCGGGATGTGAAACTACTTCGTTATGTATCAACGCTTGTGAATTATGATTGTTCTGGCAGGTTATCGCTACGGACAAATGAAGACAAGGGGCATTACTACGATGATTATAGGGATTCCATAAATGAGTTAAAACAAATCTCCGCTGGGAAGCTACAAGCCCCGATCCGAACGACAGACGACAAAGAAAACCCCTTTTTCATTTTTTACAATCCCTACGAGGATGATGTTTCTCTAAAAAACCCATGAATGTATTCAAATGGGAACGTAGGTTACGGAAAGGGTTCCGTGAGGTAGAAAAGTACATATCTGGGGATGGCATCCGTGACACGATGATCGCAGAGACGAAGATATTCATAGATGGCAATTTTCGGAAGCAGGGGTTTCAGGGGGCTTCGTTCAAACGATGGCCTGCACGAAAGCAAACAGATCGGGGAAGGGCTATTCTTGTGAAGCGTGGAGATCTGCGAGATTCGTTCGGGTCCCCCGAGTCCTATGTGAAGCATAAGACAGGCGTTCGTATAGTAAGCAACTTGCCGTATGCAAAGAAGCACAATGAGGGTTCAGGCACAACGCCAAAGCGTCAGTACATAGGTGACTCTCCCGTACTATCAAAGGCAATTGTCAAAGCGATAGAAGAAGATATAGACAATATCATAAAGAAGAGTTTTCGGTAGATGGCGTTTTTAGATTTTTTAAAGATCGGGCGGTTTCAGCGAAAGAAACTACCACCTATACAAGAGGGCGTTGATAAGACTCTATCCCATGTGATAGAGTTTATGAGTGCCGATCTTAAGGATTTGGATCGTGCAGTTAACAGAGCCACCGCCAGGCAGTTTTCAAATACAAAGTATCTGCAAGACATATATAACAGCATCTGCCTGGATGATGATGTCTGGTTAAGTATAGGCAAGCGTAGGCGTTCCGTATTGACGAAGGAGTTTGGGATCTATAAGGAAGATGGAACGCTGGACGAGGACTTAACTAATATTGTTTGTGGTCCCTGGTTCAAAGACCTTGTGAACTATGCCTTTGAATCACAATTCTACTGGTATTCACTTGTCTTCTTCCATTTGGATAAAAATAATGAGATACAGAAGGTAGAGTCCGTCCCCCGGGAGAATGTACTACCTTATGTATATGGACGAGAAGGAGGTGCTGAAATTCTAATGGAGTCCTTTGACTCTCAGGGACTGAAGATAGACCAGATGGCAAAGAATTTTATGCTGATCCAATTAGAAACGAGTTCTCGGTACTTGGGATTATTGCATCAAGCCTCATTTCTTGTTATTGCAAAGCGTGCAGTGGCAAACATTCAAATGGAGCTGTACAAAAACAACGCAGAGCCTACGGTTGTAGTGCATGCAAATAAGGCAGTTCAAGTGGTAGGAGGAACTACAGCAGATGGGAAGCCCGTAGTAGATCCTCGGTTAGAAGCTGTGAAGATGTTAAGAAAAGCAAAGATTGCGATTTTGGATAAAGAATCAAGTGTATCCATCGTGGAGTCAACACGAGCTGCCTTCGCACCTATCCTTGCATTAGTCAATCATTTCAAGGCAAATATAGATAAGTTGTTCCTTGGACAGGAGATGACAACGAATACGGGTTCTTCGCGCGCACAGGCGGAGGTTCATCAGGTGGAGCAGAAGGATATATTCTCTTATGATACTGAGATCGTCCTGAACTGGCTGAACTACAAATTCAGGGATCAATTGAAACTACTGGGATACCGCATCCCTGATACATATATGTTTGGAATAAACCAAACACCTACCCCTGATGAGAAAAGGACAAATGCACTGAAACTATTAGGAGCAGGGGTTCGGTTAGATCCCGAATTCTTGGAAGATTTGTTTCATGTGAAGGTATCAGACGAGCCAAATGTGTATCCCCCTAACGCTGGCGAAGAAGAAGAATGAGAAATCCCTCCCCGACTGGGAAGAAGAGGGGTTATTATTCAGGATCTACAAAGATGGCGTGAAGGGTATATCCGTCACGGCGATATACAATAATGCAAAGAAGTATGATAAGGTATTTGTGGATGCCCTTGGCAAGGATATTCCATTAAAGACCTCATTAGACCTTGTTCCCCTATCGGTACAATGGAGAAGAGAAATTGCTTCTTTCTCGGGCTTGAAAACGATATCAAAGATAAAGAAGCTTGGCAAGGAACTCCCGAAGCACGCTACGTTCAGTTCATATAAGAAGGCAGTGAAGCCATTATTGCAAAACATTAACATCCACCATTTGAGTTCTGAATTCAGGTTAGCACAGCAATCCACACGGGGGGCGTTTCAATATGAGAAGGAGGTACAGAACGATAGATACCCGAACTGGCGATACAGCACGGTTGGAGATGAGCGGGTACGCCCTGAGCACGCAGATCTGGATGGAGTGACCTACCCGAAGGACGATCCCTTCTGGGATGAGGCCTTTCCTCCTAATGGGTGGAATTGTAGATGTAAGACGGTAGCAATAAAAGGCACAGGCAGACCTGCACCGAAAGCAGTACGGAACGGAATACCCGAGGAGTTCAGGTTTAACCCTGCTAAGATACAGAAGATCCCGATGGATAAGCGTTTGTATAGCAGATCGGATTATGTGGAGGGGAGAAAAGCCTCGGGGAAGCTAATGAATCGAGAAATAAAGACACAAGCGAAGTTATCTGCCACAAAGCGAAGTATCCGTGCCGCCATAGCTCAGTACAGGGAGACAGATTGGAAAAGATACGTTGCATGGATTGTTTTAACCCGTATAGATGAGTATGTTGCATATAAGAAGTGGGATCGGGTACGGGATCGTATATCAGGTCCGTTCGGAGAGTATAAAGTGAGTGTGAATTTAGGCACATATAAAATAAATATTAAAAAAAGTAGGAAAACATAGTTTCAATTATATATTTGCAATATGGCACGAAGAGCAAGAGTATTTGTAGGCAAGCAGTTTGAAGAAAAGTTCAATTGTACCATTAGGTCAATAGACATTGACCTGTTGCTGGGTCCCAAGGAGGACAGAAAACGGCGAGGTGAGAAAGAAGTAGGTGCCAGAACAGTCTTTGTACACCACAACATCTTTTCAGACGAGGACGCAGTAGGGAAGTGGAAAGATATCAAGGTAGTAGGGAAGGACATTTACGCTACGCCCGAGTTCTTTGACGACTACAATTCACAAAAGATAGAGGATAAGTGGGAGAGCGAGGTACTAAATGCGTGTTCAGCTGGCGTGGATTATGAGCTTGAGCTTGATGATATGGGGAATAAGAACGTGGATATAAAGATAAAGGAGTTCTCAATCGTTGGAGTTCCTGCCTTAAAAGGAGCGATAGGACTGAGCGAAAAGCACGGATCCACCATGTTTTTCACACAAGACACAAAAAAAGATGAAAAAAAACACGAAAAACACTTGCTTTCAGAAAAAAAGAATAAATTAGCTGTAGAAACAAAACCTCAAAACCAAATAGACCTGATGAGTGACGATCCAAAGAAAGAAGGGGAAACCCCTAAGGCTAGCCTTCAAGACGAACCTTCTAAAACAGAAGACACCTCTACTGATATCAAGCTATCCTTAGAGGAGACGCAGAAACAACTTGCGGAGCTACAAGCGAAGCAGGAGGAGTTCCTTACCGCACAGAAAGAAGCGGAGGAAGCTAAGTTGGCAGCTGATAAGGAAGCCAACCAGAAGAAATACGAGGAGCTATTCCTGAAAGCCAGGGAGGCGAAGTTTCCTAACATTCCACTGGAGGGAGAAATCACTAAAGAGTTTCAGCTTGCATGTGAGGGTTCGTTTGAGTTTATGCAAACCTCAGTGGATCAGCATATTAAGAATCAATCAAGGCATCCCGTATTGCCGAGTGTTGAAAATGGAGGTAATAACCCAGAGGCAGTTGCGTTGATGGAAAATATTAATAAGAACCAGGGTTCAGGGGGCGGTGGCTCAGCAGATATTGACTCTTTGCTAGGAGCGGTGAATGAAAAGGTCGTACAAGGCGGACACTATCGTCTTAGCGATATCCCTGATGAGTTGTTTGCAGATGCAGCAGAGGCGTTAAAGTTACAGAACGAACCCGTTAAGAAGCTTATAGACCAATCCATCAAGCTTTCCAATTCAGGGAAGGGATGGATATACAAACCCAGAGCAGACGCTTTTTTTGGTATCACCGCTGATGCTATGAAGCTATCGTCTCACCTATCGCTTGC
>JAPOQI010000038.1 GCA_026710765.1 Cytophagales bacterium | reverse complement strand
TTCTGAGACAAGATATTATGTGTATGCGTTATCTGTGAAGGGTGCTCAGCGGTCTGCCCAAGAATTCAGTCCGGACAGATATGCCACGGGTTCCATCCCGCCCCCCGATCTCCAACCCCTCTCACAAGGACCTTCTTCCCGTTCGGTGGTCTATCCGAATCCGAGTCGGGGTTTGGTCTATATATCTGGTGCAGGGTCTGATGATGTAGTGGCTGTGTATTCGGGTTCGGGTGTGTACTTGGGTAGGTATGTATTGTCTTCACAGAGAGGCATTGACCTATCTGCTTTGAATGCGGGTCTGTATATCTTGGAACACAAGGGTATTCGTTATAGGGTGATTATAGAATAATAATACCCGCACCCTCTGGGTGCGAGATTCTTCTCCCACGCACAAATCCTCCCCAAGGGATACGCAGAAGGACCTATGCTATAAGGCATTGAGATGAGGCGGGTTTATTAGGGGGCCCTGTATAAATTTGCGATTTCAAATTTAACATATTTTATTTCCTCTTCCTCGAGTGCTATCCGTTCTAAGTCTTCTCTTTTCTTCATCTTCTTTTGAAGGTCTTCTATATGGTTTATCAACCATCTCAGACGCTTGAAAAGTATGTGCTTCATCTCTTCACTACTGTGGACGTTTTTCCTCTCGTCAAGTTGGGAAAGAACAGGGTCTTTCTCTTCTATCCACATGAAACGACACTTTTTCAACTCTTTCGCTTCAAATCCATATTCTGGCTTTACGAGTTCATGAAAGAGATCTTTTTCGTACTGTCTCCATATGAAACAGTAGTTCAAATCAAAGCCCAAGGGGAAATGTTTCGGCTTAGGTCTTGCGAGGTGTGTTGCTTGGAGATTTTGTACCCCCCAGATGACAGCTCCCTGAAGTTTTGTTTCCTGTAGGTTTGCTCCTTGCAGATTTGCCCCTCGCAGGTTTACTCCTTGCAGATTTGCCCCTTGCAGGTCTACCTCTTGCAGATTTGCCCCTCGTAGGTCTATCCCTTGCAGATTTGCCTTTTGTAGGTCTATACCATCTTTCCTATACTCAGAATATATTTTATCCTCAGGGTCAGTTGTTTTCCCTCGGAGTATAGTGCTTTTGATTTGGGAAACTGGACTCAACTTACCTTTCGGGGATGAATTGCCTTCCAGATTCAACTTGCCTTCCAGGTTCAACTTGTCCTTCAGGTTTAAATTGCCTTCTAGGTTTAAATTGCCCTCTAGTTTTAACTTTCCTATCGGAGGTGCTGCCTCTATTGAGGCCGTCTTGACAAAAATCCGAAAGGCTTCAAATATCTCTTTGACCCGCTTATCCTTTCCTTTATTAGCCTCAGCTAGGTTGTGTAAAATCTCTATGGCGCCCAATCCCCGGTTATCAGAATCGGAATATAACATGCTGATCCCCTGATTGAGCCTGTTTAGATAATTTCCTTCTTGAGATTCTTCAATCTGCTTTCCCATCCTTTGTGCCCGAAAAGCGGAAAGAAGCATCCCGCCTAGCCCCAAGATCCCCAGAGCTAGGGTAAGGGCTGTCCTTACTCTATTATCTGCACAATCTTCCCCGAGATACAGGAAGAAGGAAGGAACAGCCACCGCTAAGGATCCCCCTATGATATACCATAAAATCATCCTGTCTTTATTCTTGTCCTTCTGTTTGAAGCGGAGGAAAAGAATTCCCCCGATGGCGAGTGGTATCGAGATAATCCACCCCCATCCAAGATCACAGAACCAACTCGAGCATAAAAAGATGGACTGATTCATAACCCTAATATAATCTTTTCAGGTTGTATTTCTCGGGGCTAAGCTGTAATAAGACCTACACCCTCATCTTGCGGTTCTCTAGCTGAAACGCTTCAAATGTTCTAGGGCGTAGTTGATGGATATGATTTCATTTTCAATGATCTTTTTGCGCTCAGGATTTTCTTCTTTTTTCTTCACGGTCTCAAGGCCTTCCTTCCGAATATTAAGTGCAAGATCGATAGGATCCTTGGTGGGGTATTTTCTCCCCTGGAAATCGAAGAGATATTGCTCTTGTACCCGTTCAACCCATATGATAGGCAGCTCTACCAGATTATCTTTTGTGGATTTATACTCTGGTTTTGAGAACTCGCTAAGAAAATCTTCCTTGTGGTCAAAGTCTATGAGAGCGTAGTTGAATTCAGATCTTGAAGACCGGCTTGATGGTATTATAGTTTTGAGCTGGCTTATTGTAAGATTTCGTACACCCCAGAGATTTGCTCCTTGTAGGTTTGCATCCTGCAGGTTTGTTCCTTCTAGGTTTGCTGCTGATAGGTCTGCTCCCTTTAGATTTGCTTCCTGCAGCACTGCATCCTTTAGCTCGGCACTTTCTAAGTTTGCTCCTTGTAGGTTTGCTTTCTGTAGGTTTGTACTCTGCAGATTTGCGTTCTGTAGGTTTACTCCCACTAGGTCGGTCCATCGTAGATCTGCGTTCTGTAGGTCCATTCTATTTGTCTGATGAAGGCTTATTCCTGTACTTGGAGTATATGGGGTCCTTAGTTATTTTTTGGAGTACGGAACCCTTGGCACGGGAGACAAGGTTTTTATCCATCGCTGACTTGGGCATAGAAACCTCATTGACAAAGGTATCAAAGGCTCTAAAAATATCTTGGACTCTATCTTCCTGCTCGTCATTCTTGGCGGCATCAGCTAAATCATGCAAAAACTTTATGCCTCCCCATTTCTGGGTATTACTATCGGAAAACAACATGCTTTTACCCTGATTAACCCTGTCTAAATAATTACCTTCTTGAGATTCTTCAAATTGTTTTGAGAGATAATAATCTGCTGATCTATTCTCAATATAGTACTCTCTAAATTTTTAACATAATATTCTCTAAATTTCTGAGGGCGTAGTCAACGGATTCGATGTTGTTTCTAATAATATCATTCACGTCCTCCAAACGCTGGACTTCCGTCCAGAATTCATCCCAGTGTTCAGGAGCGTTCACGCCATCTCTCTTTTTATCATTTTCTTTTCTCTCGAGTTCTATCTTCTTCTTCTCCTCCCCAAGAATATTAAGAAGTCTTGCATAATCGAGATTTTTTTTCTCTCGGAAATGGAAATTAGGATAAAGACTAGGGGGAATCTTTTCTTCCACCCATATGATGGGGATACTTTCTAGTTCATCATTACTGAGTCGATGTATTTTCTTCACCTTGTCATAAAGGGGGTCTTTGTGTTGAAGGTCTATGAACGTATAGTCCAAGGTAGGTCGCGTTGCAAAGAAAAAAACCGACCATGACGTTGCGAGCTGCTCCACTGGAAGCTTTTTTACGCCTGAGAAATTTGTTCCTTGTAGAAATGGATTTCTCTGTAGTTTTGCTCCCTCTAGGTTGGCTTCTCGTAGGTCTGCCCCCCGTAGGTTTGCCCATTGTAGGTCTGCTCCCCGTAGATTTGCCTTCTGCAGGTTTGCCTTCTGCAGTTTTGCATTCTGTAGGTTAGCCTTCCATAGCTTAGCTTCCTGTAAGTAAGCTCCCTCTAGGTTTGCGTCCCGTAGGTCTGCCCCCCGTAGGTCTGCCCGCCATAGACCAGCCTTCTGTAGGTTTGCAAGTGATAGGTTTGCGTCCTGTAGGTTTGCAAGTGATAGGCCTGCTTCCTGTAGGTTGGCTTCTCGTAGGTTAGCTCCCTCTAGGTTTGCATTCTGGAGTTTTATCCATCGTAAATCAGCACCCCCTAGGTCTATGCTGCCTTTCCTGTACTTAGAATATATTTTGTCCTCAGTTATTTTTCCGACTATGGTGCTTTTGATTCGGGAAAAGGGGTTTTCTAGGCTGGTGGGGTAATTGGGATCCTTTGTTTTTATTCTGACATCCTTGACGAAGACCCGAAAGGCTTCAAAGACCCTCCTTACGCTCTTTTCAATTTTTTGATTGTCAACAGCTATATTATGCAAAATATCTATGGCACCTAATTTCTGGGTATCAGAATCGGAATACAACATGCCGATTCTCTGATTAAAACTGCTCTGAAAAATTGCCTCTTGCGAGACTTCAACCTGCTTTTGAGAGATGTCTATTTGCTCTCGTGATGCTTTAATCTGCTGATCCATTCTCTTTGAGCGGCGAATGCTGAGCAAAGACACCCCAATTCCCAGGCAGGTTCCGCCCAAGAAAACAGCAGTCCTGATCATCGTGTGAGCCTCATCCTCAGAACATGTGGTGGAGCAGTGGATGTAGAGACAGGTGACCGCACTAGCCATTCCCACAGACACCAGCATAATGAGGATGTCTTTTCCATGGCCATCTTCTTTGGGTTCTGTTTTCTTCCCTTTCTTTTTAGCAAAGAAGCACATCTGCAAGCCTCTCCACATCCATTTCCACTTCCATTTCCGCATCCACTTCCACCTCCATATTCGCTTAGATTTCCATACCCATTGAAGGAATTTGCAGATAGGTCTCCAAGGGTAGGACATAATAATTATTCCCAATCCAAGAGTAATCATCGGAAGAAGGATCAATCTCCAGTTTAATCCGAGGTCGCAGAACCCGGACAAGAACGAATTGATGAGGGAATACATAGCCTTAAGATACTGAGATCTCCTTCATTTGTCTTGGCCTTAATGTTATGACTCATCCCCAGACCTCTGGGGAAAGGAGAGATTGGGGACTATGTCATATCCATCTAATAATACCATACAGGTTTCACACGAGCAATATCTATTGGATAACTTCCTCCGGGCCCCACAGCCTTCCAATTCCTATGATTAATCGTTCCAATAACAAAGCCCAGATAATATTTTTTCGTTTCGGATGGTGTTTCTTCGCGCTCTTTTACTAGTATCTTTACAAGATCTTCTTTCTTGTATTCTTCACCTCTAAACTTCCAGCTTTCCTGATCATCAGAAAGCCAGATGATATCTGGATTTATTTCAGAATCTGACTGCTTCTTCCATTCCTCAAAATATCTTTCATCCATAAGTGCATAATCTAGATTATCAGTATTAACCCAGAAGGGAATATTATCAGCTCCTATAAGGCATGCTCCTCGTAGATCCGCGGAGGAGAAATCTGCATCTTTAAGATCTGCCCCATAAAAACATGCACATGGCATTTTTGCATCACTAAGTCTTGCCTTTTTTAGGTTTGTAGATCGCAAGTCTGCCCCTTCAAATTGTGCATGGGCTAGATCTGCACCTCCCATATTCTAATTCTATTGAATGTGATGCTTCTTCTTTTGGGTTGTAGGGATAGTAGATATTATTCTCGGCGATTGCTATTTTTTCAAGAATAGCAGACTTGATTTTTTTAATATCAGGTTTCAAGGAAAACCATGTCCATTTCCCATCTTCTTCCCTTCCAGCTGGTATTTTATATTTGAGGTAATCCAAGAAGATCTTCAATATTTTGTTCACCTTATCCGAAACCTCCGCTAGACCATGCAATGCTTCAACATCCGATATTGCTTGGGATAAATTTGCTGAGTGCAACATGCCGGATGTCATTCCAATTGTGCTGAGATAATTTGCCTCTTGAGATTCTTTGACCTGCTGTTGAGAGATTTTAATCTGTTTTCGTGACGCTTTAATCTGCCGATCCATTCTTTGTGTGCGGCGAATGCTGAGTAAAGATGCCCCAACTCCCAGGCATGCTAAGGCTAAGGTTATGGCTGTCCTGATCAATTGGTTATCGGGTTCTTTAGAATTGAGGCTATCGCAATCGAGGTAGTGACGGTAGATGAAACCTGCCACGACCATAGACGTCACTGAAATTACGATGTCTTTCCAATAGCCGTCAGATTTTTCCTTGAACCATATGATAATAGGTATTCCGACAAGTAGGATAAGGAGTATTCCAGAGCCTAGACTCCAGCCAAATGAGAACTTGCAGTACCAAGGCAAGCATGAAAAGATGCAAGAGTCCATATCTCAAGATAATCTTTGGTTGTACACATATCGCCATAAAAACGTAAAAAAAATAATTCCCTAAATATTTGGAATTGTGAAAACAAGGGTTCAAATTTCTATTTGGATAGTTTGGCGTGAAATATACCCGTGAAACAAAGAAAATAGATTTGCTGGAGTGAATAGACTTAAATAGAAAGATGATCACAGGAAATCTAACAGAACAGATGTTTAATGCGGAATTGGAAGACGCCTTCCGATATCTGATACGGAAATGGAGATCTGGGGGAATAAAGATAGAGGCAGAGAGGACAGATTCTTGGGGTACGGGTACAAAGACAATAGATATCCGTATTCAATTGCCGAACGAAATTGGGGATATCGCTGTGGAATGCGAATATGACTCTTCCCAATACCCAGATAAAGATGCGTTGGATAGATTCAAGACAGGGGAGTTCATATCAACCATAGCGGTCGCAGTCCCGAAGGGGTTCAAGTCCCTCACGAGGAAACAGATTCAAGAAAAACTCCGCAAAGATTCAGTCCAATTGAAGTACGCAGGATTCTCGGGGAAGAAAGATAATCCTAAGAGATTTCCGGAAGTGGGATATTTAAAAGGGAACGTACACGATCTCGCCGACTTCATTAACATGACCTCCATCTCGCAGGATTCAATAGGTCTGTTTGCAAAAGAGGTGTCAAGAGTGATAATTAAAAATGCGGACTCGTTGTCTAGGCAATTGACGGAAGAACAGAGAGAGTATCTCATAGAATTAGTAGATCCTAAATGGAAGATGGAAGATCTGCGGGTGATTGTACTGCTCTGGTATAATGCCCTTGCATTGCATAAGAAGCTGAAGCGTAATAAAAAAAACCAAGATTTACCTGATTTCCCGCCAGACCCCGAAGCAACCCATGGTATTGTATCTGCGGTAGATATGATAGGGGATTGGGGTAAAATCTTGAAAAAGAATTGGATATCAGTATTCAAACCTGCCATGAAATCTCTGGCATATGCTTCAACTGTGCAAACTAGGATGACAGCTAACATTATGACAAATTTGAGGAAAATTATATTGAAAGGACAGCAGATGGGCGTGGGAGAACATGTGAATATGGGGGGAGAAATATTTCAACGTATTATCGCAGGGAGGGATGAGACAGCCGCCTTCTATACCACCGCACCTACCGCTGAATTGCTTGCTCATTTAACCATCAGAGAATCGGATCGGGATGACTGGAATAGAGTGGATTTGTTTAAGGCTCTGAGGATAGCGGATTTAGCATGTGGCACGGGTACTCTCCTTCGGGCAGGATACTTGAGAGTTAAGCAGTTGCACGAGAGAAGGAAGAGAAAGAGTGACTTGGAAGAATTTCACCGAAATGCCATGCAGGAAGGTATCATCGGAACAGATATCAATCGGATTGCAGCCCATATTAGTAATACGAGCCTTGCAGATGTAGGTGAGGAAGAACCCTACGAGAATTCTCAAATAGCACATGTAAGTGTAGGACGAGATAAGGAAACGGGTATCATATCAACGGGGAGCTTGGAGCTCCTAGAAGGGAGTTTCTTGCCCGATTTGCAGATGTATGACAAAACAGAGGCAATGGAAGGGAGGGTACGGGAAGAAAAAGGAGTAGATGTCCCAGACAACTCTATTGATTATGTGATTATGAATCCTCCGTACACTAAAACTAATCCCAAGCATGGGTCATTTAAAATACCAGGTATTACGGATACAGAAAAAGAGGAATGCCAAGAAAGATGGGGGATTCTTAATAAGAAATTTGGGAAGAAATATACAAATGGAGGTAAATACACCCCTAACAAGAATGCAGGCATGGCGGCTAGCTTCCTTTCTATTGCATTGTCTAAGGTTAAAGGGGGGGGGGGTAGAATAGGATTTGTATTACCTCTCACTGCTGCATTTGTAAGCTCTTGGAGAAATACTAGGGATATGATAGAACGAGAGTTTGAGGATATTCTTGTAATCACAGGCAAGAAAGGTAGGGTATCAGATGAGACGAATTTGAATGAGATGCTCCTAGTAGCCACCCGCCCCCCCCCCCATA
>JAPOQI010000119.1 GCA_026710765.1 Cytophagales bacterium | reverse complement strand
CCAAGGAGATTAGGGATAAGTACATATCTCCGCACCTGACTACTGAATTTGCCATTATGTATCTGCCCACAGAAGGGTTGTATGCTGAGATTTGTCGGGAGCCGGGTCTTTTAGAGAAGCTAAGAAAGGAATTCAAAATATTGCCCGCAGGACCCGTCACGCTCTCTCCCTTTCTGAATATGATAAAAATGGGCTATGTGACCCTGAATATGCAAAAAAAGAGCTCGGAGGTATGGGCAGTATTGGAGGAGGTGAGATCTGAGTTTGCTAAGTTTTCAGATGCCCTAACTAAGGTACAAGACAAGATACAGGGCGCGGACAAAGAGCTGAATACCCTTATCAACACCCGTACCAACGCAATGAATAGGAAGCTGAACAAGTTTGAAGCGCTCCCGCACCCTGAGGGTAGCGCAGGCCTTCCGAAGGATTCAAACGGCTCCCTTCTGGGTGAGTAAAACAAAGAGGGCGTCTCCCGAAGGGTAATCCCTTCGGGAGACGCCCATCTACTCTTTAGATACCGGCGGATTCCTTATTTTTTCTTCTCGGGATCTTCTGTCTTTTCGGGATCTTCTGTCTTTTCGGAATCCTCGCCTTTCACCTCTTCATAATCCACATCTGCCACACCTGGCTCCTTGCCATCTTGCTGTGGACCCCCATCCTGGGCGCCTGCCTTTTGTTCTTCTTGGGTGGCCTTATAGATCTCTTCAGAGGCTTTAGCCCAGACTTCTGTGAGGTTTTTCAGGAGCGTCTCCAACTTCTCAACGTCCCGCACCTTGATTGCCTCCTTCAACTCCTCCAACCCTTTCTGCAAGTCTTCTTTATGCTGTGCAGACAATTTGTCTCCATGCTCTTTGAGTTGCTTTTCGGTTTGGAAGATCATCTGATCTGCATTGTTTAGCTTTTCAGCCTTCTCCTTATTCTTGGCATCCTCAGTTGCATTCTCTTCGGCAGCCTTTTTCATTCGCTCTATCTCTTCCTCAGACAATCCAGAATTGGCCTCTATTCTAATCTTTTGCTCTTTCTTGGTTCCCTTATCCTGTGCCAGGACTTGTAGGATCCCATCTGCATTGATATCAAAAGTGACCTCTATTTGTGGAACTCCACGAGGCGCAGGCGGTATGCCATCCAGGTGGAACTTTCCAAGCGTTCTATTATCCCTAGCCATAGGACGATTACCTTGAAGTACATGAATTTCCACAGAAGGCTGATTATTATCAGCCGTAGAGAACACTTCAGACTTCTTCGTCGGAATGGTCGTATTGGCCTCTATCAGGGTAGTCAGAACGCCCCCCATGGTTTCTATACCCAAACGCAAGGGCGTAACATCTAATAAGACCACATCCTTAACATCTCCCGTGAAGACACCTCCCTGAATGGCCGCACCCAAAGCGACGACCTCATCGGGATTCACACCCTTAGAGGGTTTCTTGCCAAAGAACTTCTCTACCTCTGCTTGTACCTTAGGTATACGGGTAGAGCCTCCTACGAGAAGAATTTCATCTATATCCGTATTCTTTAGACCTGACTCTTTCAAGGCCTTTTGACAAGGTTTTAGGGTTCTTTCTATCAAGTGTTCGGTAATCTGTTCAAACTTGGCACGGGAGATTTTCCTAACCAAGTGTTTGGGTACCCCATCCACAGGGAGCAGGTATGGGAGGTTGATCTCGGTTTCTGCCCCACTAGAAAGTTCTATCTTTGCCTTCTCGGCAGCTTCTTTAAGTCGCTGCAAGGCCATGGGATCTCGTCTGGGATCTATTCCTTCTTGTTTCTGAAACTCTTCACCTAGCCATTTAATGATCTCATCATCAAAATCATCGCCTCCCAGTTTAACATCCCCATCTGTGGACTTGACCTCAAAAACACCATCTCCTAATTCTAGGATAGAGATATCAAAAGTACCCCCACCCAAGTCATAGACGGCTACCTTCAGTTCCTTCTTGGACTTATCCAATCCATAAGCTAAGGCGGCCGCGGTGGGTTCGTTAATAACCCGTTTCACTTCCAACCCAGCGATCTTTCCCGCATTCACGGTGGCTTGACGCTCAGCGTCTCCAAAATAAGCGGGTACCGTAATAACTACCTCCTTGACTCCCTTAGACAAGTATGCCTCCGCAGCAGATTTCATCTTTTGAAGAATCATCGCAGAGATCTCCTCGGGTGTATACTTCCTATCCCCTATTTTTACTTCCACCTTATCACCTGATTCCGAAAGCTCGTAGGGAATGGAAGAGGTACTTATATCTTTCAAACTCTTTTTTCCGATAAAGCGTTTGATAGAATATATGGTATTCTTCGGATTGGTGATGGCTTGTCGTTTGGCGGGGTCTCCGACCCTACGTTCTCCCTTACCATCGTCTAAAAACGCAACCACAGAAGGTGTCGTTCGTTTTCCTTCCTCGTTGGGGATAACCACAGGTTCGCTCCCCTCCATAACAGCTACACATGAGTTTGTAGTTCCTAAATCTATTCCTATTACTTTGTCCATTGTTCTTAAAATTTTAAGGTTTAACACTTCATTTTACTCTCTATCAAGAAGTATATGCTAATATCGTGCCAAAGATGAAAAATGACAAAAATGTCAATTTGGCAAGGGCCTAGGTAAGGAGAGATCGGGTGACTTCGTACTAGGCGGGCAACAGGATCACGACCGTGTTCTTCCGAACCTCTACAAAGCCCGAGCTCACTGCATATTCTACAGCCTCTTCTGCTTCGCCTACCTGATGATAGGATAAAATACCCGACTTGAGCCGACCGACCAAATCTGCGTGATGCGGAAGAATTTGCAAATAGCCATCCACACAGGGGACTGTCACAGAAGATACTTCACCCTGGAATAGGGTCTTTTCGGGTGTCAATACTTTCAGATCCATGCTTGCTGAAGGCTTTTCTTAACGCTTAGCTTCTCGAATCATCTTCTCCCCCGTCTCTTTCACTTGTTCTATATTACCTTTGAGATTGAAGGCGGCTTCGGGTAGGTGATCTAGTTCTCCGGAGATGATTGCATTAAAGCCTGCAATCGTATCTTTGATATCCACAAATTGTCCCGGTATACCTGTGAACTGCTCTGCCACAAAAAAGGGCTGGGACAGAAATCTCTGTACCCGCCGTGCCCGATACACGGTTTGTCTATCCTCTTCACTCAGCTCCTCCAGCCCCAGAATAGCAATGATATCTTGAAGCTCTTTATAGCGCTGTAAGATCTCTACGACCCGTTGTGCACAACTATAGTGTTCCTTTCCCAATATCTCCTCACTCAATATGCGAGAGGTAGAGTCCAGGGGATCTACGGCGGGATAAATTCCCTGCTCCGCTATCTTTCGGGAAAGCACCGTGGTCGCATCCAAATGTGCGAAAGTTGTAGCAGGGGCGGGATCGGTAAGATCATCAGCCGGTACATAGACAGCTTGCACGGAGGTAATGGATCCTTTCTTGGTCGAGCTAATACGTTCTTGCATGAGGCCCATTTCGGTTGCCAACGTAGGTTGATAGCCCACAGCTGAAGGCATCCGACCCAAGAGCGCAGACACCTCTGAACCTGCTTGTGTGAAGCGAAAAATATTATCCACAAAGAAGAGGACATCTCTTCCTTTTGCTTCTTCTCCTTTGTCTGCATCGCCTCCTCCTCCGTCTCTAAAGTATTCAGCCACCGTGAGGCCAGAAAGGGCTACCCTGGCTCGGGCACCTGGGGGTTCGTTCATTTGTCCGAAGATCAGCGTTGCCCTGGACTCCAGCAACGCTTTCTGGTTCACCTTTTTCAGGTCCCAACTTCCTTTTTCCATACCCTTGACGAACTCATCCCCATATTTTATAACCCCAGATTCAACCATCTCTCTGAGCAGATCATTTCCTTCCCGAGTCCGTTCTCCCACGCCTGCAAACACAGAAAGACCCGAATAGGCCTTAGCAATATTATTAATCAACTCCATAATGATTACGGTCTTTCCAACACCTGCCCCTCCAAAGAGTCCGATCTTCCCACCTTTGACATAGGGTTCTATGAGATCTATCACTTTAATACCCGTATATAGGACCTCGGTAGAGGTAGCCAGTTGATCAAACGGAGGGGGTTCTCTATGGATTGGAAGTCCTTTCGTTTTATCCAGATCGCCTAACCCGTCCACTGCTTCGCCGACGACATTCAAAAGACGACCCTTAATCTTTTCGCTTACCGGCATCTTGATGGGTGCCCCCAAACTATGTACCACCTGACCCCTTCTCAATCCATCCGTGCTCTCCATAGCGACAGCCCGAACACGACCCTCACCCAAATGTTGCTGACATTCCAAAACCACTTCGGTACCATCTTCTTTCTTGACAAGCAAAGCATCCAGGATAGACGGAAGCAAAACCTCTTTCCCCTCCTGGGACTCAAAAAATACATCCACCACAGGACCTATCACCTGCGTAATTTTACCCTCAGTCCTCATCAGTTTTTATCTAAAATTATCAAATACATAAACCTATATCCAAATACATAAATCCACACCCACTGCGATACGCCTTAAATATGCAAGGCATGCAAGCCACGAAGTTACTGAGTTTTTGTGGAAATACATATCATTTTTACGACAGATCTACAAATTTCATTATACTTAGTCCCTTAGTTGCTGAAGCTGGGTGATTATGTCCAGGATTTAGCTGAATTAGCTTGGTTTTATTTTATCTTTTATTCCTAAATTTTTATACCCATGTCAGATCTTAGATCCATTCTTTGTCCCCATGCACCCGAACCCATTGGACCCTACTCTCAGGCGATCGTGGTGGGTGAATTAGTTTTTGTTTCTGGTCAACTCCCAATTCGGGCGGGCGAGAAGGCATATACGCCGGCGCCTGTGGAGGAAGAGACACAAATTGTCCTGGAGAACCTGAAAGCTATTTTGACAGAAGCGGGTTCGGGTTCTGAGCATGTGATCAAGTGCAGTATTTTTTTGAGGTCTATGGCTGAGTTCTCCAAGGTGAATGAGGTCTATGGGACCTATTTTTCCCAGCATAAGCCTGCCCGAGAGACGGTAGAGGTCTCTCAGCTTCCTTTGGGTGTGAAGGTAGAGATTTCTTGTATCGCACGGATCGCTTGATCTTTCTTCTGTTTTATCTGCATTTTCTATGTCTTCGGAGATTCGAGTACGTTTTGCGCCCAGCCCTACGGGGGCCCTCCATATAGGTGGGGTCCGAACTGCCCTATTTAACTATCTCTTTGCTAAAAAGAATGACGGAAAGTTCTTCCTACGGATTGAAGATACAGACCTAAGCCGAACGCAGGAAGGAGCTGAAGAGCACATAAAAAACTCCCTGGAGTGGTTAGGGCTCAGCTGGGAAAAGCAAGTCATCCGACAATCTGATCAAAGGGATCTTTATCTACACCACGCCAAGCAGTTAATAGACCAGAAGAAGGCATACTATGCATTTGATACGCCTGAAGATCTGAGCCGTCTCCGAGACGAATTGCAAGAACAAAAAAGTGCACATCAACATTACAATGCCTTGGTTCGGGTTCGCATGCGGAACAGCTTGACGCTGCCTGAGGAGGAGGTTAAAGATTTATTAGAGAAGGGGGTCCCACGTGTGATTCGCTTTAAGATAGACCCCCGACATAGTTATGCCTTTGATGACCTACTTCGCAAGAAGATTAAGGGGCACGGGTCTGCATTGGAGGATAAGATCCTTATCAAGTCGGACGGAATGCCTACCTATCATTTTGCACACGTGGTAGACGATCACAAGTTGGGTATAAGTCATGTGATTCGGGGAGAAGAGTGGCTCCCCTCCACGCCCCTTCATGGATTGATATACAAGGCCTTGGAATGGGATCTCCCCAGTTGGGTTCATCTACCCTTGATTTTAGATCCACACGGACGAGGGAAACTCTCTAAGCGGAACCTGAATGCCAACGACGAACTCCCCTTGTATTTACAAGAATGGCAGGGCATAAAAGGCTTCAAAGAGCTGGGGTTTTTACCCGAAGCGGTGATCAATTTTTTAGGCTCATTAGGGTATCGTCCAGGTCCATCTGAGGAGGAATTCTTTTCTTTGACGGACCTGGAAAAAGCCTTTTCCCTCTCAGGGCTGGCTAAAACAAGCGTTAAATATGACTTTGCAAAGGCACTGTGGTTCAACGAGCACTATATACAAAGCTGTTCTCCTGATAAACTACTTGCCTTGCTACAAGTGCTGATTCGTTCCCGACCCTCCAAGGATAAGGTGCTGGATCCCAAACTTCAAAAGCTCCTTCAGGATGAAAATAAGACTCGGAAGATTTGTGAGTTGATGCAAAAAAGGGTCCATCGGCTTCCGCTGATATTGGAAAATTTTCCGCTCCTCCGTACGCTCTCTGAGGAGGAGAAAACAAAATATACCGCAGATATCAAATCGCTACTGCACAATCAAATCCCTCCAACGTGGAAAAAACAAGAAAAGGCCAAGCGGATGCGGGAGCTCAGAAGGGTCCTAACGGGTCAAGAGCAGGGACCCGATCTCAAAGGACTCTTGCAATGCTGGGGGGAGTCGCAGATTTTTACATCCTAGCGGAAAAATCAGATCCT
>JAPOQI010000045.1 GCA_026710765.1 Cytophagales bacterium | reverse complement strand
TATTTTACTTAGACTGGCTCGGGGGGCTTATGAGATGTTGGGCTCTCCTGACGAACGGGTACCGGTTTCTCTTTCGTATTTAGAAATTACATCTAAAAAATAGCTGGGTGCTGGGAAGATTTTCGACTGGGGCTTTCTGGATATTTTTTTTCTCCTGTCTTCTTGTACGGTTTGAACTGGGGGGGAAGGCGCTACCTTCTTTGGTTTCGGAGTCTACCCAGTTGAGTTTACTGACCCTTTCACCTTCTAAGGAAAGGGTTTACTATGGTTTTGGACATAGTGCCATTCGGATTCAGGATCCGATTCAAAATCTGGATCTGATATTTAGTTATGGAACCTTTGATTTCAACCAACCCAATTTTTATCTAAACTATATTATTGGTCACTTGTGGTATAGATTATCTGTGGTTTCCTTCCCTGAGTTTTTTAGACGACTGAGGCGATCTTCTCAAATCACGGTTACGGAACAAGAATTGAATCTGAGTCCGACAGACATAGGAACTATTTATGCTATTCTTTCAGAAGAGGTAAAGCCTGAGAATTGTTCTTATCTATATAGGTATATGGATAAAAATTGTTCCACAAGGATTAGGGATTTGTTTGAGCAAGTACTTGGGTCTAGATTTGATTGGAATATTTCCCATTTCCGAGACGAAGGTGCAACCTTTCGGAGCATGATGAATAAAAACCTACCCGAATTTCCATGGGAACACCTGGGGATCAATTTGGTCTTGGGATCCCCCACCCTAGATACCTTGATAGCACCAAAATCCTACCTTTTTCTACCAGAATACATGAAAAGGGCTTTCCAATATGCAAGTTTGGAAGACAAGAAAATCGTAAAAAGGGCAAAAATAATCTATCATATAGACCGTATGGGGGGAGCTAAATATGATTTAGGGAATATCCTGGCTCATCCCATTTTTTGTCTTTGGATGCTTTTTCTATCCCTGGTCTTATTGAGTCATATAGGAAGGTCTAAATCTTATCTTGCATTGGGATTGGATATACTCGTTTTTAGTTTTACGGGTCTCATAGGTTGTTTTCTTATATTTCTGTGGGGATTTACTGATCACATTTCTGGGTGGAATTTTCATCTACTTTGGTCCTGTCCTTTGTATGTTTTTGTTATTTTTTTTCCAAGGCTTCATGCACGTTGGATAGCCATGGGGATCTCCATACTTATCTTATGTTCTATTTTACTTTTCTGTATTATGTCCTTATCAGGTTCGGGTATTCCTTTGGCTTCTTTTCTTCCTCTTCCCTTGATGTTTTTTCTTCGTTTGTTTTACAGATTTTTTTACCCAAGTCTTCCCCAAAGAGGGTTTATTTTGAAAAGTAGGGGGTGAGAAATTTTTCTTCTCGGCTGCAAACTTGGTATAAAGACCACCGCCGACCGCTTCCTTTTCGGGATACGCAGGACCCGTATAGAACCTGGATTGCAGAGATTATCTTGCAGCAGACCCGAATTGCACAGGGTCTTCCGCATTATGAACGCTTTATAAAAACCTTCCCTAAGATTCAAGATCTGGCTTTGACTTCTGAGAAGGAGGTACTTTATCTTTGGCAGGGTTTGGGTTATTATTCTCGGGCTAGAAATCTTCATAAGGGTGCCCGATATATCTTTTACGAACTAGGGGGTAAATTTCCCAAGACGGCTCAGGCTTGGCGTCGGGTTTGTGGGGTTGGACCCTATACTGCTGCAGCTTTGGCTTCTTTTCTTCATAGGGAAAAGGTACCCACGTTGGATGGAAATGTGTTTCGGGTGGCTACCCGTTTATTTGGGATAGCTGAACCCATAGCTCGTAGTTCTACTCGGAGACGCATAGAGGGTCTTTTATTAGACCTTATGCCTGATGATGATCCTGGAGAATTTAACCAGGCTTTGATGGAATTTGGTTCTTTACATTGTTCTCCACGACCTAAGTGTGTTTCGTGTCCTTTTCAAACAGATTGTTATGCATATCTTCATCAAAACACAGGTTCATTTCCAAATAAGGGAATAAAAAAAGCGCTCAAAGACCGCTTTTTTCATTATATCTTGATCCAACAGGGGGATAAAATTCTTTTCAGGAAGCGTGGGCAAAAAGACATCTGGCAGGGTCTTTACGAACCCCTTCTTGTGGAGAGAGAAAAGCTTTGCGGATGGGATGAGTTGAAATCTGATCTTAATCCATGCCTACGAAAAAACAAGCCTTCCTTAATATCCGGATCGGTACGCCATGTACTCACCCATCAACGTTTGCATATTATTTTCTTCCATCTCAGTTTGGACAAGACGGAGGATCTGAATAAGATGGCTTCAGATTTAGAGATGTCGGCCTTTCTACCCGCCCTGATACCCCTTCCTATTGTATTAGGTCGTTATTTGATTAGAGAAGAGACGGGAACATATGGAAGACCAAAATCTTCAGCAACTGCCGGATAAACCGCTTTACCATGGACAAGATTAAGACCCTTTTGTAATTCTTTACTGTCCTGACAAGCTGCCTTCCAACCATTTTCTGCTAAACGTATAACATAAGGAAGGGTAGCATTGGCAAGGGCGAGGGTAGAGGTATGGGGTACTGCCCCTGGCATATTGGCTACCGAGTAGTGGATCACATTATCTATGGTATAGGTAGGATTTTGATGGGTTGTAGGCACTGTGGTTTCAAAGCAGCCACCTTGATCTACGGCCACATCCACCAAAACGGTTCCGGGCAGCATATCTTTTAGCATATCCCTAGATATCAATTTGGGTGCTTTGGCGCCTGGAACTAGGACCGCTCCCACGATGAGCGGATGTCTTTTGATAAGTTTCCGAATATTGTATTCATTAGAAATCATGGTTTTTACATTGGGAGGCATAATATCTGCGAGATATCTTAGCCTGGAAAGATTCAGGTCTAGCATGGTAACATCTGCGCCAAGACCCGCTGCCATCTTGGCTGCTTGCATCCCAACAACACCCCCTCCAATGATAAGCACACGAGCGGGAGGTACGCCTGGAACCCCTCCCAAGAGAATTCCAAAGCCTGAATGCGGTTTTTCCAAATACTTCGCACCCTGTTGTATAGACATTCTACCTGCTACCTCTGACATAGGAATTAAAAGGGGAAGGGTTCCATCACGCTCCTCCACGGTTTCAAAAGCTAGGCATGTAGCTTTTTGTTCTTTCATAGCAAGGGTTAACTCTCGTGAAGAGGCAAAATGAAAAAAACAGAAGACCAGATGTCGGGAATTGATGAGTTTATATTCTTCTTGGAGGGGTTCTTTGACCTTCAAAATCATCTCTGAACGTGCATACACCTCCTCAGCTGTGGGTAGGATCTCTACCCCTACATTTCTATAATCTTCGTCTGTGAATCCACTATTTTCTCCGGCGGAGGATTGGACCAGGACATGATTTTGTCTTTGTTTTAGATCAAAAGCACCTGCGGGTGTGAGTGCCACCCGACTTTCACTATTTTTCAGTTCTCTCGGAACACCTATAACCATGGACATGCTTTAAATATCCAATTACATGTTGCGGATGATCTCTTTTCCAAAATCTGAACAGCTTAACAGGGTGGCATTATCCATGAGTCTGTGAAAATCATATGTGACTCGTCCTGAGGAAATAGCTCTTTCTAAACCCTTGTAAATCAATTCAGAGGCTTCTTGCCAACCTAAATATTCAAACATCATGGCACCCGAAAGGATCACAGAACCTGGATTCACTTTGTCCTGACCCGCATATTTAGGAGCTGTTCCGTGTGTGGCTTCAAAGATAGCGTGTCCGCTGCGATAGTTAATGTTAGCTCCTGGGGCTATTCCTATTCCACCCACCATGGCGGCTAAAGCATCAGATATGTAATCTCCATTTAGATTTAATGTAGCAATGACATCATATTCTTTGGGTCGGAGGAGGATTTGTTGTAGGAAGGCGTCTGCGATTACATCTTTTATGATCAATTTATGATTTTGTTGATTGATCAATTGCCAAGGACCTCCTTCATAGTCTTGGGAATGGTATTTCTTTCTGGCCAATTCATAACCCCAATCTCTAAAATTACCCTCTGTGTACTTCATAATATTACCCTTATGTACCAGGGTTACGGAGTCTAATTTTCGTTCAAGGGCATGGTCTATGGCAGAGCCTACCAAACGTTCTGTACCCTCTTGAGAAACGGGTTTCAAACCATAGCATGCGGTTTTGGGAAATCGGACCTTAGAAAAGGCTTCTGCAAAATGTGTTTCTAATAGTGAGGAAAAGGTGCTTAACTCTTGGGTTCCCCATTGAAACTCAATACCTGCATAGATGTCTTCTGTATTTTCTCTAAAAATGGTCATGTTAACAGCAGAAGGATCCTTTACAGGAGAAGGTGTATTTTGAAACCACCGAACGGGACGCACACAAGCATAGAGGTCTAATTCTTGTCTAAGTGCAACATTTAAAGACCTTATTCCACCTCCCACAGGTGTGGTCAAGGGACCCTTAATGCCAACCAAATGACTCCGAAATATATCTAGGGTTTCTTGTGGAAGCCATTCCCCAACCCGTTCAAAGGACTTTTCACCTGCCAGTACCTCCTTCCATGAAATCTTTCGGCTGCCGTGGAAAGCCTTTTCCACAGATGCATCCAATACCTTTTGCGCGGCGGGCCAAATATCTACACCTGTTCCATCTCCTTCTATGAACGGGATGATGGGAAAATCGGGTACTTTCAAACGACTTTTTGACAGACTAATTTTTTCAGGTTTGCTCACGATATACAGGGTTTTAACTTATACGATTTATTTTTTTTTATTCTATTCCTTGGAACTTGAAACTTATTCTCCGTGCAGCCACTTTTTCTTTGCCAATAATTGTTCTTCATTTTCTTCGTGTGCGGCATCTGCGATACAACAATCTACGGGACATACTGCGGCACATTGGGGTTCTTCGTGAAATCCGTGACATTCGGTACACTTGTCTGGTGTGATATAGTAGAACTCTTCAGATATAGGTTTTTTTTCTTCATCTGCGGATTCAGATTTTTTTCCACCAGGTGGGTTGAGAAGACCTGTTAAATTTGTTCCTTCTGCCCATTTCCAAGGACTACCCCCTTCATAGATGGCATTATTCGGACATTCGGGTTCGCATGCTCCGCAATTGATACATTCATCTGTGATCCTTATAGCCATGATGGTATTTTATTATTCAAACTCATTTTCTTATATCGGTTTCTTCTAATTCGGTTCTGATAACTGAACCCAATTTACATTATTTTTCTATGATTCTGGGTCTTAGTTTCGGGAATATTCCTGATCTTTTGGAGATTCTGAGGATTTTGTGTTGGCATCCCAACATGTTTGACCCTTATTTCGGATGAGATGGAAAACAAGTAATCCCACGGAGATGAAGATCGTGGCATCTGCTATATTAAAGACTGGCCACAGAGAAAGATATTTTCCACCGATCAGGGGTATATAAGAGGGAATGTAGCCCGACCAAATATCTATAAATATCATATCCACAACTTGTCCATATCCCCAGGGTGTGGGGGCATAGGGAGGGGCATTGTCCAGCCAAGCCCCGTAAAAAATACCATCTATAAGGTTTCCTATCGCACCTGCCAAGATCAGGCTTAGACAGATTAGTACCCACTTAGATTCATCCTTCATAATAAGGCGCCAAAGATAATATCCCAAGCCTGCAATGATGAATAGACGCGACCCTGTTAGGAAGAGTTTCCCAAAACCTTCTCCAAAATGCAGACCAAAAGCCATGCCTGGATTTGTTAAATAGTGAAGTTTGAGCCAATTACCTATCAATACAATCTCACCTGCTATCCCGGGTTGCATTTTAAGATGGGTGATGATTTTGCATGCATGATCAACGAAAATAATTCCCACCATGGTTAAGAGAAAAGGGAATGCCTTCTTCATGGACTTAATTTTTCAATTCTGACCGAAACCCTAGTCTTTTCTATGTCCAGGCAGAAGGGATTTTCTAATTCTTTTTCAAAGGAATATTTGAGGGCCTGTGTTTCACGACGAATATATTCTTCCATGGATGTCCATACGGATGCAATTTGGGGGTGCTCTTGTATGTACAGATGGATTTTATCGTCTACGTCCAGGTTTTGTTTTTTTCTCAGGTGTTGAATACGGTTCACAAATTCTCTTGCCCATCCTTCTTTGAGAAGATCGGAGCTGAGTCTAAAATCCAGTGCGACACTCAAATTAGCTTCCGAAATATGTTGATGTCCTGGAGGAAAAAGGGTATGTATAATGAGTTCTTCGGGGGGTAGGAAGAGGTTTTTTTTCTGCTTGGGGATGGGAATATGAATTCCCTTTTCAGGATTAGGAGCTGAGGGATGACTTTCCAAATAGGCCTTTATATCCTTCATCCATTTTCTATGAGGACCCTTACCAATTTGCTGAAAATGGGGTTTGACCACTTGCTGAACATGGGGTTCTCTTCGGATTTCCTTTACATTTAACTCCGATAAAATCAGCTCGGAAAGGGCTTTATTTTCAAATAGGGGATTATATATCGGATCGGATGCGGGGACGGATAGAGCAGAAAGGGGTTGTCTAACCTTGATTTGATGTTTTTTCCTGAGCGCGTGTCCGAGGGAGCAAATTTTTTGCACCAACCTCATATTTTTATTTAAATCTTCTTGTACCCATGTATTGTTTGCTTTGGGGAAGGGGATTAGATGTACTGAGGGAGCATCTTCTGGACTTCTGAGCGCATCATACATTTTTTCTGTTAAGAAGGGTGCAATGGGTGCCATGATAGCGGTCAAGGCTTTTAGACATTCATATAAACTTTGATAGGCAGCATATTTATACTCATTTTTTTGACCTTGCCAAAAACGTTTTCTATTGAGTCGGATATACCAATTGGAAAGATCGTCCAGTACGAAGGATTGGATTTGCTGAATCACTTGGTGTATAAGATAATTTTCATAGGCTCGGGTTACTTCAGCTATGAGCCTCTGTAATCGGGAGATCAACCATTGATCTATTATTTCTCTTTCATCAACGGGTAGGGTTTGGGAACGAGAATAGTAAAAGGCATCTATTTCGGCATATAGCATGAAGAAATTGAACACGTGTTGGAGGGTTCCAAAGAAGCTCCGTTGTACGATATGGAGCTGTTCTGCATCAAACTTAACATTTTCTCCCGGACTAACCTGACCCATTAGATACCAACGAGTAGGGTCTGCACCATAGGTTTTCAGGGTTTCAAGTGGATCCACGGTATTTCCCCATCGCTTGGACATTTTATTACCTTTCTTGTCCAGGACCAAGCCATTGACCACTACATTCTTAAAACTTATTTTCTTCCATAACAGACTAGATAGTGCATGAAGGGTAAAGAACCATCCTCGGGTTTGGTCTATTCCTTCGGCTATAAAATCAGCGGGAAAGTTTTTTTCAAAGGACTCTGAATTTTCAAAAGGATAATGCCATTGCGCGTAGGGCATGGCACCCGAATCGAACCACACATCCAAGACCTCTTGTTCGCGATACATAGGCTTACCCTTGGGACTACATAGGATTAATTCATCTACATAGGGTCTATGTGGATCAAAATCATGGGGTAGTTCTTGTGCTTGCCATCCGGCTTGGACGGATTTATGCACTTCTTGCTTCAATTCTTCATAGGATCCTATACAAAGGATTTCTTGTTGATCTTCTGTCATCCAGATGGGGAGTGGGCTTCCCCAAAATCGGGTTCGGCTCAGGTTCCAGTCCTGCAAATTTTCCAACCAGTTTCCAAACCGTCCCTTTCCTACTTGAGGGGGATGCCAATGGATTTCTTTATTGAGTTGAGAGAGTTCTTTTTTGAGCTGTGTTGTTTTTAGGAACCATGAGGTTACGGGATAGTAGAGAATGGGTTTATCTGTCCTCCAGCAGTGTGGATAGCTATGATTATGTTTTTCTATTTTGAAGGCTTTTCCTTGTTTTTTGAGATGCAAGGCAATGGAGAGGTCTGTGGATTCTTTTTCAGGTTCAGAAAACCCAAAATCCTTCACATACCTACCTGCAAAATCTTTGACCTCCTCGACAAAACGACCCATTTTATCTACCAGAGGTATCTGTTCACCTTGATCATCCTTAACATAGACCCCTGATAATCCATATTTTTTTCCGATACGTGCATCATCAGCACCAAAGGTAGGAGCAATATGCACGATACCCGTACCCTCTTCTGTGGATACAAAATCATCTTCCACGATTAGGAAAGAAGGCTTTGGGATAGGGACATAGGAGAAAAGGGGTTCATATTCCCAGCCCACCATATCTTTACCCTGGATTTTTTCTATGATTTCATAATCTTGTACTGAGGAAAAGAGTCCAGGCAGTGTAGATTCTGCCAAATAGACTTGAATATCCTTTTGGGTATAGGGGTTTTGGGTTTTGACTCTTAGATAAGGAATATCTTTATGTACGGCCAAGGCTTGATTGGAGCTTAGGGTCCAGGGTGTGGTTGTCCAGGCGAGCAGGTATTCGTTGTGTTTTTCTTTTCTTTGAAACTGGACTATGATGGATATATCTTTTACCGATTTATAACATCCGGGTTGATTGAGTTCGTGTTGGCTGAGTGCTGTCCCTGCGGCTGGAGAATAGGGTTGTATTGTTTTGCCTCTGTATAAAAGTCCTTTATTATAGAGTGTCTGAACGAGCCACCACACGGTTTCTATGTAGTTTTTATCACAGGTCAAATAGGGTTTTTCCATGTTGATCCAGAAGCCCATTTGATGGGTTAGGTTTTCCCATTCTTTTCGGAAACGCATAACTGCCTCCCGACACTTTTTGTTATAATCCTCGACGGAGATAGTTTTTCCGATATCGCTTTTTTGAATACCTAGGTCTTTTTCTACTTGGAGTTCAACGGGAAGTCCATGGGTATCCCATCCGGCATGACGGACCACAGAGTAACCTTGCATAGTTTTATATCGGCAAAAAGCATCTTTAATGGAACGCCCCATGATGTGGTGTATGCCTGGGATCCCATTGGCTGAAGGGGGGCCTTCATAGAAAACAAAAGATTCCTTTTCTTTGTCGGACCCTGGGGATTTGGAAGACTGGCTCCGCATGAAGATATCTTCCTTTTTCCAGAATTCTTGTACCTCGGACTCTAGTTGCTTCCAGTCTATTTCAGAGAGCGATATATATTTCATAATGTTATACAGATGGGTCAAAAAAATTTAGATCCCCGTATGCCAAAGATAGAAAAGATAGGGATCTAAGTTTCGGTATGGACAGCTATGTGCTGATAGGAATTACAGGATTCTAGGAGTTCTTTCTGAGTTTTACCTAGAATAGGGTGTTTAAAATTAGGTGCTATATCTGTCATGGGACGGAGTACAAAGATTCGTTCAGGGATTCGTGGGTGGGGTAGTTCTAGGGTATTTTCTTGTATAATTTCCTGTCCATGATAGAGGAGGTCTATGTCTATGAGCCTGGGTTCATTTTTTTCTTTCCGAACCCGACCCAAGAAAATTTCCACATTCAATAAAAGTTGAAGCAATTTCCGAGAATTTAGGTTTGTATGCAGCCCGAGTACCTGATTTAGATAATCGGGTCCTGGGGCATTCCATGCCTTGCTGGCATAGATTGGAGAACGAAGTACAATTCTACTAAGCTTTTCCAAACCTGAGCATGCCTTGAGTAAATTCAAGTTCCGATTACCCAAATTGCTTCCCAGTCCTATATAAGCCAGCTGATCTGAGCGGGGTTGATTATTCTTTTTTATCTTTCTTTTTAAAGTATTTCGTCCATGGGTAGGGAATTTCCCTAAAAACTACTTATAATTTCCCCGCGTTGGATCTTTTATTCCGTCTCAAAGATCTAGTTTTATTTGGGGAAATAGGAGATACGGGGGTTAAGTTTATAGAGAATTGAAGAGTTTTTTAGTCCTATGAGAAGATATCTTAGACAGGTCCTTATTGTTTTCTCTGGGATTTCATTGTTTTTTCTGTTCTGTTTTTTGGGTATGTTGATAAGTATCTTTTTTATCCAGAGGGTTAAGGATGAGGGGGATATTTTAAAATCTTCTGTCTTGGAAATCACATTGGGAGAGACGTGGGTAGAACGTGAGACAGAACCTTGGTCGGTGAAGAAGCTCTTGGCAGACTGGCAAGAAGAGCGACCTAGCAGTTTAATAGACCTATTAGAGGGTTTAGAGGCTGCTGCCTTGGATCCAAAGATTGTTGGCATTTCTCTACGAATAGATTCTCCTTTGGGCTTATCTTTTTCTAGTCTTCAAGAGATACGAAGATCTCTTTTGCGGTTTAGGGGGGCTGCTAAGTGGCTCAGGGTTTACGCTAGTCATATGACGGAGGGTGCCTATTATTTGGCTTCAGTTGCGGATGATATTATGATGCCTGAGCATGCTTATATAGAATGGAATGGTTTGGGAACACAATCTTTTTTTCTGGGAGATTTGATGAAAAATTGGGATGTGGGTGTGGAGGTATTTCGGGTAGGGAAATACAAAAATGCACCCGAGATTTTTGAACGTACAGCCATGAGTGCCGAACACAAAGAGCAGATAAGCTTCTTACTGGACGACTTATATAATGATTATCTGAGTCGAGTAGCTGAGTCTCGGAAGATACCTGTTGTTCAGCTCAGGGTATGGGCAGATAGCTTGTTGATCACGAATGGACGTGCAGCCTGGACGCATGGGATGATAGATAGATTGGGCTATGAGACGGATTATGATAGTTTATTAGTTCAAAAAATGACGGAAGTAGATCATTTGGATGAGGAGGATTTTCACAAAACGACATGGAATGATTATCAACGAATTTTGAAACAAAGAAAAAAGACCTCTGATCATCTAATCAAAGATAAAATAGCAATTGTGATTGCAGAAGGTGATATTGTGGATTCAGATTCCAGGGACTATGGAGAAGAGATCGGGAGTAGACGTTTTTCTAAAATTTTCAAAGAAATTGCGGAGGATGAGGACATTAAGGGGGTGGTACTTCGGGTTAATTCCCCGGGTGGATCTTTTTTTGCTTCTGACCTCTTATGGTATGAGATCAGGAAGCTCAGAGAAAAAAAGTCGGTAGTTGCTTCTATGTCTGGGGTAGCTGCTTCTGGGGGCTATTATTTATCCATGGCTTGTGATACGATACTGGCAAATTCTTCTACCCTCACAGGTTCCATAGGGGTATTTGGGATCATTTTTGATTTAAGTCAAACATCTAAAAATCTAGGCATCACCTTTGATCAGGTAGGAACCAATTCGCATGCCCATTTTCCAAATCCATTTATTCCTTTAACACCCTATCAGAAGGAACGTATTCAGGAGGAAGTGGATGAAATCTATGATGTCTTTTTGAGTAAATTATCTCTGAGTAGGGGAAGACCTAAGGGTGAATTAGATGTACATGCCTCAGGTAGAATCTGGTCGGGAAAACAGGCTCTTGAACGAAAATTGGTAGATTTAGAAGGAGGGTATACGGAGGCTATAGAATGGGTGGTCCAAAGAGAAAATCTGGAAAACTATCGTTTGGTTTATTTTCCTCAAGGAGGAGATGTCCTGGAAAATCTCCTCTCTTCCCTCCGAGGAAGCCAAACATTGGAATCATGGCTCCTAGAACAATATGGACCCGGAGATATAGACTTGAAAGATTCGTGGAAACGTCTAAGGGATATAGAAGCCAAGATGAATACTTATCACGGAATACAGGCACGGATGCCGATGGAGCTTCGTATTCGGTAGTTTGGGTACGTGACTATCTTTATATTTTAAGGGAAAGTCAATCAGTCAAAGAAGGCCCAGCTAAAGCCTACGTTGAATAAACGTTTTTCTGCCGGATAATTAGGGGTGGCAAAATATCCTGAATTTCTCAGTTGATTGAAATGGATTATTTTGAGAAAGCCTCTAAAATTCTCTATGCCCACATTGAAAAAGAAATTCAAGGGTAGGTAGCCTCCTATTTTTACATCATCTTGTAAATAAAACTGTTGTGTGATGGGATGATAAGCATGGGCATGATAGCGGCTATGCACATGAAAATCTACCCCTATATGTACCCTTAGGTAGTCTTCAAACCAGGTATCCTGATAGAAAACCCGACCTATACCCCACCACTCAGGAAATCGGAGTAGATATTGTGGATCTTGAAGTCTATGTTGTCTGAGGACCTGGGTATAAAATCCCATTCGGTTTTCTAAAAACCTGTTCTCAAAGCTGAATCCATATTGCCCCATGTGTTGCCATGTGTTTGCTGATTGATAGGGTAGGCGATCTTGGGCAAAATAGACCATGTTTTTTCTACCGACTAGGCTAATTTGGGGCTTTAGGTGGAGGATGGTTTTTGGAATCGTGTCATGGGTATTGGAAAATTGGCCTTCCCATGCTATCTGATATACGTGTTCGGGAATGAGGTCTTGATCCCAGTATTGATGATTTCCATTGTGATATTGTGCGAATAGGGGTGGAGGGCGTTTGGTATATCTACCTTTTATGAGAAAATGGGGAGAGATCATGCGGGATGAAAAATTGTAATGCGCTCCGTTCATTTGGACCATCTCAGCTTGCCATTGATATTTGGGAGAGAAGTTGTATTTATATTCGGCACCTGTATGGGTTTCCTGACGGATGCCCATATGTCCTCGGGTGGAGTCGCTATCGGTAAAGTGGAGATTTCGCTTTTTGGCATAGAGTCTGTAACTGAGTCCGCCATGTTTACCCATTCCCCCCCACTCATAGACCCAGGTTTGTAATCCCATAAATTGGGATGTCATATTCTCAGAAAAGCGGGTTTTACGGTAGATAAGGCTATCTCGTGTGTTGAGATTTATATTATCCGTATAGAGGTTTTCTTGTTTTTCTCTTAGGAGGGAGAGATAGGGATAGAAATTGGGATGCAATTGGATTCGTTGGAGGAGGTGTACCCTTCTGCGTTTATTTTGTTGTTCGGCATCTAGTAGCCGAACGGTAGCTCTTTGGTACTGAAAATATTCTGTCCTGAGTGCTTGTTCTGGAACCCAAATTCCTCCTGTTTCCTCCACATTGTGATCTTGATGTTCCCAGCTGCCTAGAAAAACGAAGAGGCTATCTGTGGAAGAATAGTTGAAGCGAAAATGATAAGATGTGGAGATGACATTTCTATCATCTCGTGCCAGGGAGGCACCAATTTGTTTATCACTATCTATTCTATTAAGTCCCAGGAAAATATTTAGTGCAGGGTTCAGATTTTGACTGAAACGAAGATCTAGGCTACTTCGTCCTTGTTGTCCGAGATGTCCACTTAAATACAAATAGGGTCTTGTGAGGGAATGATAATGTTGAATGGAATCGAGAGATTGAAAATAGGCATCGTATGCAGAGAGACCTGTTTCTTGTTCAATGTTTCTTGATAGAAAAGGAAAAAGAGGACGAAGAGCTGTTCCTGTATTTCCGAGGTTTGTCCAACTACGTTGCCGAATTTCTATGGGATCTACCTCGGCTATGTGATATAAGGTTGTATCGGGTATTCGTTTGGGAATAGATAGAGGGTGTAGAAGGTCAGAGGTATAGTAGAAATAGGTTTCTTTTGTACCATAGATGGTTTGGGTTGAATCGTCTACGATTTGTGCTGAGAGGGGATAAAAAAGATTCAGTACTATGATCAAGGAGGGACCTCTTTTCTTCAAAAATCGACACAAACATGCATGTAACATAAATCCTTGGATGTAATTTAGTTCAAATATAACCATGTTCATGGCTTGGTTTAGAAGTTATTTATCTACTTTAGGACTATCCCAAATAGGGATCTGAATTTTCTGTTGAGATGTGAGACGCAAGCGAATAGCTTTATTGGGTTCTACGGGTTCTATAGGTGTCCAAACCCTGGATGTGGTTGCCCAACATAGGGATAAATTTGAGGTAGTCTGGGCAAGCACGCATACCCAAGTTGAGCTTCTCAAGGAACAAGTGGAACGGTTTTCCATTCCCCGAGCCCTTATTACAGATCCGAGTACTTATCAAAAAGCTAAAAATACCTTTACAAGCCCTACGAAATTAGGTGGAATAGAGAACTTAGAAGATCTCTTGGTGGATGAGGAGGTAGATGTTGTTTTGGTGGCTTGGGTTGGATTTTCGGGTTTGGATCCTGTTTTGAAGGCGCTGAGTGTAGGCAAACAGGTTGCTTTGGCTAATAAGGAGGCTATGGTGGTTGGGGGGGAGCTTATTCAGGAGATCCTTCATAAAGGGGTTGGGACTTTGATTCCTATTGATTCGGAGCATTCGGCTA